>JBAQKP010000267.1:0-9320 GCA_049301135.1 Moraxellaceae bacterium | reverse complement strand
CGCACCATTGAGCCGCATGAATACCTGCAAGGTAATGATCGGCAACTCAAGCAGTTGTTGCCGCGCCAGTCACTCAAAGTCGAGTTTCATCTGGACGTGGCGCGCGCCGACATTAAAGCCTATGCCGTTGATCCAGTGTACTAAGGCAGGGCAAGTCCAAACAGTGCAGTCGATAGCGGAGCAAATGTTCGGCAGCATAACGGGTTAAAAATCCTGTTTTGCGTGCTGCAAGCCTGTGGCTGTGGTGATATGATGCACGCCCGCGTGGGCTATGGTCTGTATTGGCGCAATCAGCCTGCTATTGCGACAAGTGATCCGCCCATGTTTTTAGCCTCTGGT
The DNA here is from genome assembly GCA_049301135.1 of Moraxellaceae bacterium. Lineage (GTDB taxonomy): Bacteria > Pseudomonadota > Gammaproteobacteria > Pseudomonadales > Moraxellaceae > JAYXXU01. The sequence goes on along the minus strand of JBAQKP010000267.1, from coordinate 8,981 downwards.
ATCTTTGATGCCTGTATATGATTTCGTTTCGGATCTAGACTCATGAACAGCAAATCCTCTGCCTTTAACGCCCAATCAGACGTCGCCCTTCGTTTGCACGTCGAGCGTGCGGTTCGCCACTATTTTGCCCAGTTGCAAGGTGAGCAACCGTCGATGGTGTATGATTTGGTGCTGGCTGAAATGGAAAAGCCCTTGCTGTCGGTTGTGCTAGAGTACACCCGAGGTAACCAAACTCGCGCTGCGGAAATCCTTGGCCTTAACCGTGGCACGCTGCGCAAAAAGCTGAAAACCCACGGCCTGATGAGCGAGTAATCGACCGATCACGCGCAGACCGGAACAACCTCTCGGGGTTTTCCGGTCTTTTCATTTGCAAGATCTGCTGACCACATTTTTTTGGGACTGTACCGTATGACCATCGCACGCGCACTGATTTCTGTTTCGGATAAGACTGGGATCGTCGAATTTGCTCAAGCTTTGAGCAGCCTCAACATCGAACTACTCTCGACCGGCGGCACCTATAAACTGCTTAAAGACAACAATATTGCAGTGACTGAAGTGTCCGAGCATACCGGCTTCCCCGAAATGATGGACGGTCGAGTCAAAACCCTACATCCGAAGATTCATGGCGGCATCTTGGCAAGGCGCGGCATCGACGAAGCGGTTATGGCTGCACATGACATCGCGCCGATTGATTTGGTCATCGTCAACCTGTATCCATTTGCAGCGACCGTCGCCAAACCCAACTGCTCACTGGCCGATGCCATCGAAAACATCGACATCGGTGGGCCAACCATGGTACGTGCCGCGGCCAAAAACCACGCTTCTGTCGGGATCATTGTGAATGCCAGCGACTACGCGGGTGTGATCAGCGAACTGACCGCCAACGGCACATTGTCAACTGCCACGCGGTTTGATTTGGCGGTGAAAGCCTTTGAACACACGGCACAATATGACGGCATGATCGCGCAGTATCTCGGCGCACGCGTCGGCAAAACCGCCGAGCAACCTGCCGATGCGTTTGCCCGCACCTTTAATCTACAACTGGTCAAAGCCCAAGACCTGCGCTACGGCGAAAACCCGCACCAGTCGGCGGCGTTTTATGTTGAACCCACCGCCAGCGAAGCCTCAGTCGCCACTGCCAAGCAACTACAAGGCAAAGAACTGTCATACAACAACATTGCCGACACCGATGCGGCGCTAGAATGTGTGAAATCATTTGCTAAACCAGCTTGCGTGATCGTCAAGCACGCCAACCCATGCGGCGTATGCGTGTCGCTAGACGGCATCAAAACTGCCTATGATCTGGCCTACGCGACCGATCCAGAGTCTGCCTTTGGTGGGATTATTGCCTTTAACCGTGAGCTCGATTGTGCAACCGCCAAAGCAATTATTGATCGTCAGTTTGTCGAAGTGATTATTGCACCGAGCATCGCTCAGGGCGTGCTTGAGATCACAGCAGCCAAACCAAACGTGCGGGTAATGGTCTGTGGTGCACTGCCAGACATCAACCAGCGCAGCAGTCAACTAGACTTTAAACGCGTTAACGGCGGCCTACTGATCCAAGACCAAGACTTGGGCATGATCAAGGACACAGACCTTAAAATCGTCACACAACGCGCCCCTACTGAAGCCGAAATTCATGATTTGATTTTTGCGTGGAAAGTGGCCAAATACGTCAAGTCCAACGCGATTGTGTATGCCAAAGACCGCCAAACCGTTGGGATTGGTGCAGGTCAAATGAGTCGGGTCAACTCTGCGCGAATCGCCGCGATCAAAGCCGAACATGCGGGCTTGGTGGTACAAGGTGCCGTGATGGCCTCGGATGCGTTTTTTCCGTTTCGTGATGGCATCGACAATGCTGCTAAAGTGGGGATTTCTTGTATCATCCAACCGGGTGGCTCAATGCGCGACGCCGAGACCATTGCCGCTGCTGATGAGCATGGCATTGCGATGGTGTTCACAGGCATGCGGCATTTCCGTCACTAATCGAACAACAAGGAGCGTGACCGATGAATATTTTGATTTTGGGCTCAGGTGGCCGTGAGCATGCGTTTGCATGGAAATGTGCGCAAGACGCACAGGTTGCCACTGTGTTTGTTGCACCCGGTAATGCCGGTACCGCGACCGAAGCCAAATGCCAAAACGTCGCACTGGATATTTTAGACAATCCAGCCGTGATTGCCTTTGCGCAAAGCCATGCGATTGACCTGATCATCGTCGGGCCTGAAGCCCCACTGGTGAATGGCGTGGTCAATGCCTGCCGTGCAGCCGGTCTGAAGATCTGGGGGCCAACCCAGTTTGCCGCACAGCTGGAAGGCTCTAAAGCCTTTGCCAAACACTTCTTAAAACGCCACCAAATTCCAACCGCGTTTTACGAGGTGTTTACTGAGGTTTCTGCCGCCAAAGCCTATATTGATCAACATGGTGCACCGATTGTGATCAAAGCCGATGGTCTGGCCGCTGGTAAGGGCGTGATCGTGGCGATGAGCCTTGACGAAGCCTACGCTGCGATTGATGACATGTTGGCGGGTAATAAATTTGGTGAAGCCGGTTCTCGCGTGGTCATCGAGGAGTTTTTAGATGGTGAAGAAGCCAGCTTTATTTGCATGATCGATGGTCATAACATCCTGCCGATGGCGACCAGCCAAGACCACAAGCGGATTGGCGAAGGCGATACAGGCCCGAACACCGGCGGCATGGGCGCGTACTCGCCTGCACCAGTGGTCACATCACCCGTGTTTGATCATGTGATGCGTGACATCATGCGACCCACCGTAGACGGTATGGCCAAAGATGGACATCCGTACAGTGGCTTTTTATACGCGGGTCTGATGATTGATCCGGCGGGACAGGCCAAAGTGATCGAGTTTAACTGTCGTTTTGGCGATCCCGAAACCCAACCAATCATGCTACGCTTACAGTCGTCCCTGATTGAACTGGTTGAAGCCGGTCTGCAAGGTGAGTTACCGAGCCATGCCGATTGGGACAGCCGTCCATCGATTGGAATTGTGTTGGCTGCCGAAGGCTATCCGGCCGACGTGCGCACGGGCGACATGATTTCTGGTCTGGGCAACTCACCCGATGGCGTGAAGATTTTTCATGCGGGGACACGCCTGACTGCCGATGGACATAGCTTAACCAGCGGTGGTCGTGTGCTGTGTGTGACCGCCATCGGTGAAAGTGTCTTGGATGCGCAAACCACCGCGCTCGAAGCCTGTGGTCATGTGCATTTTCATGGCATGCAATACCGCAGTGACATCGGCTATCGAGCGATTGCACGTGAGCAGACCAAAGGCGAATAGATTTTTGGTGTTAAGCCAATTAATTTAGCCTGCTTGCTGGATGTCCTAACCCACTGCGCAGTTGGCTCGCAGGATTGATCATCGTACCGAATGGTAGGATGATCAATCAAAACAAGAGACGATACGTTAGATTAGAGTCGACTGCCTATTCACGCAAAGACGCTTGTACTCTGCGCTATCGTCCGACATCATCGTCGCCGTGACAGTCAATGCCTTGGCATTGCCACTGTTTGCCGTCCCCCCGCTCTCTTGAGGAATGACCGCACCCATGTCTGATTTGCCCGAAAAGCTTGATGAATTGAAAACCAGCGCATTTGATCGGCGTATGTCGATTGCGCGGGCGTCCTTGTTGGCGGGAACACGCTGGGCGACTGCCAATGCAGGCAGTATGTTTTCTAGCGATGAAGTGCGTGACAAAAAACGCAAACAGGTCATGAGCGAACAAGCTCAATATCTGGTCAATGAAATCGGCAAACTCAAAGGCTCGATTGTCAAAATCGGTCAGATGATGGCGTTGTACGGTGAGCATTTTTTACCACCCGAAATCACCACTGCGTTACACACCCTAAATGACAGCACGATGGCCTTGTCATGGCCAGCGATTGAGGCGCAATTGCGCAAACAAATCGGCGATAAAGTCGATGAACTGATCATTAACCAAGAGCCACTTGGTACCGCCTCGCTTGCGCAAGTACACCGTGCCACCCGCAAATCTGACGGGTTAGAAATCGTTCTCAAAGTGCAATACCCTGGTGTGGCCGAAGCGATTGATTCCGATCTTGGTCTGTTTCGGAATATGCTGAAGCTGACCCGCATGGTGCCGCAGACCCGTGAATTTGAAGAGTGGTTCGAAGAAGTCCGCGAGATGATGCACCGTGAGGTGGACTATCAGATGGAAGCGGCCACGACGAAGCGCTTCTATGAACGCCTGAAAGACGATCCTCGCTATATCGTGCCGCAGATCGTCGATGAATACTGCACCGACCGCGTATTGTGTATGACCTTTGAACGGGGTGTGCCAATCAACGGCGCAGTCATGCTCTCTCTGCCACAATCGCGCCGCAATTCACTCGGTGAAGCCTCGCTTGAGATTACCATTCGTGAGATTTTCGAATGGGGCGAAATGCAAACCGACCCCAATTTTGGCAATTATTTGGTTCGCCTCGGCAATGGCAAAGACGTGCCGGATAAAATCGTGTTGTTGGATTTTGGCGCGATTCGTGGCTTTGATGACAACCTGTTACGGGTTGCGCGTGGGCTGATTGCCGCAGGCTACCAGCACGATCAGCAGCACATGATCAGCGCGATGCAGGGCTATAGTTTTTTTGATCAAATGCCAGATAATGTCAAACCGGGTATGGCAGCCGTGTTTATGCTGGCCACTGAGCCATTTAGCAATCCGAGCAACAATCCGGATGCACCGGCCGATGCGTTTGAACCACCCAATAGCTATGTCTGGAAAAAAAGCCAGTTGCATGGTCGGGTGATCAAACAAGCCGGTGACTCGATGACCTCACGCTATTTTAGCGTACCGCCGAAAGAGTTTATGTTTATCAGTCGCAAGTTTATCGGGGCGTATACCTTTATGACCGTGATTGATGCACGTACCGATGTGCGTAGCATGGTGGGGCGTTACTTATAACGCTGGGCGTATCATTATGAGCTTTTGGGGGGCATACCTAACGCCCCCAAACAGTCACGCCCTCCATCTCCAAGCGCTGCAAGCTTAATTTCACATCAAAACGACCATATTTAACCCGAATTGCCACCGGATAATTGCCCAAAGCCGGTGCAAAACGCGCTTCACCACTAAACTGGCCTTGCACATCGTTTGCAACCAGCACATCAGTTAATAGTACGCCAGTGGGTAACCGAGTTGGGCGACGCTCGGTGTGTTTGAGATCGACTGCATAGACTTGATTGACTGCTGCCACTTGTACCTGACGGTCGGCAATCGACTGCTGCAACAATGCCAACTGGAAAAATACCGAGTTTAAATCTTGCGCACCACTGACCCAACCGACTGATTGCGTGGTCGGTGCACCGTAGTTAATCACTTGATTAATCGCATCAAATCCCGCCCACGCATGCCGATTTTGGTTGATCAGAATTTCAAATTGACTGGGTAGCAAACCTGATGCTGTCACTTGGCCACTGCTGGTTGCTTGTACCTTAAAACCAAATTTTTCTGCCTCGGTCACAATCTGATAGTGCTGCTGCTCGTCTAGCGTCCATGTCTGCTGTAGCTCAAAATCAATGCCAATCACCTCACCCTGATACACCGACTTGATTTGCTGTGGAAATACACCACGCGCAAACTGCTCGGTCAACACCCGTTCAGTGGTTGGTGCTGTATCAGCATTTTCAAAACTCAGCCAATCACGCTCGGTGAGATCACGATCCCATGCGTCTATCGGCGGCGGATAATATGGCTCTGGCGCATCCAGATCGAATTCAAAGTCATCTAACACGGCATCGGCAGCAGCAGTCGGTTCAGTTGGCACGGCTTGTGCCGCTGTAACGGTTGGATCATCGGCGGATTTTAGGCTGAGTTGTGGTGTACTTGGCGGCGCGGCACGCGCGGGTATCGGCGGTGGTGAGACAGGAACTGCTTGCGTTGGCGCTGCTACAGCAGGCGGCATCTCGATCAGTTTAATTTGCATCGGTACAGCAATCGCAGGTTGTTCGACCAAGTGGTTTTCGGTCATAAAATTAAACGGCACCACGATCAACCAACCAATCAACAGATGCAATAAGACCGACAACAGCAAGACACTGCTGATCGGATAACGTCGCAACCACCGGCGCATAAGCACGCGCATACCTCTTCACTCCCTAAAACACCATTTGCATACTAGCGGAAACTGGTTTTTTTGGGGTGGCTAAATTTGTTAGGCAGCGTCGTACTGAGGCAGGCTGCTCGTGCGTATCTCAATACGCGCAATAATGGCGACGCAATAAAGTTATTCGCTGACCAGCATCGCACGCAGGCTGTACTCGCCAGTGGTCTGACCGTCGGCATCTTCAGCAGCCAGTGAATTGACCCGTAGCGTATAGGTGCCATTTTCAGGAATAGTGGTGACGATGAGGGCATCGGTGCTTTCACCGTGATCATCATTTTCTTCTAACAGGCTACCATCGCTTTTAAACAAAATCAGAATCGGATCAATCACGGTTGACCGCGCATTTAACGCGACCAATTGGCCTTTTTTTAGGGTTAATTGATAATCTTTGGAGCGACCACCGCTGTCACTGATTCGGTCAGTGCTGGTCAGCGTCGATTTGATGGTTTGTCCGATGGTGAGGGTTTCTGCGGCTTGGGCTACGCTAAAACCGCCCAATAAACATACAGCCAACAACAAGTTACGCATTTTGATATCCTTTTATTGATCGAAGGTGTCGGCGATTATAAATCTGTCGCGCCACAAATGCCATTGGATTTACCATACAGCAACTTGATGAGCAATGGATGTGGTATCTAATTGTCTGATTGCTCAACATCCTGCAAAAAAGTTAGATAACTTGCTTTTTATTTATCGCAAAATGCATTAAAACTAAACCACACCTGACCCAAAGGAGTCGTGCTATGCCAACTGCCGCAGATGTACTCAGAGCTAAAAATTCTTATGAAACTTATCAAGTTGCCCCAGACACCACCGTGTACGATGCGATTCGGTTGATGTCAGACAAAGGTATTGGCGCGTTGGTGGTGATGCAAGGTGATGCGTTGGTTGGCATGTTCAGCGAACGCGACTATACCCGCAAGATCGCGCTGATGGATCGCTCGTCACGCACCACGCCGGTCTCTGAAATTATGTCCACCACGTTGACCACGGTCACACCAACCACGTCGATTGATGAATGCTTGAGCCTGATGACCGATAAGCATATTCGGCATTTACCATTGATGCAGGATGGTAAGCTGGTCGGGATGCTGTCGATTGGTGATCTGGTCAAGACCATGATTCATGAGCAGAAAAAGATGATTGAACAGTTGCAGAGTTATATTACGGGCTAAGCATGTTACTCCGGCTGGTTTAGATCGGTCGGAGATTGCAATTCCGCTAATTAACGAACAAGGTCTTGGTATTAAAGATTTTTTAATAGCATTGAAACTGTATTTTTCCCACTCTCAACCTGACCACCTTTCATTAAAGCAGGACTCGATGGAATATTTCAGTGAAATTGAAAAAGGCTACATACCTCGAATGAAAGACGAAATACCCCATAATGTCTGGTGTGAACTGGCATCCTTTTTTAAGATTTTAGTTGAAAAGGGATCTTTCGGTGAGGACTTTCCCGCACATTGTCCAGATGGTCAAGGCTGTTATGGGACAGATGAAAAAGCGTTCGTACTGGCACTAAAAGCTGAAATAATAAATCTTGAATGGCCGCTAGTAACGACAAAAGATGAAGATGACCCAGAAAGCTGGTGGACACCCAAGACAGTCCCTTTCACCCCAGATTATTTGGATGTGTTAGACCTGATTCAATTCTGCTATAAGCATGTTGCCAAACCGGAAAAAGGCAGCTTTCATTCTTATTACGGACATTATCATTTAATATCTTTTGATAGAGATAAAGCAAGATCTGAGTTTCTTGAAAAAATCGAGACCTTGTTTAGACGAAATGGTTTGGCGTATGAGCTAAAAAAAGATGGAAGTATCTTCCGCATACTGAATCCCTCTCTGAAGACCTTAGTTAGCAGAAAAACAGATGTTTTAGATCAAGAGTTAAGCGACTTGATTGTAAGGGCAAATGGTAAAATAACCAATCCTGACGTACAGGTGAGATACGATGCGCTGAAAGAACTCTGGGACGGATTTGAACGTGCTAAAACTGTATTTTCACCCAGTGAAAATAAGAAAGCATCAGCTACCAAACTGCTTAATGAGCTTTCTAGCGAACCTTCTTTCAGGGAGCATCTGGAAAGTGAGTCGAAAAATTTAACTGAGATTGGTAACTCATATTTTATTAGACACTCAGAGGTGACTCAGATCAAGCTAAAAGATAGTGACCATATAGAATACCTGTTTCACCGACTAGCCAGTTTCTTGAATTTACTAACCAAGAAGCTTGGTTGAAATTTTCTGGAAACAGTCTAATCGGAGTTTCAACACACCCCAGAAAGTCAGGCTATTGTTCACTCACATCCGCCCATAACTTATCCAACCGCTTCGGCGACACTGCCCCGAGGGTTTTCATCGGCTGCGCAAATAACGAAATCCGCAACTCCTCCACCGCCCAGCGATACTCCGCCAGCGCCGTTTCATTTTCGCGGCCACTTAAACGCGCCATATGCGGATCAAGCTGACGCACCGCTTGCAGGTCTTTGGTCAGGTTATTTGGTAAGCGCTCCAAACGCACCGCCAGCGCCTTCAAATAACGCGGATATTGCCGCCAGTGCTGCACATCTATCCGATAGACAAAATCATCCAAATGCAGCGCATCCAACTGATCTTCAATATCATGGATACTCTCGCCAAACACAGCCAAATCAAAACTCAGCATCTGCCGTCGAATCATCTGCCACTGCACAAAAATCTCAGTCAGCTCGGCCAAAACGGTCTGCCCAACCGACAAGAAACGCGGTTTATCCAGCCGTAACTGCTCAGTAAAGGCATCAGCCGTATACGGTGTATCTGCAAAAGTCGCATCCAAACTGGCTTGCAACAGCAA
>JBAQKP010000266.1:0-3139 GCA_049301135.1 Moraxellaceae bacterium | reverse complement strand
TTTATTCGAAAACAAAACGGCGATGCTACTGGCTGCGGCCGATGAGGCGTTTTGGCGGTTTTATCGGCGCTGGGGACAAGCGGTGCTGACCGTCAATCAGGCGGAGGATCGACTCGAAGCGTTATTGCGAGCGACGTGGATGGATTTGCTGCATGGGGTTGAAAATGAGGTGTTGCTGGAATTGCTGATTGCAGGTAAGCAAGATCCTGAGTTCAACGCACACTTACAACCGTTACTCAATAAATTTTTGGCTTTGTTCCAGCGCTCTGCTGAGCATTTTTTTGAGTCGATTAGCCCTGATATTCAGGTCGAACAAATGATGATGCTGACGCAGTGGTTGTTTCGTGGGATGGCGTTGGACAAACGGATTACGCCATCGGCTGAGTATTTTGCGCCGTATATTCAAGCATGGGTGACGCTCCTGCGTAGTCAGATTCAGGCTCGCCAAGGCGTGCATACACCGCCACCAAAATAGAGTTAACAATAAAAAACCAGCGTAGGTCACCCTACGCTGGTTCTGATTAAAGCTCTACGTTAAATTTAGGCTTCTTTTTTCGGTGCTTCACGCAAACGAATACCCAAATCACGCAACTGATTGGCATCAACGGGCGCAGGCGCTTCGGTCATCGGACATTCAGCGGTTTTGGTTTTTGGGAACGCGATCACGTCACGGATCGACTGTGCGCCGGTCATCAGCATGATCAGACGATCTAGACCAAACGCCAAACCACCATGCGGCGGCGCACCATATTTCAGGGCGTTCAGCAAGAAGCTGAATTTTTCTTCGGCTTCGGCTTCGTTGATGCCCAGCGCTTCGAAAACGGCTTTTTGCATGTCTAAGGTGTAGATCCGCAAGCTACCACCGCCGAGTTCAGTACCGTTGAGCACCATGTCATAGGCGACTGACAACGCACCGGCTGGATTGGCTTTCATCTCCTCGACCGTGCCTTTTGGCAAGGTGAACGGATGATGCACCGATGTCCATTTGCCGTCGTCGATTTCTTCAAACATCGGGAAATCCACCACCCACAACGGCGCCCATTCACAGGTCGCCATGTTCAGATCATGGCCAACTTTAATTCGCAGTGCGCCCATCGCGTCGTTGACGATTTTGGCTTTGTCGGCACCGAAGAAAATCAAATCGCCATTTTGTGCGCCAGTCCGGCTGACGATTTCTTGCAGCGCGGCATCACTGATGTTTTTGATAATCGGTGACTGTAGGCCTGACTCTTGCTCGACACCGTTGTTGATTTTGCTGATGTCATTGACTTTGATATACGCCAAACCGCGTGCGCCGTAGATGCCGACAAACTTGGTGTATTCGTCGATTTGACCGCGTGAAATCGTGTTGCCATTCGGGATACGCAAGGCGACGACACGGCCTTTTGGATCGTTGGCAGGGCCTGCAAACACTTTAAAGCCTTCGCCTTTTAGCAGATCTGCCACATCGACCAACTCGAGCGGAATCCGTAGGTCTGGTTTGTCAGACGCATAACGGCGCATCGCCTCGGCATAGGTCATGCGCGGGAACGTGTCAAACTGAATGCCCAGCGTTTCGTTAAACACTTTCACGATCATGCCTTCCATCATTTGCATGATGTCTTCGTCTGACATAAACGAGGTTTCGACGTCGATCTGGGTAAATTCCGGCTGACGGTCGGCGCGTAGGTCTTCGTCGCGGAAGCATTTGGCGATTTGATAATAACGGTCAAAACCCGACACCATCAGCAATTGTTTAAACAACTGCGGTGACTGTGGCAGCGCAAAAAAACTGCCGTTTTGGGTACGCGATGGCACGAGGTAATCACGCGCACCTTCTGGGGTGGCACGGGTCAAAATCGGCGTTTCGACATCCAAAAAGCCGTTATCGTCGAGATAGTTGCGGATCAGGCTGGTCACTTTTGAACGGAAGCGCATACGCTCCAGCATTTCTGGGCGACGCAGGTCGAGGAAGCGATATTTTAGGCGGTTTTCTTCGGAGATTTTGACACTTTCGTCATTCAGTGGAAACGGTGGGGTTTCGGCACTGGCGAGGGTTTCGATCTCTTTGGCGAGCAGTTCGATTTGACCGCTGGTCATGTTGGCGTTTTCGGTGCCGGCGTAGCGCTTACGGATACGGCCAGTGATTTTCAGAACGTATTCTGAGCGCGCACGGTCAGCGGTGGCGAAGGCTTCTGGGGTATCAGGGTCGATGACGACTTGTACCAGTCCATCACGGTCGCGCATGTCGAGGAAAATCACGCCGCCATGATCGCGGCGACGGTGTACCCAGCCACAGATGGTGACGGTTTGTTCAAGCTGGCTTTCGGTCAGTGAGCCACAGTAATGGGTGCGCATCATGGTGCGGAGTGTCCTTATCTGGTGCAAGCGCGAGGCGCGTCGGCAAAAATTCAATAAACGCAGGATTATGCCGTGTCAGGGCGATACCGACAAGCGATTGCAGCGGTTTGCCTGTAAAATGCACGGATGGTTTTGATTATTGGTGTATACAGTCATACTAAGCACTTACTATCACTAATGAAACTTAGTGAAGATTGTTCGGAGTAAAAAATGAGTCAGCCAAGAATCTACTGCTTTTTAAAGACTTTCTCGGAAAATCAACACGCTCAACAGTTCCTTGATGGTTCTCTCTACATGAACTCATTAGATTATTTTATACAGCTTGAAGACGGAGATGGCTCGGACAGAGGCGACCAGCATGAAGCGGTAAGCTGCTGGCTTCAGCCACAAGACATTGACATCGAACTTAATGGTATGAAAATAAACAGTGCTGATTTGGCAGCACCTGTATTCATACGCTATGACAGCCAACTGAAAAAGCGAATTTTTTGCATGCATGCAAGTCATGTAGGCGGTGATGCACCAGCAATATTTGAAACACCTGAAGATTTTGAAGAGCAACTAAAAATCCCGACAAAAAACATTTCTTTAGGTCAATATTCTGTACTCATAACAGACGTTAAAGAGTTTTTAGATCGAGTCAAAGTGGCAGCAGTTCAAAAGAATTTCTCGTTGCAAGCAGGTTTAGTTAGATACTATGATTCGGGTGTGTCTCACGAAAATTTTTCTGAAAACACCATAACTTTCAGGAAACAGAGTCGATTTTCACATCAGCGAGAATATCGCATCACGCTTGATA
>JBAQKP010000265.1:0-2320 GCA_049301135.1 Moraxellaceae bacterium | reverse complement strand
AGTCGCCGGTGACCGCTGAAGACGCCAAAAAATCGACTGTAACGGCCTGAGGAGATTGACTGATGGCAGGTACTCCACATGAAGTGGTTGAAAAAAATACCGGTCTGTTGATGGTATTGATTGTGGTGGCGATTAGCTTCGCCACCTTGGTTGAGATTGTGCCGTTGCTGTTTGATAAGCGCGTCAATACGCCTGTTGCTGGCATGACGCCATGGACTGCCTTGCAGCTTGAAGGCCGTGATGTCTACATCCGTGAAGGCTGTCACGTCTGCCATACCCAAATGGTACGGCCGTTGCGCGCTGAAACGGAGCGTTATGGCGCGTACTCACGGGCGGGTGAGTCGGTGTGGGATCACCCATTCTTGTGGGGTTCCAAGCGTACAGGCCCTGACTTGGCACGGGTTGGCCAAAAATACTCAGATGCATGGCAGACTGAGCATTTGATTAATCCACGTAGTCTCGTTCCAGAATCTGTGATGCCCGGTTATCCACACTTGGCCAACACCACGCTGAATGCTGAAAAAACGCAAGAAAAAATGCGCCTATTCCGTGATCAGTTTGGGGTGCCATATACCGAGGCTGATATTGATGCCGCAGTCGATGGCGTGCAAGGCCAGACCGAACTGACCGCACTGGTGGCGTACCTACAACAACTCGGCACGGTCATGCAGGGTCAACGCTAATGAACGCCGTGACCTTGCAAGCCCTCGCAACAGTAGCGGCATTTGTGGCATTTATTGGCGTGTGTTGGTGGGCGTATTCGCCCGCCAACCGGAAACGCTTTGAACAAGATGCTGATATAGCCATCCAGACCGATCCTTTGAATCCGAAGGCTAATCCGTCTGATATTGAATCAAGAGAGAAACCACGATGACCGATTTTTGGAGTTGGTGGGTTGCACTACTGTCTATCGGCTGCTGGCTGTTCGTCACTGGCACGCTCATTTTTGTCATGCGGATGCGCCCGACGCTTGAGGAAGACGGCACCACAGGTCATGTTTATGACGGGATTAAAGAATACGATAAGCCGATGCCGCGCTGGTGGCTGGCCGTATTTTGGATGAGTATTGTCTGGGCGGTGTTTTATGTCGCGCTCTACCCGTCTTTGGGTAACTGGAAAGGTTTAGCGACGGTTGAACAACTCGATGGCACGAAGGTGCACTGGACATCGGTCAACGAAATGGAAGCGGACTACGCCAAAAACAACCAAGTGTTTTTGGACAACTTCGAAAAACGCTTTGCGGGAATGTCGACGCTCGAACTGTCCGATGACCCACGGGCGTTGAAGATCGGCCAAGCATTGTTTCGGCAAAACTGCGCGGTCTGCCACGGCAGTAACGCGCGTGGTGCGACTGGCTTTCCGAACCTGACCGACAATGACTGGCTGTATGGCGGCAAAACCGAAAATATCGTCGAAACCTTGACCAAAGGTCGGATTGCAGCGATGCCCGCATGGCAGGAAAAACTCGGTGAATCGGGGGTGCGTGCCACCGCTGAATATGTCATGTCGATTTCGGGTCGTGGGGGGTTAAATACCGCATGGGTTGCCGAAGGCGCAGATCACTTTAAAAAGAACTGTGCCGTCTGTCACGGGGCGAATGGTGCGGGTAATCCGGCACTCGGCGCACCCAACCTAACCGACAACATCTGGCTGTATGGGGGTGATCGTGCCACCATTCAGCACACCCTACGCTATGGCCGTGGTGGTGTGATGCCCGTATTTGCTGATCAACTCGGTGAAGAGCGGATTCAGTTGGTTGCTGCTTATGTGTACCAATTGTCAAAACGCTAAGCCGTTTTAAGCGCTCACCGCCAAAACCGTCTGCCCGTGCAGGCGGTTTTTTTTGATATGCTTCATCATCAAAACCACTCAACCTCAATCCGCAATCCGGCTTATAATCAAGATATCTTAACTGTTTGCTTCGTCTCTGCTGCATCCCATATGCACGTCTCGAATCCACTAGCCTTCTTTTAGCCAATGGCCTGATGACATGAGCGATAAAATCCCCGTCCATAACCTGCCGACTGCGTCCGCTTCCGTCAACACACACGATCCGAGCAAGGCAAAACCGGCCAAAATCCAAACCAAACTGATCAGTGGTTTTTTTCAAAACATCCGTACTACCAGCATGTATACGTTGCTGCTGCTGTTTGTGCTGCTGCCGTTTTTGCGCTGGGACGAACGACAGGCTTTGCTGTTTGATATTCCACACCGACAGTTTTATGTGTTTGGCCTGACCTTTATGCCGCAAGATTTGTTCTTGCTGTCATGGGTTTTTATCATGGCGGCGTTTGCGCTGTTCGTGGTGACGGTGTTTGGC
>JBAQKP010000264.1:0-16190 GCA_049301135.1 Moraxellaceae bacterium | reverse complement strand
CCCGTAAACCGCGCCGTATTGCGGTAGTTGGTGGTGGTGTGGCGGGCATGTCAGCGGCGACCGTCGCAGCTGAACGTGGCCATCAAGTGACGCTATTTGAAGCAGGGCATGAGCTCGGTGGTCAGTTTAATCTGGCCAAAGTCGTACCGGGTAAAGAAGAGTTTCACGAAACGATCCGCTATTTTAAGACCATGATCGTCAAAAAAGGCGTCGAAGTCCGGCTAAATACCCGTATTTCGCGCGAGCAACTCGAACGCGAAGGCTACGATGACGTGGTGGTGGCGACTGGCGTGGTGCCGCGCCCACTCAAGCTCGATGGCGCAAACCTACCGAATGTGCTGAGTTATATTGATGTATTAAAAGGCGCACGAGTTGGCCAGCGCGTTGCAGTGATTGGCGCCGGTGGCATTGGTTTTGATGTCAGTGAGTATCTGCTACATGATCCACGTGTGCCACAGCCGCAACCGTTGGCGGATTGGCAGCGCGAATGGGGTATTGATCCACGGGTGGATTATCACAGCGAAGGTGGTTTAGTGCTGCCAAAAGTCCAGCCTGCCTATCGTGAGATTTATTTGCTACAGCGTAAAAGCGGCAGTGTCGGTGCCGGACTCGGTAAAACCAGTGGTTGGGTACATCGTGCGAGCCTGAAAAAACATGGTGTCCGGATGATGCGCGGCGTTCAATATCAAAGGATTACTGCTGAGGGTTTATGGATTGCCATTGACGGACAAGCACAGTTACTTCGGGTCGATACGATTGTCGTTTGCGCGGGACAAGACTCGGTGTGTGAACTGATGCCGCCCGAAAATCTACTGACCGGTGCGCGTTATCATGTGATCGGTGGTGCAAAACTCGCCGCTGAACTTGATGCCAAGCGGGCAATTCGGGAAGGTGCGACGTTAGCGGCGCGGTTGTAAAATCTGCCTTTTCGAGAACTTAATACGTTGCACTGCGCACTTCAGAATCTACTCCGAGGTGCGCAGAAATTTTTTATAAGTTAAATGATTAATTTAGCCAACAGACATGAGATCAGGCACTGCTCTTGCCAATGCCAGCCGTTGTTTGCCCGCCAGCGCTCCGAGCAGTACAAAGCCGCGCAATTGCCCAGCCGTATCTAGGGCGCGTGCAATCATGCCGTCTTCTAGGATTTCGTTTTGCCATGTGACCGCCAGATTGGCAGGTTCTGGCAGTACCACCAGTGGCGCAGCGGGTGTTTTAACCGCGACTGGCATGGCCGGATAATGCACCGCTGTCGGCTCACCAGCAAGGGTTTTGGCCAAAGCACGTGCCTGCTGCATCAGCGGCATCACATACGGTAGCAGATGGCCTTCCACTTCGGCGCAGTCACCCAGCGCATAGATATCGGGTTGATTGGTTTCAAGCAATTGATTGGTGACGATACCGCGCGACGTGGCAATCTCAGCCGCTTGTGCCAAGTCAAGATTCGGACGCAGGCCAATCGCTGACAACACCACATCAACCAGATATGACTCACCATTGGCCAGTTCAACACGGTAATGCTGATCGACTTTAAACACGGCCTGTACGGTGGTCGCCAGTTGAAATTGCATGCCACTGTGTTCGAGTTGCTGTTGAAACATTTGAGCGGTATCGACGGGGAGCAGACGACCGAGTGGAAACGGGGCGAGGTCAACCAAAACGACGCTGTGGCCAGTCGCTTGTAGGTCATTGGCAAACTCACAACCAATCAAACCCGCGCCAATCAGCAGCACTCGCTTGTCGTCGCTACGGTCGAGATGTTCACGAAATTTTTTATAGTCGATCAGGGAGTTGACAGTATAAATATCCTGCGCGCCGTCCCCTTTGATCGGTAATCGAATTTGATCTGCGCCGACGGCCAGTACCAGTTTGCTGTAGCTTTGTTGTTGGGTAACACCGTTGTTAAATTGGATCGACAGGCGATGAGCGACCGTATCAATCGACTCGACTTTGGCGTGCGCTAAGATGGTGGCTTTTAAGGTTTCGCTCATTTTGGCGGCATCGGCCAACGCGATTTTTTCGGGCGCTTTGTTGCCCACTAAGGCGTTGGACAGCGTTGGTTTTGCATAGTTGACTGCATCATCGGCAGCAATGATCACAATCTCTGCATCGGGGCTCGCTTTGCGCAGCTCTCGAGCCAGTGTATAACCGGCCATGCCTGCACCAATAATGACGATAGGGTGTGTCATAAGTGTATCCTGCTTCAAATGGACTGCGAGTCGCGCAGCCGTCTATAAAAAAATAGGCTGGTCAGTTAATGAGCCAGCCTATGCCACATGAGGTCGGAGATCATCCAGTTATCATGGGTTTGGGTGTGGTCAGTCGGGGCTCACGCCGCTTAGATTTCGACCATTTCAAAATCTTCTTTTGACACGCCGCAGTCAGGGCAGGTCCAATCATTTGGGATATCGTCCCATTTGGTACCCGCCGCGATACCGTCTTGTGGCCAGCCATCCGCTTCATCATAGATCCAGCCACAAACGATACATTGATACTTTTTCATAACACACTCCAAAAAAAGGGATTGCCTGCGTATGCCCAACCAGTGATGGGCGACGTGGGTCAGTGCAAGGTTGCGCGTATTGTGCCACCATTTCACGCAAAAATTAACTGTACAGCGTCTGCTTAACCCAAGGCAAACGCCAAAATATAGCGTATTTGCTTTGAAAATAATGGCAAAAAATATCGTTTATGCCATGTGGGCTGCCAATCTTACCTCAATTTGTTGAACGCTTGATCGGGTTTTTTTAGCATTGTACATGTAGGTTGTGCAGATCACTCAACGCCGCGTTGCCAAGAAGCGTCCAATCCGGCTAATCGCTTCTCGCAACTCGCTTTCTGCCGGTAAAAACACCACACGGAAGTGATCGGGCGCATCCCAATTAAAGCCAGTACCTTGTACCAATAGGACTTTTTCGGCTTTGAGCAAATCCATCATAAAGGCTTCGTCGTCTTCAATCGGGTAGATCTTAGGATCAAGGCGCGGGAAGCAGTATAACGCGCCTTCGGGTTTGACACAGGACACACCTTCGATTTCGTTGAGCATTTGCCATGCGACATTCCGCTGTTGATATAGCCGTCCGTTTGGCTCAATCAGTTCGTTGATGCTTTGGTAGCCACCGAGTGCGGTTTGGATGGCGTACTGCGCTTGCACGTTGGCACACAGGCGCATCGAGGCCAGCATGTCCAAGCCGTCGATATAGTCTTTGGCTTTGTCTTTATCGCCGGACACCAGCATCCAACCGGAGCGAAAACCCGCCACGCGGTAGGATTTGGACAGGCCATTAAAGGTAATGCACAGCAAGTCAGGTGCAAGCGTGGCCAGTGACACATGCTCGACGCCGTCATAGATGATTTTGTCGTAGATTTCGTCGGCAAAAATAATCAGATCATGCTTACGCGCCAGTCCCACAATCTGCTCAAGAATATGCCGAGGATACACCGAGCCGGTCGGGTTATTCGGATTAATCACCACGATGCCACGCGTGTGCTGGGTGATTTTGCTTTCCATATCCGCGATGTCGGGATACCACGAGTTCGCCTCGTCACAGCGATAATGCACCGCCTGACCGCCGGATAGATTGACCGCCGCTGTCCACAGCGGATAGTCGGGCATCGGGATCAGCATTTCGTCGCCGTTGTTCAGCAGCGCTTGCATCGACATCACGATCAATTCGGACACGCCATTGCCGATGTAGACGTCATTGACGTCGATGGCCGAGCGCAGACCTTTTTGTTGGTAGTATTGCAGCACGGCCTTACGCGCTGGAAAAATCCCTTTGGAGTCACAGTAGCCGACTGCATTCGGTAGGTTTTTGGCCACGTCATTGAGGATTTCGAGCGGTGCTTCAAACCCGAATGGCGCGGGATTGCCGACGTTGAGTTTAATAATCCGATGGCCTTGCTCTTCCATCGCGTTGGCGGCTTTGAGCAACGGCCCCCGAATGTCATAACAGACATTTTGTAATTTATTGGATTTTTGGATGCTACGGCGCAGGCTGTTTGGCGATGTGTTTTGTGAAGTGGGCATGTGATTACTCGGCGAAGACAAGATAGAAGCAGAAGACGAAAAAACAGGTGCGGACTGTTGTTGCTCAAGCATTTGACCAGTCAAAATGTAGTTTTCACTGGTATTGAGCAGGCGGGCAAGTGTCGGCAGTTTGTCGATCACGATGCCATTTTCGCCGCGTTCCCAGTTTGAAATCGCACCACGCGACACCGGCGCACCAGCTTCGGTCATGGCTTGCGCGAGCGCTTCAGCGGATAGCCCACAGGCTTTGCGCAGGGCTTGCAGGCGTTTGCCACGCTGTTGGCGCATGGCCAGATCGGCGGTTGACATGTCTAAAAACTCAGCATTGCAAGATGAACTGACGTTAATTTAGGCGTGCGATTGATTTTTTGCAAGTTAATTTTTGATGGTTTTTACTTGAAAGTTATACTTGTTATTGTAGGATGGACGATTGTGGCGTGTTGATCCGGTACAAATCAGTGATAAGCTGTTACCGCAAAATACAGGTGCATCCGACTGAAATACCACCAGATCTATGGAGTATCCGACATGCCCAAGCTCTATAAAACCGAACGTGACTGGCAGCGTGAACTGAGTCTAGATGAGTAAGGTGCACCACCTGAATCGGCACAGCGATCAGGCGTTTGTGTCAACCAAACCAGCGGCGTTCGATGCAGATTAGGATTAGCGCACAGCGGTCAATGTGCCATTCAGCGTTACCGTCGTTGGCGTTGCAAATGCTGCACCACCAGCCACTTTGGCATTATTAAACGTGACCGTACGGTTGTTGGCAGCAACGCTAAAACCGCTACAGGCTGGAATACCAATACCTGCACCGTTTGCAAAGCACTTGTACACGCTGCCACCAATGCCACCGACCACAGACACCTCGACCACGGCACGGGTAGACGGATTAAATAACACCGTGACTAGGGCGTGTTGACGTTTTGAATTAAGAGTTGCAAATTGGAGGCAGACTCGGAGAATTAAAGCTCTCACACAACAACCCATCCGAGTCCACCATGCCGCGCTTTATGCTCAACGATCAACACTGGGCAAAGCTTGTGCCTATATTCATGCAACAGGACATTTATCACAAGCCAAATTTACGGCTCACCGTAGAAGCTATACTCTATAGAATGCGGGTGGGTTGTCCGTGGCGGGACTTGCCGCCTGAGTTTGGTCGGTGGAACAGTCTCTACAAAAGATATAACGACTGGTCATCAAGAGGTATTTTCCAGCGCATATTCAGGATTTTATCTACTGACTCTGATACAGAGTGGGTGTTTATTGATGGCAGTTACGTCAAAGCACATCAACATAGTTCAGGTGCTGCAAGTCACGATCAAGAAGCGATTGGTTTAAGTCGATGTGGTAAGACCAGTAAGATCCATCTTGCCGTAGATGCGTATGGATTGCCAATCGCATTTGAGATCACAGGTGGCGAAGTACATGATGCCAAGGCTGCACCTGATTTGCTCGCACAGGTATCCATCGGTGCAATGCTGGTTGCTGACACAGGCTACGACAGTCAAGCGATTCGAGATAGTGTTGAGTTGAGCGGTAAGGCGACAAGCATTCCACGTCGAAAGAACTCTAAGATTGGCAACTCTGAATTGGATAAGTCCATGTATAGTCTGAGACATTTAGTTGAAAACATGTTTGCCAGATTGAAACACTTCAGAGCGATTGCCACAAGATACGATAAATTAAAGCGCAATTTCGTCAGTCTTGTGGCATTAGCCTGTGCCTTCATTTGGTTGCCAATGTGAAACGTCAACAGACCCTAACGAAATGCCACTTTGTGCGGCTGTGCCTAACGTGCTAAACAACAGCTCAAAGTTTTCGGCCTTCTGGCTAATCGAAGAGGTTACCGGTGTAAAGTTGCCCAATGTAGCGCTGTCGGTGGTCATGCTGCCGGTCGTGCGCTCGACCACAATACTGTTGGCAAGCGTAATGGTGTTGCCTGTTGCATTGTTTCTAAGCACTACACCGTTGGTATTAATAATTGCCCGACTGTCGCTGACTGTGAGCACCCCACAATTCACAGCGCAGCTATAAAGGCGCTCCAGTACAGGTAGGCTTGCATCACCGAAAACCACACTAATACCAAGTTCAGTAGTGCCATTCATATTAAAAATAAACTGCCCGACAGCAGTGGTCAGTGACAGTTGTTTGATCACAAACGCGCCACCATTGGTTTCATTGTAAGACGCTGAGCTAATCGCTTGATTTGTCCCATTGACGCTGAGTAGGCCATCCACACTAACCGGCAAAGTTGGAGTGACCGGCGGTACAGGGGGCACTGGTGTGAGTGTGGCCGCAGTCAGGCTGCCAGAGATTTTCAGGCCATTATCAAGCGTGACATTATTAAACATGACTTTGCCATTTGCGATGCTAATCCCACTACACGTCGCTTCAAAGCACTCATAAGCGCTATTGCTATCGATGAAATTGGCGAGGCGGACACTGCCATTGGCTTTGACATAGATCGCGATGCTAGCGGCGTTGTTGGCAGTTGCAAAGCGATATACCGTTTCACCACCTTCTAGCTTGGTGCTGCTGCTGGCTGGACTAAATGTGCCTGTTTCGCTGCCGGTTAAAGTCAGTCCAGCGCTGGTTGGTGGTGGCGTGACGGTTGGCGCAGTGGGTTTGACAAAACTGCCGATGCCATTTTCACCTGTCGGTAGGCTTAAGCTACTGATCAAACTGTTAATTTGGCTAATAAAGTCGGCCACAAAGCTATCGGCGTTATAGGATAGATTGGCAATAGTTGCACCTGCCAGACCTTTGCCATCAATTTTACCATCGACAGCATCGGCAGCCAGATCAAGCGCAGCCTTTAATGCAGGGGCAGTTTCGCTGCCTAATTTTAGGCTGGCTTGTTCGGCCAGTGCCGCTAGCGACAGCGCGTAAGCATCGGCGAGGCTACCTTTTAGGGCGTTGAGGTCAGCAGCACCGTCAACCAGCGTCGGTGCGGTGAGGATGTTTAAACCCGCTTGGGCAGACATCTCTGTGGTGGCTTGCTGAATTTGTGCGCTGCTTGGTTTAGCGCTGCCCGCGAGGGCTAGGGCGCGTCGATAGGCTGCTTCTGTCCACGCGGTGACGCCGACGTTGGCGTTACCAGACAGCTCTGCGAGGGCGTGTAGGCTTTGGGTGAGTGGTGCATTTTGCGCGGTTGCTTCGTCGAAATAAGTACTGGTGCTGGTCGGCTTAACTTCAATCGCCAGTGCGCCGCTATTGGCAGCAATATTGCTAAAGGTGACTGTGCCTGATGTGCCGGTGTTTAATGTGCCGAGGGTCGTGCCGTTGCTCAGTTGTTTTAAAATGACATCGGCGTTGTTGATTTGACCCAATGAAGGCGTCACGGTGATACTGCGCGTACTCGGAGTCGGTGTGTGGCTGCTGTTATTGTCACTTGATGAGTCGTTGCAACCACTTAAAAAAATACATGCGGTGAGTAGGGTGAGTGGGTAGTAACGCTGCATGCTGTTTCGTTGTGACTGATCCATGATCGATATATCCAGAAGCGGCGGGTGTGCGATCCGATAGTAGAGCTTCTGCATCAGCTAAAGCTATCACTGATATGAGCTAATCTGCTGTTTTGAATGGTGGCGGTGAGCCGTTCGTCGCTGCGTTGTTTGATACGGATTGGTAGCGGGAGCTTTGATTGTGGCGTGCGGCAGTCTTATGTAGTGGTGTTAAACTAAACCCATATCAGCTGGAGTTAAACCATGTCGCCCTTTACTAGCTTTTTTCAAGACCATCGCACCGCTATTGCGATTGTCTTATTCATGTCTGGGCTGCTTGCGACGGTGCAACAGGGTAATGTAAACACAATTGACGGTGGAGAGCTTTTTGGGCGGTCATTTCTGACTTCTGCTTTACTGGTGTTAATTTGGGCTGGTTGGGCACACTGGCGTAATCGCGCTCCCTTCTACAGAGACGAAATAGGTGAGTATTTTATGCTTGCTGTTGGCGTCGGTTTTTGGATCTCCTCTGCAGCCAGCTATTGGAATAAAACAAGTCATCACGATCCGTTTGAGGTGCAACTAGAGGTCATCTCGAAATCCTCTGGGAAGGGGACGAAGCTTATCTTGATCGAGTGGGAAGGAAAGCGCCATCACATCTCTGTGCCGTGGGATGTGTGGACGCGTTTGGAGTAAAAGCGCAGTACAGTGTTGATCAAGATGAAAAAGGGTCAGTTAGGATATTATGTTGTGGTTGATGGCGTTAGAGAATCTAGTGAGTGAGAGTAGACGCAAGGGTGTGCCATGCGTACCGAACCGTTAGCGAGGTGCGCACTACGTCTAGCTTTCAGCCATCACACATTTAATAAAAAAATCTTACCATCCGAATGCACCTGAATCGGCACAGCGGTCAGGTGTTCATTTAAGCAAGGGCCAAACACACACTGACCATCCTCGACTCGAAACAACGCGCCATGATTGGAGCAGAGTAAGTACTCCCGATCCATATCCATAAACTGCTGTTCCTGAAACTCCAACGAAATGCCCAAGTGCGGACAGCTATTTTTGTAGGCAAAAAACTGCCCATCACGTTGTGCCACCACCACTTCACCCACCGGCGTATCAAAACTCCGCGCATCGCGCTCGTCGACTTGGTCAGTCGTGCATAACAGTTCCATGGTGAAGCACCTCGATTGTTCTGGATGGATTACAGTGGGCTTAATGGCTGGGTACTGGCCAAAATCTCAGCATACTGCTGGCGTGGCAAGCGCGGACCATATTGACCAACCACTGCCGCTGCCAACGCACTTGCCAAAAAGCCACAATCGGTCAACGTCATCAGTTGGCTCAGGCCAAATAAAAACCCACCGGCAAAGTTATCGCCTGCGCCATTGGTATCGAGGACTTGATTGACCACATGCGGGACAACCGGAATACGGACATAGCCACTGTCTTCGGCTTGACTGATCAAAGCACCTTTTGCACCGAGTGTGACCACCACCAACGGCGCATGTCGGTGTAACACTTGCAGCGCCTCATCCAGCAGTTCAGTCTTGCTAAACAGCAGGGCTTCCATCTCGTTGCAGAACAGCACATCTACCCCTGTGCCAAGCATGTCGAGCAAGCCGTCATAGGCATACTGTACCATCGCCGGATCTGACAAGCTCATGGCGAGCTTGCTGCCTTGTGCACGGGCGAGTTCGCGTACCACCGCGACGGCTTGCCGTGCACTGTCACTGCTGGACAGATAGCCTTCGATGTACAGATACTGTGCATCTTTGAGCGGGGCGAGATCGACCTGATCAGGCGACAGATCAGCAGTAATGCCCAGATGCGTGTGCATGGTGCGCTCACCGTCGGCCGTGACCAGCACCAAACATGTACCGGTCTGTCCGAGTTCTTGCGATAGTGCTGAGGTTTGTACACCCGCACTGCTGAGGTCGGCCAGATAAAAATCACCTGCGTCGTCGTTACCGACCCGACAGGCATAGAACGCTGAACCACCGAGTGCCGCAAACGCAAACGCAGTATTGGCCGCTGAACCGCCGCTGACCTGTCCGGTCGGGGCAGTGTAGTCGTTCAAGACGGTCATCAGCGCATGCTGCTGGCTGGCATCGGCCAGTTGCATCGTGCCTTTGAGCAGGTTGCAGTTGGCCAGCAGCGCTTCATCAACACTGTATTCACGATCAACCAACGCATTGCCGATTGCATAAAGATCTAACGCCATGAGGGTTTCATCCTGTTCGTTGATTCGATTAAGGGTTGATTTAGACTTGCGCCGCAGTCAGCAGTGCCAGTAGTTCGGTTTTGCTCAGGTCGCGTGCGTCGCTGTCACGCCGTCCACGATATTCAAAGGTACCGGCATCGAGTCCACGCTCGCCAACCACCACCCGATGCGGAACACCAGTCAGTTCTAGGTCAGCAAACTTCACCCCTGGCCGCTCGTTACGGTCGTCGAGTAGCACATCAAAACCCAAATTTTGCAGCTCCAGATACAGCTCTTCAGCAGCTTGTACGGCGCGTGGTGATTTGGCGGGATTCATCGGCACAATCGCCACATGAAACGGCGCAATGCTCATCGGCCAGATAATGCCGTTGTCATCGTGATTTTGTTCAATTGCGGCGGCCACCACGCGGGTTACCCCGATCCCATAGCAGCCCATGGTCACGGTGATTGGCTTGCCGTCTTCGCCGAGCACTTTACAGCCGAGTGCTTCGGAGTATTTTTGACCCAGCTGAAAAATATGCCCGACTTCAATGCCGCGTTTGATGGTCAGCGTGCCGTGTCCGTCCGGTGACGGATCGCCTTCGACCACGTTACGGATATCCACCACTTGGCTGATCTGTGCGTCACGTTGCCAGTTCAGGCCAGTGACATGCTTGCCAGTTTGATTAGCACCCGCCACAAAATCCGACAACACCGACGCGGCACGATCCACCAGCACCACAATGCTTAGACCCTGTGGCCCAATTGAGCCGATCTCTACGCCCAACACGTCCTTGACTTCTTGCTCACTGGCAAAGGTCAACGGATTGGCGACTTCGGCCAGTTTTTCGGCTTTGATTTCGTTCAGTTCGTGATCGCCGCGTAACACCAACGCAACCAAAGCATATTTGCCGTGTTCATCGGCGGTGCCACGCACGATCAGGGTTTTTACAGTTTGGCTGGCAGGCACTTGTAGCAGTTCGCAGACTTCGGCGATGGTTTTTTGGGTCGGGGTGTCGATGACAGTCAGCGCTTGGCTCGGTGCAGCCGCTTGGCCAACCAGTACCGCTTCGGCCATTTCGATATTGGCGGCGTAGCTGGATGCGTTGGAAAAGGCGATGTCGTCTTCACCGCTATTGGCCAACACATGAAATTCGTGCGAGGCAAAACCGCCGATGGAGCCGGTATCAGCTTGCACTGCCCGAAAATCCAAACCCAAACGGCTAAAAATCCGTGTATAGGTGTCGTACATGACTTGATAGGTATCGGCCAGCGACGCACGATCCGCATGAAACGAGTAGGCGTCTTTCATGATAAATTCACGTGAGCGCATCACGCCAAAACGTGGCCGAATCTCATCGCGGAATTTGGTCTGAATTTGATAAAAGTTAATCGGCAATTGCTTATAGCTTTTCAGCTCTTGCCGTGCCAGATCGGTAATCACTTCTTCGTGGGTTGGCCCGAGCACAAACGGACGCTCATGCCGATCTTTAAAGCGTAACAGTTCGGGGCCATAGCCTTGCTCACGGCCAGATTCTTGCCACAACTCAATCGGTTGGGTCACCGGCATAAACACTTCAAGCGCGCTTTTGTCCATTTCTTCACGCACAATCGCTTCGACTTTATGCAGTACACGCACGCCCATCGGTAGCCACGTATACAGGCCACTGGCCAGCTTACGGATCATGCCCGCCCGTAACATCAATTGATGGCTAATGACTTCGGCATCAGCAGGACTTTCGCGCAAGGTGGCGAATAAAAAGCGACTAGCACGCATTGGATCGAACAGCCTAATATGTTGAGAATCGCGCTATGGTATGAGTAAGCCTGACTGATGAAAAGGGGCAAAGCGAGGATTTTTGTCGAGTGACTTCAATTCAGCAGCTTTGGCAGTAAATTTGTGCAAAAAATAGCTAAAACAAAGCGGCCAGATGGCCGCTTAAGCGTTGCAAGCAAACGGAACGGCCTAGCGATTGAATCCATCATCTTCGAACGATGGCTGATAGTCCTGTTCGAGATGTTGTAGGTGCTCATGCATGGCGCGCTCATGCTGAATGCGTTGGTAGATTTCTTCACGGTGTACAGCGACTTCTTTTGGAGCATTGACACCAATACGGACTTGGTTACCTTTGACCCCTAATACAGTCACACTCACTTCATCCCCAATCATCAGGGTTTCCCCGACACGGCGGGTCAGAATCAGCATGGATATTCTCCTTGTTCCTTCAATATTTGGCTAGTTGCCTAAGTTGCAGTATGGCGCAAAGTCAACGTCTGCAACAGTCCTGCTTCACATTTTTCTCATCGGGTCGTGTAACTGCTGGGCACTTTTAGGGCTTGCGGTTGCATCACACGACCTTATGCTGCTGCTGGCTTAGGCTTGAGCGCGGCTTTCACCAGACTCACGGTCAAGCTCAAATGCAGTATGCAGGGCGCGTACCGCCAATTCCAGATACTTCTCATCCACAACCACCGAAATTTTGATTTCTGAGGTCGAGATCATTTGGATATTGATGCCCTCAGAAGCCAATGTGCTAAACATCTGGCTGGCGACACCGGCATGTGAGCGCATACCAACACCAACAATCGAGACTTTCACGATGGTATCGTCGCCGGTCACTTCGCGTGCGCCAATCTCTTGGCCGATCTGCTGCAACAGGCCGAGCGCTTTTTTCATTTCGCTGCGGTTGACGGTAAAGGTGAAGTCAGTGGTGCCGTCAGCGGCGACGTTTTGCACGATCATGTCGACTTCGATGTTGGCATTGCCAATCGGTGACAAAATCCGTGAGGCAATCCCCGGTTGATCGGGCACACCGCGCACGATCAGCTTGGCTTCGTCACGGTTAAAGGCGATACCAGAAATAATCGGTTGTTCCATGTCTGTTCCTGCTTCAGTGGTGATCAACGTGCCCACAGTGGTTTTAAAGTCATCATCAAATGCGCCATCGTTTGGATTATCAAAGCTTGACAATACGCGTAGCGGGACTTGGTATTTACCGGCAAATTCGACCGAGCGGATTTGCAGCACCTTAGAGCCTAGGCTGGCCATTTCCAGCATTTCTTCAAAGGTGACGCGGTCAAGTTTTTTGGCTTTTGGCGCAACCCGTGGATCGGTGGTATACACGCCATCCACGTCAGTATAAATCTGACATTCATCGGCTTTCAGCGCTGCGGCCAAGGCCACGCCGGTGGTATCCGAGCCGCCACGACCCAGCGTGGTGACGTTGCCTTCGGCATCAACGCCTTGGAAACCGGCCACGATCAGCACTTTGCCCGCGTCGAGGTCACGGCGCATGCTGCCGTCATCAATCGACTGAATCCGCGCCTTGGTGTACGAGGTGTCGGTTTTGATGCCGACTTGACCGCCGGTGCAGGACTTGGCATCCACGCCAATCGACTTGAGTGCCATGGCGAGTAGGGCAATGGTGACTTGCTCACCCGTAGATACCATTTGGTCGAGTTCGCGTGGATCGGGCGCTTCGGTGATTGCTTTGGCCAAACCCAGTAGACGATTGGTTTCACCGCTCATGGCTGACACCACCACCACCACTTGGTGGCCGTGTTCATGCCAGCGCTTGACCCGCTGCGCGACGTTTAAAATCCGCTCCGGCGTACCCATCGAAGTGCCGCCGTATTTTTGGACAATCAGTGCCATAGTCGTTCCATATCTGCGCCCAAACCGTGTGGTGTGGGCGCGTGTTGTTTATCGTGTAAAAGATTAGTTGAGTTGCTCGGCAATCCACGTCGGCAACGCTTGCATCACGCCAGCGTAAGCATCCGACAGCGGTGCACCGCCTTGAGCCAGATCCGTTTTACCGCCGCCTTTGCCGCCGAGTTGCGCGGCCAAGTGGCTGATGATCGCACCGGCCTTGATTTTGCTGGTATGGCTGTTGCCAACCGCGGCAATCAGGGCGACTTTGTCGGCATCAGCACCGGCTAACACGATCACGGCATCTTGCAGACGTGATTTGACGCTGTCCATCAGGTTGCGCAGGTTTTTGCTGTCCATCTCGACCGAGGCGACCAGTACCGGCACACCATTGATTTGCTGTACGGCACTGAGCAGTTCGGCACTTTGCGCGCTGGCCAGTTTTTGGTTGAGGCGTTCGATTTGTTTTTCCAGTTCGCGACTGCGCTCAAATGCGGCATTCACGCGCTCAAAGCTTTGCTCACGGGTCGCTTTGGTCAGTCCAGCGATTTGGCTCAATTGCTGATCGGCTTGCTGCACATAAGTCAGGGCAGTGAAACCGGTGACCGCTTCAATCCGACGAATCCCCGCTGCAATACCGCCTTCGCTGCTGATTTTAAACAGCCCAATATCGCCGGTGCGTTGTACATGGATACCACCGCACAGCTCAATCGAAAATTCTTGCTGCTCGGTTTTGCTGCCCATTGCAAGAACCCGCACGCTATCGCCGTATTTTTCACCGAACAACGCCATCGCGCCGCGTGCTTTGGCGGCGTCCATCGACATTTCTTCGGTCGATACGGGGAGGTTGGCAAGGATCTCTTGATTGACTTTATGTTCGACTTGGCGCAGTTGCTCTGCCGATACTGGCTGATCATTGGCAAAGTCAAACCGCAGCACATCACTGGTCACCAGCGAGCCTTTTTGGCTGACGTGACTGCCTAAGATCTGCCGTAGCGCGGCATGGAGCAAGTGCGTGGCGGAGTGATTGCGCATGATCGCTTGGCGCAGGTCGCGTTTGACCTGTGCCTGTAGTGGCTGGCCAAGCTGGATTTGACCGACGGTGACTACGCCTTGATGCACGATAGCACCGCCGGATTTTTTGGTGTCTTGCACCTCAAAAATCCCATTGCCGCCAGTCAACGTACCGGTGTCACCGATTTGACCACCGCTTTCGGCATAAAATGGGGTGCGATCCAGTACCAGTAAGCCTTCGTCGCCTTCGAGCAATTGCTCAACAGCAGCGCCGTCTTTGTACAGTGCGATGATCTGGCCTTGACCTTCTGTACTGTGATAGCCGTCAAATTCCGATGCCTGATCGACTTTGACAATGCTGTTGTAATCGACCGTGAATTTACCCGCATCACGGGCGCGTTGCCGCTGTTGTTCCATTTCACGAGCAAAGCCGATTTCATCCACACTCAGACCACGTTCACGCGCAATATCTGCGGTCAAGTCAACCGGAAAGCCGTAAGTGTCGTATAGCTTAAACGCCACTGAACCGGCAATCACGCTGCCGCTCATCTCGGCCAGTTCCGCTTCCAGCAGGCGCAAACCTTGCTCGAGGGTTTTGGCAAATTGCTCTTCTTCTTTCTTTAAGGTGGCTTCAATCACCGCTTGACGGCTAACCAATTCAGGATACGCATCGCCCATCACGTCGATTAGCGGCTGCACCATCTGATAGAAGAAGCTGCCTTGTGCGCCGAGTTTGTTGCCATGTCGCACGGCACGACGAATGATGCGGCGCAGCACATAACCACGACCTTCATTCGATGGAATCACGCCATCCGCAATCAAAAACGAACATGACCGCGCATGGTCAGCGATGACGCGCAGCGAGGGCTGTCCTTGATTGTCGATGCCGATGATGCGGGCAGCCGACGTCAGCAGATGCTGAAACAGGTCAATGTCGTAGTTGCTGTTGACGTGTTGCAACACCGCGCTGATCCGCTCCAAGCCCATGCCGGTATCAACACTCGGCGCAGGCAGCGGGTGCAAAACACCGTCAGCCGTGCGGTTAAACTGCATGAACACGTTGTTCCAGATTTCGATATAGCGGTCGCCATCTTCTTCTGGGGTGCCGGGTAGACCACCGGCGATATGCTCGCCATGATCATAAAAAATCTCGGTACAAGGGCCACAAGGGCCGGTGTCGCCCATCGCCCAGAAGTTATCTGAGGCGTACGGTGCGCCTTTATTGTCACCGATCCGAATGATCCGCTCTGGCGCGATGCCGATGTCGTTTTGCCAGTAACCGGCTGCTTCGTCGTCGGTGTGATAGACGGTCACATACAAGCGATCTTTCGGCAGATTCATGTAGTCTGGACTGGTCAAAAACTCCCACGCGTAGGCAATCGCATCACGCTTAAAGTAATCACCAAACGAAAAATTGCCCAACATCTCAAAAAACGTATGATGCCGTGCGGTATAGCCGACGTTATCTAAGTCGTTATGTTTACCACCGGCGCGCACGCACTTTTGGCTGCTGGTGGCGCGGGTATAGTCGCGCTTGTCTAGACCTAAGAAGCAGTCTTTAAACTGATTCATCCCAGCATTGGTAAACAACAGCGTTGGATCGTTGGCGGGAATCAACGAGCTAGAGGCCACGCGGCTGTGACCTTTGCGTTCAAAGAAGCTCAAAAAGGCTTCGCGAATTTCGGCGGCGGACATTACACGCGACACGGGCAGCTCCTTGGCGATCAATAGGGCGGTGTGAACCGAGTTTATCAGTACAGGTTCACAAAGGCCGCATATTGTAGCGGATCTGCGTTCAGTGGGCTATCGGACTTTTATGCTGTGATTTTTACAGGCTCACTC
>JBAQKP010000263.1:0-2102 GCA_049301135.1 Moraxellaceae bacterium | reverse complement strand
TGATCCACCCAATCGCGATGGACACTGGTCTGCGCTTTGCGATCCGTGAAGGCGGCCGTACTGTTGGTGCGGGCGTTGTGTCAAAAGTTCTAAACTAAGTGTTTAGCACTTTATAATAAAAACAGCTCCAGTTTTGGAGCTGTTTTTTTGTCTTTAGACTTTGTGGATGTGATTGCGTTGTACAAAACTGAGCATTTGCTCATTTTGTTGCATTGAAATGGTCAAAATATAGACTTTATTTTTTTAAATATATGTTTTTAAAAGATTATTTAAGTTGTCTTATTGTCCTTATTAGACAATTGGTGTCCTAAAATGCACTGTTTGTTGGCTGACGCGCGTCATAGGATTGGTCTATGAAGACGACGA
Source organism: Moraxellaceae bacterium (assembly GCA_049301135.1). GTDB lineage: Bacteria > Pseudomonadota > Gammaproteobacteria > Pseudomonadales > Moraxellaceae > JAYXXU01. Next base: position 1,736 of record JBAQKP010000263.1, on the reverse strand, counting down.
AGTTATACGGTTTTTAAGATCACCGTTTACTGAGCGTCGGTCGCCCAATCAAGGAGTGTGCGCTTATGAACGCCAAAGTTAAACTGTCCGCAGCCATCAAAGCCTCTTTTCCGGTTCGTCGCATGGATTTTAAATTCACCGATGTGCCGCGCTACTGGATGGATGGCGATGTTGGCCTGACTCATTTTTTGACGTCGATGTCAGTGTTGTTTCCTGAGGGCGAGCAGTTCTTTGTCGATAGCGTGCGTGCAGTACGCTATCACGAATCGCTGAAAGATGACCTGTTCATGCAAAAAGAAATGAGCGCGTTTATTGGTCAAGAAGCTATGCACTCCAAAGAGCATGAGGCATTTAATGCCTATGTGAATCACTTTGGCTATGATGCAGCATGGATGGAGAAGGCTACGCGTAAGGTGATCGACCTAAAGCGCTTTTTGGCAGTCGTCGCACCAAACCAAGCCAAATTGGATTTGGCCGCCACCTGCGCACTTGAACATTTTACCGCCACGATTGCAGCGCAACTGCTGCGCCGTACCGATATGCAAGACCTGATGCAAGACCCGACCATGTTAAAAATGTGGCAGTGGCATGCGGTGGAAGAAAACGAGCATAAAGCTGTGGCGTATGACGTTTACGAGCGCATTTATGGCAAAGATGTCGCAACCTATGCATTGCGCGCATTTGGTATGGCCGCTGCGATTGTGTTGTTGTTCGTCACGCAAAACTATTTTATGTATCGCTTGATGAAACATGACGGTAAAGCAGCGCCGCGCCACTGGGTACGGGCGATTGGTGCACTATACGGTCGTCAGGGCTTTATTACTCAGATCATTCCGGAGTTGTTGGATTATTTCCGTCCGAACTTCCACCCCAATGACCATGACACTGTACAACTGTTGGCAAACTGGAAGCAGCAGTTAAATTTCGTGGCGCATTGATTTTATCATCGTGGCATAAATTCAAAAAGGCAGCTTCGGCTGCTTTTTTTGCGTGAAGACAAAGGTGATTTGGTCGAGATCAAGCTGTCCTATGATGATAAATTATTGACCTATCTCGCTCTAGTGCTTTTATACAAAACGACTAGGATTAAATTGTAGGTCATTTTTGATGTAGATGACGTGATGTGATCATCTTGGTGGATGGAGTGGGGTGGGGTTATGAATGCCAAAGTACAGGCTGCAACTGCATTAAAAGCGTCTTTTCCGGTACGACGGATGGATTTTAAGTTTGCTAATGTGCCGCATTATTGGCTCGGCTCAGATGCGGGCATGACGCATTTTATGACCTCAATGTCGGTGCTGTTTCCAGATGGTGAGCAGTTTTTTGTGGATAGTGTGCGTGCCTTACGCAATCACCCCGCACTCAAAGACGATGCAGCGATGCAAAAAGAAATCAGTGCATTTATCGGGCAAGAGGCCATGCACTCGAAAGAGCATGCTGCGTTCAATGCCTCTGCCAAAGCGTATGGGCATAATACTGATCAAATGGAGCGGCTGACTGGACGAGTGATTGGTTTAAAGCGCTTGCTTGGTCGGCGTAACCAGCAGTTGGTTGATATGGCCGCCACTTGTGCGCTGGAGCACTTTACAGCAACGATTGCCGCGCAGCTATTACGTCGGGAGGACATTCAGGCGTTTTTTGAAAGTCCGGTCATGTACAAGCTTTGGATGTGGCATGCAGTCGAAGAAAACGAACACAAAGCCGTGGCGTATGATGTATATCAACAGGTGTATGGC
>JBAQKP010000262.1:0-18862 GCA_049301135.1 Moraxellaceae bacterium | reverse complement strand
AGCGAAAAATCATCAGGTTTTTCAGTGGTGAAAAATCCAACATAATCGTCTGTTTCTGCTGATTTTTCGCTATCAATAGGGGTGACAATTTTTTCTAGTTTTTTGTTAGTGGTTTTGAGCCCTTTTTTAGCAGCTTTTTTGTTAGCTTTGCACCATTTCTCACGCGCCTGTTTACGGGTTACGGTGGGGATGCTGGGTACGGCTGTACTGAGCTCTGTCGCCACTTGTTCGAGAATGGTTTTCCAGCTTGTTGAGATGGGTGATACCTCCCAAACCTCTCTAATCATTGTCCACACTTTTGGGTCATAACTGGTCGTCATCGGTTTAATCCTCGCTATTGCCACCTTCGCGCTCTATGTCAGCAACGGTTGGCCAATTCAGTGGCATTTGCTTGTTCGACTTGCGCTTATGCTTATGCTTACGCTGTCCTGTAGGGGTGTCCTGCGGCAAAGACACTGCTGGGTAACGCTTTGGACGCTGTATCGCATCGGCCATCATGTAGTGTGAAGGGTCGGTGCTATCACGCTGTAGCACTTGATCGAGTGCCACGTTGTAGCCGTTTAGGTTGATTGCCTGCGCATTATCAAATGCTCGAGCGACCCTAGGCATTTCGAAAATAGCCTGACTTAATTCAGGATAATCAAGACGAATTTTATCATGCTGACTACCAGCATATTCGTGCCATACCAGTTTGGCAGCCTTGATAAGTGCCAATGCATGTGGCTCAGGCATAGAGCAAATATAGTTAATAGATGTTCTTGACAAGTTCTCGACCATTTGTCGCAACGACTCATTAGCTAATTCTTGTAGTCCATCGTAAATCATGCTGACACGTCCAGCGGTTTGATCAATTTCAGGTTCAGCACTTAGTCCACAAATGTAATCCGCACTTACGCTGTACAGTTTGCACAGCTCGGCAAGAAATTCTACATCCGGTAGTGATTTGCCGGACTCAATTTCGCTGATTCGGTTTTTCTGACCGCCAGTTTCATGCCAGATTTTACGCATCACGTCTGATTGTGAGTAACCGGCCAAGCGTCTTGCTTTGGCTAAATTTTGACCCAGCATTGCCCGTTTTTGCAGATCGTGATTTTTTGCCACAACATATCCCCTGTTGGCCAGTAGTCATTGAGGTGGTCAAATTGAACCCCATTAGGTAAGTGTTGATTATGGCTGAATTTAATCAGGTTTTTATTTAGATACACCGCACGCCCAGTGGTTTAATCACGTTGTGTGGTAAAAGTAGAGTGATTTCAGTTTTTGTTGGCTGTAAAAGTTTTGGTTTTTTGGCATCACGTTCACTTGATCTTCACTGAGTCAGAAAAACAAACAGCCTCACTTTTCGATCCCACAACAAGTAGCGAACTCCGATGTTTTAAAGTAAGGCGGTGGAGCCCACCCACTCATTGCTCGTGCGCCGAAGACAGAAGTCACGACAAAAGCGCAGGGTGAAGTAGGCTTTGGTTAGGTTAGGGCAGCATAGTCGGCATGTCAATCTTGCTTGACCACCCACGCTTGTATCCAGTTCCAAAAAAACAAAATCGCCAAGCTCACGGAAGTTATGCCAACACTGGCACAGAGCTAACCCTTGGCGATCTGGTTAAAATTCATGCCTACAGGTTTTCAAAATCGGTGCTGATTTCAAAAAAAGGCAGCGTTCCGCACCTGTAAAACATCAAAAAACCTGTTGCGGGGAAGCTCAAGCTGTCCGAGAACAGCAGGGTTATCTACCTACTTGCAACACGTTCATTCTGATTAAAGCATTCGTATGTTTTTTCGTCAATCGCTTGGTTTGATCCGCCGTGCTAATTATCAAGACATGGGCGAGTAAATCGCACATATTAATTATTTTAATTAAAAACATAGTTTAGATTTTATTAATTGGAACCCCTGCGTTTTCGCATTCTTGCCACATGACAGGATAGCAAGGCACAGCAAAGCCTAACGCCTTGCCGCGCAACAACAGGCAATTGCTGATGCACAGACAGCACGAACCGCACTGATTGCCGCACAAGGCGATGAAGCACGGGCAGTGATGGCTGCACACCGTCGCAAACCGTGTGCGTTTTGATGTAAACAACCAAGCGCTTACGGCACTGCAAAAATCCAATGCCCGCACGAATATCGGAGCTGAGGAGATTGGCGTCGCTGCGATGCTGATTGCTCAGATCACGGCCGCAAGTATCGGCGCAGCTACAGCAGCTCAGGGCGCAAAGGCTGACACGGCGCTGCAAGCTGCTGATGCAGCAGCGCTACAAGCGCAGATCACCGCGCTGGTACCACGCAACAAAGTACCTCCTGTGGCTGGCCACACGCACCACGACCAAAGTCGGGTTGGTGATCTGGTTGATGGCTTCCAGACTCTTGCGCAAGGTGCCGTGCAGACCCGCCGCTTCGAGTAATCGAGGGATCGATGACACACGCACTGGGGTGTCGAGTGGAAACACGGTGTCGTCTGCGTCGTCGGCATAGGCAATCAAGCCGATGGTGCTGATCGATGCGTTGCGGATCGGCAAAACGCCGCTTTGTTGCTCTTGGGCGGTAACGCCGTGATGAAAGCCAGTCATAAAAGACTCCTAGAATCTGGGTTGGCGGTGGGTTTGGCCTTACAGCCGGTTCACATAAATCTGGTGTTGCCCATCCAAGCTGCCACTTGGCATGGTCAGCTCAGTGTCGAAAACCTCACTGGCGTAATAGGCGACCCTATACACAAGGGTTTCGTTGTCTGGGGTGGCGACCGTCCGCATCGAAACCGGAATCTGCACAATGGTCACGCCGTCGGCATCTGCACCGGCACGCAGCACTTCGGTTTCAACGGCAGCGTAGTCCTCGGCAATGGTTTGCAGTCCAACCTGCACCCAGACCCACAGGTCAGCGTTGGCATTCGGCAGCAAGACATTGCGATGGAAATGCGGGGCTTTGGACTCTGGATCTGCAAGCGTGCTGATGGCACTCAGTTCGACGTACTCGCTGCTTGCTGCGTCGAAATAGAACCACTCGTGGTCTGGGAAGACGCTGTAATCACTGTTTTCAACTGTCGAGCCATTGGCAGTGCTGTTGGTGGCATCCACGCTAGAGGTGTAGCCGACTGGCGTGAATCGCTTGACGCGGTCATTCACATAAATAGAGCCATTGAACGATCCGTAGTGTTTGTTCCACACGTACATTTCGTACCAAATCAAGGCATAACCGTTTTCGGGCAACGTAAACACATGCTTAATGTGTGGTTCCCATACATGATAAGCAGCACGATGTACCTCAAAGATGCGCTCGTCACTCAACATCACGCCATGCTGGTCATAGCGTCGGATGGTCAGCACGCCATCGCCTTGCGGCTGAAAATCACAGTGCAGCAGAAACTCGCTGTAACAGCGATATGGTCTAAATTCGATGGTTTCTGTATGTCGATTCCACCAGCGAATAGATCTGACTGGGAATCCGGTTGCACCACTTTCACCATTCCAGCCAAACACGACGTTTTCTGCGCTTAAATCACTTGTCGCTTCTGACTGTCTGACCAGGCGGCGACACGATGCAGATCGACAATCGCAACGGGTAAATTCGTAACAGCGACACTGAGCTGGGCGACGTTACGCTCCAAGCGGCTGGCATTTGGTGGCAATAAACTAGACATCGCGGTACTCCACAGCTTCAATCACGCGGCTGGTGACTCGCGCATAACCGCGACAAGTGGAAACTGGCCGATATCTATGATGATGTCACCATGGGTCTACGCGCCCGATTGTTACTGGTGATCGGTAAAGACCAAAAATCCAATGCCGACTATAAAGAGCTGGATGCATTGATGCGGCAGTTGGAACGGACGGCGCGAATTGAGCGATATCGACATGGCGGTACCGAGTCGGATCTGAATCCCAAGCTCCTCGAGCGGAATCTGTCAGCACGTAAGAAAAAGCTCAAAAACCAGATCAGCTTAGAGGCACTGGAGCTGCTGCAGCAGAAGTTTCGGGAAAAGCTGTTTCCCTATCAAAAAGAGTGGATCGATTCAGTCGAGAAATCACGGGTCTGGGCATTGCTAAAATCACGCCAGATCGGTGCAACGCATATGTTTGCGCTGTGGGCGTTTATTGATGGCCTAAAGACTGGCAAAAATAAAATCTTTATGTCGGCTTCCAAAGCGCAAGCCTATCAATTTATTGAATACATCAAGGGTTTTGTGCTGGAGCATACCGACATCGAGCTGGTCGGTGACCCATTGGTGATTAACGGACCGAGTGGCCAGTTCAGTATTTATTATCTCGGTACCAATGCCCTGACTGCGCAAGGTCGGCATGGCGACACCATCATGGACGAGTTCATGTGGATTCGGAATTTTGCCACCTTTAAGAAAGTCGCCAGTGGCATGGCCTCACAAAAACAATATCGGCAAATTTACCTGTCCACGCCATCCAGCATCTTGCATGAGTCGTATGCATTTTGGGCAGGCAAGGACGGCAAGCGCAAACTGGCCATTGAGATCGATATCAGTAAAGCGGCTTTGAAACGGCCAACACCGTGTGCGGATCGCCGTACTCGGCAGATTGTCACACTGGATGATGCAGAGGCGGCCGGTTGTAACCTATTCGACCGCGAAGACCTGCTGGCGGAATACAGCGATGATGAATATGCCAACTTGTTCAACTGCGAGTTTGTCGATGATTCTGGCTCGTATTTTCCATTATCGATCCTTGAGCCAAACATGGTCGACTCGTGGGAAATCTGGAAGGACTTTAAACCGTTCGGCGCATCACCGTATGACGGGCCCGTCTGGGTCGGTTACGACCCGTCATTTACGGGGGACAATGCAGCACTGGCGGTGATCGCACCACCACAAACCCCGATGCAACCGTATCGAGTGCTGGAGCGGATTCAGTTCAAAAACCTACCGCCACATGTGCAAGCCCAACATATCGCAAAAGTCTGCGGCCGCTATAACGTGGAGTTTTTGGCCATCGATAACACTGGCAATGGCTTGTCGGTGTCTGAGCATGTGTCGAAATTCTATCCCAGCCTGAAGCGGCTGAATTATAGCGTGGAGCTGAAGACGCGGATGGCGCTACGTGCCAAAGAGCTGCTGACACGCCGACGCTTGCAGTTTGATGCTGGTTCGCAAGACGTCGCCAAGTCATTTATTTCGATCAAAAAAGCGCTGACCGGCAGTGGCAGTCAGATGACGCTGGTCGCCAGCCGCAGTGCTGAAACCGGCCATGCAGACGTGGCATGGGCAATCATGAATGCACTGGAAGCAGCACCGATTGTCGACACCACTGATATCAATCAACAGGGCGCCCAACGCGCTCGCATCCGAGTATTCTCATGAATGATTCTACGCTGACCACTGCCAAGACGCAGGTGTTTAGTTTTGGCGACCCTGAGCCAGTACTCGATGGCCACAATATGTTCGAGTATGGTTTCTGTCCCCAGTACGCCAATTGGTATGACCTGCCATACGACGTGGCGGCGGTGGCGCGATTGTTTCGGGCGACCAGTCATCACACCAGTGCGCTGATTGTGAAGCGTAATATCCTGACCACCACCTTTAAGCCACATCCGTTGCTGAGTCGGCAGGACTTTAGTGCGTTGGTTACCAATCTGTTGGTGTTTGCCAATGGCTATCTGCAAGCGCAGCGCAATCGGCTGGGTGGCTTGATGGCGTTAAAAAGCCGACCAGCTTTGTATATGCGGCGCGGCACGACCCTGAATCAGTACTACCAGATCCAAGCTGGGGCAAGCATGCATGAGCATGTGTTCTTGCCAGATGAGATCATTCATCTGTACCAGCCAGACTTGGTGCAGGAGATTTATGGTGTGCCGGACTATCTGAGCAGTGTGAATTCGATCCTGCTGAATGAATCAGCCACGCTGTTCCGGCGCCGCTATTATAAAAATGGGGCGCATGCAGGCTTCATCCTGCACCTGTCAGATGCAATGCAGACGCAGCAGGACGTTGATGATTTAGAGGACTCATTGCGGCAGTCGAAAGGGGCAGGCAACTTTAAAAACCTGATGATCTATACGCCCGGCGGCAACAAGGATGGGGTTAAGGTGATCCCACTGGCGGAGGTGGCTGCGAAGGATGAGTTCTTCAACATCAAGATGGCCAGCCGCGATGATCAATTGGCTGGTCATCGCATACCACCACAGCTGCTCGGGATCGTGCCACAAAATTCGGGTGGCTTCGGTGACATCGAGAAGGCGGCGCGGGTATTTTATGCACACGAGATCCGCTGCCTACAGAACATCCTAAGTGACATTAACCTAGCGCTGGGTACTGAGGTCATCCAGTTCGAACGGTATGAGATGCTGACCGAGTCAGCTACAACCTAGTCATATAAAATCCCCTTGGCCGGTCGCATGACCGGCTTTTTTTTGGCCTTTGGCTGGTCACGGCTCGCGCTTCCCCCACCACACCTGCCCGTTCTTGATAGGGCGATCTTGATGCAGTGGGTCACGGCAGCCGAAGGCGTGCGGTTGCTCGCGCTCTGGCAGATGACAGCGTCGAGGTTCTGATGCGGTCTGATGCACGCTGATGCAGTTTTTTATGAGGATAGATACCAGAGGGTAGAGCTGCTCTTGTCGGCAAGGTTAGATTGCCAAATTGAAGGTGCGGTTTTAGAAATGGTAATCCAAGTAATCTACTTTTGAATCAATGGTAACTATATGTTATGGAATGAAAAATTGGATTACTAAAAAAGGTAATCTGAGGTAATCCAATGAGGTGATGAAATCAATAAAGCGATACAGAACATGAGCTTAAAAGGCGATCTGAGATTACCAGAAAAAAAGGTAATTTCTTACCTTTGGATTACCGTTTTATTACCTTTGAAAAAGTGTTAATTCCTTATACAGATTAAAGGTTTATATAGATTTTATAAAATGGATTACCTAGATTACCAAATTTTTTTATGACCTCAACATTGGCCGATTTGTCCTCACCAAGCGTTCTGGCTGCCCAGATTGCTGGCGTATTCCTTGCCGCCTATATTTGACCCAAAAAACCGTGGGCAAACCGTGGGCAAAAAATGCAGCTTTTTAGAGGCTCTGAAATGAAAAAAGCCGTTGAAAATCAACGGCTTAGTTCTGAATTTTGGCGGGAGCGGTGGCATAGCATTCTCGTGATAAGTCATTGATATGTATAAGCCCACCTTTAATTTTAGTCTGAATGTACCCCATTTGTACCCAAGCTCGCACTTTGCAGGCCATTGACCCACAGGTCTAGGTCTTGTTTGCGCCATAACGTGCGAATGCCCACCTTGACCGGCTGAGGGAGTCCGTACTTCGAGATATACAGGTTAATCGACCCCGCAGGGATTCCGTAATACGGCTTGAGCTCATCCCGTGAAAGCAGTGCTGGGATGATTTGCGCTTGGGTGTGCATGGCTGATTTAGAGCCAATCGAAACTGGCTCTGCTGTATCTTGGTCAAACTGTTTGAATGCGGACATTTATTGTTGCTCCTTATTGCATGTTGGGCATGGGATACCTCGGCGGCCTTCAGTGACTGTGCCAGCCTGCCATTCGTCAAAATTGCAGGTTTTGCAGACAAAGCGGTGGCATGGTCTTCCATCTGGAAAATTGCCGTGATCTTCGGCATGTGCCATCACGCGCGGTTTTGCGCGTGGTGTCCCTCTTTGGCCAGCAGCTCACCCGCCTGAGCAACCAAGCTGCGATCAATTTCAGCTTCGCCATCACCGTTGGTGCCTTGGTTGAACTGTGGGACACCAAGCTCGCGATACAGCGCGTCCATGCCTTCGCTGGGTGACAGATGCAGACTGGTTACTTCGTCTTCTTCGTCATCAATCTCGGTGACAATAATCAAATGTGACATCTCAATGTCCTCAGTAATTGCGCCCCATCGCTGAGGCGCGTATGGGTTAGGCAATCACGGTGAACATCTGCACTTCGCGCTCGATGTCATCCAGTGTCGTGATTTCGACCACTTGGCCGGCCACGTCCATTTTCTTCAACAGGTTGTTGACAGCACTGCGAGCGGTGGAGGTCGATGTAGAAGACCGGCTGTTACAGGTGGCGCGGTATACGCCGCCATTGATCGGCGAGTAACTGACTTTGATGCGTGGCTGTTCTTCGGTTAATTCAAGCAGCAGCCGTGCTTCGTATGTTTCGCACAGCATGTTGCCGATCTTCTCTGACCCCGTGTATTCAAACATGCAGTCCTTGGCACCAAACATGACGGCCTTGCCACAGCGCAGGGCTTGCGCCTTGCTAGGCTGCGTGGTGGTGCGACCTTGAACAGTCAAAAACTTGCTGCTGGGTTCAAAGTAAATTTTGATGTGGTCATCTGCCGCCGCCTCAGGCTGAATAGGTTCAATCAGCGCAAAACCATCAGTCGGCTTGTAGTCCACTTCATGCAGGATTTCTTCAACCACTTGGTCAAATCCCATGCCCACGTTGTTTTGCATATTGGCTTCCATGACAAGCTCAGGGTGCGCGAGCGGGTCAAAGGTCAGGTACACGTCAATCACGCGACGGCCAGCCAATTCATCAGCAGGGGTGGATTCGTCTTTAAGCGTGAATGTGCCTGTTACGTCTTCGCCTTCTATCAGGTTTTGGATTGCATCCTCTGCCGTCTTGCCAAACCCAGAAACTTTCGCTCCGCCTTCATGCTCGCCGCTTGATTCAGCCTTAAACTCACCATCAACCATCCGAACAGTCATCCGGTCATAGTGCATGGTCATTTTTTCAGATTCGGCCTGCTCGACCTCCTCAGGCGAATGACCAATAAGCGCGACCGGCTTGACTTCGACCTCACCGGCGCACAACTGGCTGAACCAGTTGATCAGCGCTTCCCAGTTGCCCTTGTTATAGCTGCGCATGTGTTCGCCACGGTTCATCGGCCAAGGCAGGGCGTAAACGTTGGTAGCAAACTCCGTGCGGTCAAGATCAATGAGTTTTTCGCGGATCGAGCGTGCGTACAGCTCAGCGTCTTTGCGGCTTGGTGCTGGTGCAATCGTTGCGCCGGTCAGCATCGGGACGTTCACTGCCCACAGCAGTTGATCGTCGGGCAGCTCAGGCTCGTTGCCAAATAGGGCTGGTTGGTCTGGGTCGGCTTCGATCAAGTCCATGCCACCGCAATACTGCGCAGCATCGGCCAGCAAGATTTGACAAGACGATTCACTGCCAGCGGCGTACAGTTCGGCCAGTGATTCGCTCAGGTTGCTTTTTGACACGATGACGGTCAGCTTGATTTTGTCTTTGATGTTGACGGTATCAATCGTTCCAGCAAGCGCAGTGTGGCCACCAGTGACAATCGTATTCACCGCACCGGCAGTCGCATACTCGATGCCCTTGCGCACTCGGTCGATCACTTCGCTCTGTTGCTTCGCGCTCTGCTTCTGCCAGACGTCCGGCGCTGCTTTTAGTTCTTGCAAAAACAGATCCATAAAGCGTTTGCCCATGTTCGCGGCAGCGATGTAGGGGATTCGTGGGTTGTGCTTTTTTGCGTTGTCTGGGTTCATGCTTTCGTTGATTGCGTTCATTTTGCCTCCATCCGTTGTTTAGGCTTTGGGGGTTGGTTGCGCCCCGCAGGGCGCGGGGTTGGTTACAGTGGCAAATCGTCGTCTTCGGCTTGGGCTCGTGCTGCTGCACTCAGGGCAATCAGTTCAGCACGCCGTTTTTCCACCAAGCCGTTCAATTCGGCCACACGGGCGCGGCTCGGATAGTCGGCTAGGAAGTTGGAAAGCGGCGCGAGGTCAGAAGCCTTATTGCAGTTTTCAACAGCGGCTTTTAATTGCTCAAAAGACGGGCTGCCTTCGTACTCTGCAAGCACTTGCAGCTTGTTTGCCTTGGCATCTTCGACCTGTTGTTTTTGCTCGGCAGGCAGAGTGGTATAGCCGCGAGTTGCAGACTTAAGCGAGGGTTCGTCATAGGCATCTGCGATCTTGTCTAAGATCTTGCCCAACAGGTCAGGGTCGGCTTGCTCAGATTGACCGGCCACCATTTCCCGTGCCTGATCGACGGTTTTTGGTTCGGCCACTGGCACTGGGTCAGGCATGACATCAATCATGTCCTGCACTTCATCAGCAGAACGAATACCCATCAGCAGCTCAGGCGCGTAAATCCGGCCAAAGAACGACGCAGCGCGATAGCGAAGCATCTGCTCTGGCATGGTCTGCCACTTGCTGCCGTTCTTCTGGTACCAGCCCTCTTTTACAGCCAGTTCCATGCTGATCGGGCTGGATTCCAAGCGCTGGCCTGAATCTTTTTCGATTGCCCAAGCAACGCAAACCAGATTTTTGATTTTGATTTTGTGGTCGGTATGCTTGTAGCCGCCTTTTGACCCATTCGGACCATTTTCCCATTTCTTGGTTTGGTAGGTGACTTCGATCTCGCCTTTGTCCTCCAAGTCAAAGCGAAGCGGGCTGTAGCGACCACAGCTATTGATTGCAGCCACGATGAATTGGCTTGACCAAGACGGGCGACCCTCAACAACGTAGAGGTTCTGCATGATCATCAGCGGATCTGCACCCATGCGGTTTGCCATGTTGATTGCAATAACGCAGTTCGGCAGGCCATTGGGATTGGCAACTAATGGATATTCTCCATTAACTTTATTCGCTGTTTTATCAGCGGCTACGGCGCGAAATTGCTCTGGTACCATGGTGCTTTGTGACAACATGTTGGCGATGCGCATGGTCAGCTCAAATGAGCCGGTCGTGTTCAGACCGACCTGAGTATTTGGGTCGGCTGGCTTTTTGCGCTGTTCGCGGATTTCGTCGGTGGTCATTACTTGACTGGTCATGGTGTAGCTCCTTGGTTACTTGCGGAAAGGGCAGTTTTGGAATGCAGGGCAATACTTCGAACTGCACAGGGTTGATTTAGGGTTGCCGTAAAACAGGCCGTTTTTAAGGATCTGGCCTGCGTGATGCAGCATCCCGACTTGGGTTTCATTGCCTAGCAGTGCTTGGGTCGGGTTGGGGATTTCGCCAATTCCGGCATGTTGGCCTTTGGCGGTTTTGCCGGTGGTCAGGCCGTAGATCCGCGCCGGTGCTTCCATCGCCTCGCCAATGGCATGAGATGCGAGCAGGGTATAAACACCCATCTGCAAGCCATGCCCAGAGGTCTTGACCGTGCCATCGGCTGACACAGCGGTTTTGCCCGTCTTGATGTCGCCAATTCCTAAATCGCCATCTTTGGTTTCATAGATCCGGTCGATTGTTCCGGTGAGGGTGATTCCGACATCGGCAAGCGTTAGCGGCTCGGCACGTACTTCAACGCCGATGTATGTTTGTGTTGGCGCAATGTCTGCGATGTAGCGGCGCACCAAGCCCTGAGCCGTTTTTTCGGCAGAGTTTTGGTCTAGGTCAGTCCAATCCACGTCCTCGGTCGGTTGCCAGATTTGTTCGTGCAGCACGTCATCGCATTGCTCAAGCGTTACCGATTGGCCGTTCAGTGCCGCATAGTCAAAAATGGTTGTGGCTTCGTGTACCGCTGTACCAAGGCGAGCAGCAGCGCCGGTTGCCATCGTGCGGCCAAAAACATTCTTGGCTTCCCAGCGGGCTGGACAGTCGAAAAGTTCGGCCAATGAGCTGGCGCGGATGTTGAATGGTGCGTTCATATCAGCCTTCCTTAGTAATTAATCGAAACGCGAGGAATCAGGCCGCCATGAATGGCTTTTAAGACGGCCTGTGCATCGGTTTCACTGATATTGGCTGCGGCAACCAGCGCAGCCACAGCAGCGCGATTCACAGCACGGCGATGCTTTAGGTTGGCTTCACGCTTGGCTTTTTCGGCTTCCTCAGCCTTGGCCTGTGCTTCGATCTCGGCGCGAACACGGGCTGCTTCAGCTTTAACGCGGGCATCAGCATCAGCCTTGGCGCGGGCTTCACGCTCTGCCGCAGCATTGGCCGCCTGTTCAGCTTCGGCTTGTGCCTGAGCCTTTGCCTGTGCTTCACGCGCCAATGCGTCTTGAGCGGCGCGCTCGGCTTGTGCTTTGGCCTGTGCTTCACGCTGTGCTGATAACTCGGCCTGACGCTCTAGTTCGGCTTTCTCAGCTTCAAGTGCTTCACGCTGCGCCTTGGCTTGTGCTTCGGCTTGAGCCTTGGCACGGGCAGCGGCTTCATCGGCAATGCGCTGTTCACGTTCAGCTTTGGCACGGGCTTCGGCTTCTTCACGCAAGCGGGCAAGTTCGGCTTGTTCAGCTTCGCGCTGGGTCGCCAGATCAAGGAGTTTTTCGAGGTGATTCACTGCAATGTCTTTGGCCTTGGCAGCATCGGCCAAAAATTCCTGCCAACTATCATCAATAGCGGTGGCTTTGATCTCTGCCAAAACGTCAGTAATAAATTCGCTCGGTGAAAGTTGATCAACACGACCCAAGTCAGTCAGATATTCCAAGCGCTCTTTGAGTCGATCAATGCGAGCAGCTTCTTTTTGCTCCCACGCAGTGAGCGGTGCGCGTAACTCGCTGCGCAATTCGTCGCATGAATCACGAAAGAATTTCCGGCTTTCATCAATCACTTTGGCTTGTGACTTAATACCTTCAACCAGTGATTTGCCGTGGTTATCAACTGCCGTTTTCGACTGGCTGACTTTGTATGCCAGCGATGCAATAAACTCGCGGCCTTTCTTGGTTTCCACGTCCAAAACATGCGACTTGGCTTCGGTTTTGATCAGGCCAAAAAGCTCTTGTACGCCTTGTGGCTTGACGAATGCCTGAGCGATCAGGCTGGTGTCGATTGGTAGAATGACTTGGCTCATAATGCGATTCCTTTATTCCAAAAAACCAAAAAACAAACTGCGACTAAAACCAAAAGCAAAACAGGCGACACTCTGAGCAGGTCAAACAAATTGGCTTTGATGACTGCTTTGCGGTACTTGCGATAGTCGAGCTTTAACTCTTCTTGTCGCTTTGCTGTGTTGCAATTCAAAGCGTTGCGATATTTTTGATTCATGCTGCAAGTTCCCGTGTTTGCTTCCGTGCTTCTGTTCTGATTGCGTCGGCAATCATTTTTTTGACCGATGCAGGTACGCTGACGCTGACAATCAGGCCGCGTACAGTCTTGGCAACACGGCCATGACTGATGATTGCGCTATGGCGGACGGTGACTGGTTGCCCATCAACCGTGGTGCGAGTGGCTGACCCGTGCAGGTCAAGGAATTGAATTTGGACTTTTGGCATCTGATTTCTCCCTGATTGGTTGCCCCGATTGCTCGGGGCTTTGTTGTTAGAAAAAGTCTGGTTCGCAGCAGAGGTCTTCGGCGCGTTCTTCTTCGCGGCGGGTCAGGTAGCCTTCCACGTCATGCGGCAGTGCGTAGTGAATCCAATCAGGGGTTTCAATTTCTTCTTCGCTGAGTGTTTTGCCGTCTTCTGCAAATACGGTCAGGGTGCAAGTGGCGTTCATGGTTGCGCCGTCGCGGTCTGCATCCCAATCAACCAGAAACTCGCTGGTGGTGTCGTCTTGGTTGCACACATGCACAACCACGCCGTCAGCGGTGAAAGCTTCGACGCTGTACTGTGGGATGATTGGTGCGACTGGCTTGGCCGGTGCTTGACGTAGCATTACTAATGCGTTCATACTTTTGTTACTCCATCGGTTTTGGCTTTGGGGTCTAACCTCCGGTTGCTAGTAACAACGCGGGGGTTTCTTTTTGGGTTAAATATGCGTGTAATGCATACTGTATTTGCATAATAAGCATTAAATACTTATGCGTCAATAGCAAAAGAAGCGAATAGACGAGAAAAAGCCCGCATAAAGCGGGCTGGGGAAGGTCTGGTTATTTAGAGTTTTTTCAGGTCGTGCTGATTAAATAGCGGGCAAAAATCACAGCCGCGCTGAATCGCTCCGGCCTGTATCTGGTTTTGCTCGGTGCTGGGGTGCTGGCGATAGATTTTGAAGTGATCATTGAACAGCAGGCGGCACGGGAAGATGTACATTTGATTCTGGCCGGTCACCGGCGCAGTAATGCTATCGAGCGAAAGTGAAAACGGATCTTCTGACCGCGTACCTTCAAAAATATGATCTTCGGTCGCTACAGCGTGGCAGTGCGCTCGGCTGTCTGCGCATTCCAGTGCATCAAGATAGCAGGCGAGCGCCTTGGCTGAATTGCTCGGCGTTGCAACCAGCTTGCCCCTGATAAACAACTGAAAGCCTGATATATCGAGCATATAGCGCAAGACTGATAGCGCAAGTTGCGCCTGATGCCGTGACAGGTCAAAAGCAGCATAATGATAGATCGAACCCTCTGACCCAGACTCGGCATAGCTATTGGCCAGACGTGCCAGTGATACCGCAGCTTGGTACAAGGCGCTGCGGTTTTTGGGAAAGATCATCACGATGGGTTGTGAGCTGGTCAGCTCGTTTAGTGCAATTTGACCGCCGGTTTGAATCAGATCAGTCATGTTCTTTTTCTGATTCTGCGATGCTCGATAACTACGCCCAACACTTGCAACAAGTCGGATTCTGCTTGTAAAACAGGGTAGTCTGCGTCAATTGGCCGTGCTTCAAAGATCAGGTCGCCACCCGCATTAAAACCCAGTGCGCGGTATTTTCGAATATATGATTGTTTGGTTCGATAGCTGTGGACTGCGAACAAGTCCCCTGGCACCGGCTGTATAGATGGATCAATAAGAACCCTGTCACCTATTTTTATCTCTGACAGCATTGCTGGATCATCCATATCAACAGCATAGCAAGAGGCCGAAGACTCTATATCTGTGACAAGCCATTTGTGAGCAATTGCGTTTGTAAAATTATCAGCTTTTGAAAATTCCAATGCCGAATAAAGAGGGATTCTTTTTGCCCCAATCGGCACGGCTGCTGGCAAGTCCTCAGCAGCGCCATAAAGCTCTGCCAAATTACAGCCCAGAACAGCCGCTATTCTTTTAGCCAAAGGCTCGCTGACGCCTTGAATGCCACGCTCAAGACGAGAAATGTTGCCAACATCGCTATCAACCTGAAGTGCCAGTTGCTCAATAGTTAAGCCTAGACCCTTGCGGCGTTTGCGGATTTCAGAGCCGATACTATTCATAACAACACTCTCTATATAAATTGCGTGAAAAACAAATCTTTTTACGCATTTGCATATTGCCTTTTTGATGCGCTACACGCAAAATCAACGCATAATTGAGGAGCATTACGCATGGCGAAAATTCACCCGCTTCGAAAAGCCCGTAAATCTCGGAGCATGACCCTCACTGAGCTTGGGGATCTTGTTCTGGTTGATAGCGGCAACCTCTCTCGCATTGAGCGATTCCAGCAAAGGGTTTCACCTGACTTGGCGGAAAAAATCGCCGCTGTATTTGCCGGTGAGCTTACCGAGATGCACTTGCTGTATCCGGAGCGCTATGTGGTTAAGGAGCGCCCCAATGCCAATGCCTCTTAATCAACAGTGCAGTACGCCGGAAGAAATCGCTCGACATAACGAGTCATTGATCTTGCAGATGCTTCTGAGCAACGGACAAAAGCCGATTGCAGAGGTCATGCAAGTCGAGGAATCGACCATCAGCAAAATGAAGTCAGCGCAGGGCAACAACCGCCTTTCTCAGGTTCAGTTTTTCTCTGAAATGTTGGCTCACCTTGGGCTGCGAGTGGTCAAAAAAGACCAGCAGTGCTACGAGCCAGAAGTGATCAACGCCATGTTTACTTTGATGAAACATGGAATTGTCGGAGCGGAGAATCCTTACGGTTTTTTCCAGAACGGAGGGGGTCGCTAGTGTCCACTGAGTCCCTCCGTAACAAGGACAGTAATCAGGTCTGCTGCTGTTGCGTGAAGGCGTTGGAAAGCCTGTTTCTGCACATTCAGCAAAACAACAAATGGGGTGCTTTTTTAGTTTTGGCGTTTTTTATTTTGGTGGTCATCGTGTCTGCAATGGAGGTGTGTCGTGGTTAAACCTGAACAAAACCCTGCTGAATTTCCGCGCAGTCATTTGTTGGCCGTGCTGTGGTTTTTTGGCCTGTTGATTGTGTTGGTCATGATCTGTTTCGCGCGAGGTGGTTCATGAGCGCCAAGCAAGAAGCCCATGCGTTTTTGGTGTTACGCGGCCACAAGCCGAACAACCCGCCTGACGTTTTCGATGTGCAGTTTGCTCAGTACCTCGCTCGGTGTGAGCGCACAGCAGCTGCAAAACGTGAAGGCAATGTCCGTAAATGCGCAGAGATCCTGCGCCAGCGTCGAGGATTTGAATGATGAACGAATCAGCCGAAGAAATGATTGATGCACTGGCAGAAAACGAAGCGTTCGAGATTGCCGAGCGTTTCAATGCTTGTCGATCAAAACAGGTTCAGTGTGCGCCATGTGATGCGCAGGATGGTGCAGCATGACCCAAATATCGTTGCTTTCTGGCGACTGCCTCGAGTCCATGCTGCGTCTTAAAGACCAGAGCATTGATCTGATCTTGTGCGATTTGCCCTACGGCACTACGCAATGCGCTTGGGATTCGATTATCCCACTGGACCGGTTGTGGGAGCAGTACTCACGCTTGATCAAGCCAAGAGGCGTGATTGCGCTGACAGCCATGCAGCCGTTTACCTCGCTTCTAGTTGCATCCAACCTGCAGATGTTTCGATACGAATGGATCTGGGAAAAGGGTAATGCGTCTGGGTTTTTAAATGCCAATAAGCAACCACTGCGCGCCCATGAGTCAGTACTGATCTTTTACAAAGAACAGCCTACTTACAACCCGCAAATGGTTCACGACCAACCGCGCCGCACAACCAAGCGCAAAACCGTCAATTCTGAGTGCTATGGCAAAGCCATCAGCCTGACCGAGTACGACAGCACCACACGTCATCCACGCTCAGTGCAGTTTTTCTCAAGTGACAAGCAAAAGGCCAGCTATCACCCGACCCAAAAGCCGGTGGCCTTGATGCAGTACTTGATCGAAACCTACACCAACGAAGGGGATTGGGTGCTGGATAGCTGCATGGGTAGCGGCACCACAGGCGTGGCTTGCGTCAACACAGGCCGTAATTTTATCGGGATCGAAAAAGAACCTCAGTACTTAGAGGTAGCCACCAGTCGAATCAATGAAGCTGTGGAATTGCTGAGTTTTGATCTGTTCGGGAGCGCTTCAGCATGACAACCGTATCCGAATACAAACTGACACATGCGCCGCATCAAGTCGCTGGCGGCATCCTGATCGATCCAGACAGTGGCGATGCACAGCAGCATGTTGACCACCTGCGCGGCAAGTACGGCGAGCGTCTGGTTGCAGTTTTTCACCATGGCGAGCAGGTTTTTCCGCCAGTTTTGAGGACTGTCAGCCATGCCTCCTAAGCTCACATATACCCAATTCAAGGACTTGGTGCGCAAGCATGGCGAGTATGCCAGCGCCATGCTAATCGGTCTGTATACGCGCTATTTGGAAGGTGACCTCGCCCAGTGTGTAGCTGAAGCGCTTACACCAAATGCGAGCCCAAACCAACCTACACCGGCAGTCATTGTGCCGTCACTGGTGGTCAAGACCAAGCAACGTCCAGAAGCCAAAAACCTTGCTGACAGATTCGCCCAAATCAGAGCGATTCTGACGAAGCGCGGGCAGCCCATGAATCTCGACCAGATCGCCACTGCAATGGATTTTACCGTGTCACATACACAAAAAATCATGTCCAAAATGGTCGATCAAAATCTGGTTTTGGTGACGCGGGCGCGTGGGCAGGGGATGCAGTACCGTTATTCGCTGCCAGAGGTTAAATAGTCATGAGCCATATCGTTGTTAATAAAATACGCAGTCTACCAATCAAGGGCAGCGCTAAATGCGTATTGTGGGTGCTGGCCGATATTGCCGATGATCAGGGTCAAACAGGTTCGTGGGCATCATTGCCACGCTTAGAAACCGAAACGGGTTTAAGCCGTCGCTGTATTATTGATGCCATTAAATCATTAGAACAGTGTGGCGTATTATTATCAGACCGTTCGAATGGCCGTCAAACCAGTTATCTAATCCAGCCTGAATCATTTAATTCTGATGCACAGAGCCTGTCAGTGCGCAGTGTCAACCGTGCTGCAAATCTATCCAAACCAGTGCAAATGCCGCACGGGTGCGGCAGCAGCACCAGTGCAAATAACGTAATTGAACCAGTGCAAATGCCGCCAGAACCAGTGCAAATGCCGCCAGAACCAGTGCAAATGCCGCACTCTATCCATCTTATCCCCCATATCCCTCAAAAGCATCCAACGCGAAACGATGAAAAAAGCGTTTTGGAAGGTTGGTCGGTGGCCGATGAGGTCTTGCCTGAGTTTTTGAATTTGGACGCTTGGACGGGTTATCTTGAAATGCGCAAGATAATTAAAAAACCTCTGAATACTCAGCATGGTTTTAAATTAATTATGGGCGAGTTAATTAAATTTAATGGTCAGGGTTTTAATACAACCGAGATTTTAAATACATCCGTCATGAATCAGTGGTGTGGTGTTTTTGCACCAAAGCAAAGCCCAGTTATTCCAATTGCTCAGGAACAAACCAAACCAAATAATACTTACAAAATATGCGGAGTGCCAATCGCTGAGGTGCTGGCACACAAGCAACCTTGGGAGGACGAAGAAACCTGCGCACGGCGTTTGAAATCTAATTTTGTATCCACTGGCAAATATCACGGCGGTGCAGCATGAGCCTAAAAATCACTGATCTATCCCCAGCAATGCAGGCTTCGCTACTCGCAAAGCTGGGAACATCGGCCAAAAAGCCACATTCTAAGAAAAAAACCAGTGAAAGCGACAGGTTGGGACGTGAAAAGACTGGATCGGTAGGCGAACAAACATTAGCATTGCACCTTCGGACGCATGGTGTGCCGTTCGAGACTGAGTTTAGATTCAATCCTGATCGTCGGTGGAAATCAGATTTTCGAATTCTAAAAACAAAAATGCTTGTCGAAGTCGAAGGTGGTACTTGGACTGGCGGACGTCAT
>JBAQKP010000261.1:0-8818 GCA_049301135.1 Moraxellaceae bacterium | reverse complement strand
GTGTTGATCGTTGAGCATAAAGCGCGGCATGGTGGACTCGGATGGGTTGTTGTGTGAGAGCTTTAATTCTCCGAGTCTGCCTCCAATTTGCAACTCTTAATTCAAAACGTCAACACGCCCTAGACACATGGCAAATATTTCACGACAGTCCTTATGCATTACTGAGTACATAACGCATTAATGGATCGCTTGGTTTTACTTTAAATCACCTCCTGCACAAAATCAGTTGTTGATTCACACATCGCATGGCATGCTGCAAAAGTCTGACAGAAGTCAGGGAAATATACTCAGGATGATTCTAAATGATTGCATTACCAAGGGATTTTTCGCCACCGCAGTTGGCGTTTATTAAACAAACCTATCTGATTTTTTTGGTGGGTTTGAGCAGTATGTTTGTGTTGGGGCTGTTTTCTTACTTTGTATTGCCGCAGTCCTTGCGCTGGCCGTTGGGCTTGATCGACTCACTGCTATGGATTGTCTGTGGCTGGTTTGGCCTGCGCCAGCCCATCAAGCTGATTTTTCCAGTTTTTATTGTGATTACAGGGCTGTTTTTTGGTCAGTTAGCCCGCGCCAATGCCGGACTGTTTATGACCTCAGCCGTGCTGAGTGTGTTGGTATTTGCCGCCGTGACCGCCTACGTGTTTTCTTCGGATCGTGACTTTAGTTTTTTGCGCGATAAGCTGTCGTATGGCTTTTGGTTTTTGATTGCTGGCAGTTTGCTATTGTTATTTGTCAAAGTCAGTTTTTTAAGCCTGCTGCTCGGGATTGTTGGCACAGCGATTTTTATCGGTTGGTTGCTGTATGACACCAGTCAGATTCTGGATCGGATGGATGGTGATTATCCACCCGCGTCAGGTGCTTTTGATTTGATGATGGATATTGTCGGTTTGCGCAGTTGGGTCGAGAGCTTGTTGCGCCACTTTACTTGATGAGAGTCTATTGAAGATTTTCTGCACCAGCAGGGTTAAAGTCTACACTGATCGCCAAACCTTAACCCTGCACCGTACTTTATTGGATTAACTGCCGCAAAAACGCCAACTGATATCCCAGATTAACACTGAGCGCTGGCTCAAAATACGGCTCAAAGTGATCGGCATCCAAGACCTCATAGCGCAAGTAAGGATTGCGCATCCGGTCAATTTTGGCGGCGTCAAACGGCGCGACGCTATCTCGAGTTGCCCCTACAATCAGCGTCGGAATTTTGATCTGCTTGAGCTTTTTAAACGGACGATACAAACCGATATTTAACACTGAGCGGGCAGTGACGCGGTTGTCATAAGCATTCAGCGGGTAATTGGCCTGCGCTAAACCCTGCCGCAGCGCCGCGTCTGCATTGTCGCGATTCATGGTCGCAAACTGTCCCTCAGGCGCAATCACCGGCACATAGACCGGCGCAGTCACCGGCAACAAATCCGCCAAAGCCGCCCCAGCGATTTTAAGCATGTCTTTAATCGGCGTTGCCAGCACCGCATCACGACCATCCAGCATCGGCACTTGCGCAATTGCACCGAGCAACGTCGGATGCTCCGCCGCCAGTTCAAGCGCATGCCCACCCCCAAACGACGTACCCCACAACACAATTTTTCGCGGGTCAATCTGCGGCAAGCTTTTCAGGTGCGTCAACGCCGCATCGGCATCACGCACCCGTTGCCACGGATTGATCTGATTGCGTGGTAAGCCCTGACTGTCGCCCCACGTCGGATAATCAAAGGTCATCACCGCAAAGCCCGCTGCCGTAAACGCCTGACAAAATGGCGTGGTGAGTGCGTCTTGAATACCACCCCAACCGTGCAGCATCAAAATTGCAGGCAACGCTTGAGCAGTCGCAGATGTCGGTAAGTCATGTGCTGGCAAGTACAGATTGGCGGCACAGAGCAGGCCGTTGGAGGTGAATTGGGTCGGAATACGGGTCGCTGGCAGCGGAGCGTCAATGGTCATGAGAAAGCCCAGATAAGGTGATGTTGGTAAAAAAGATCATGGAGGATCTCTTTCTTGAATGTAATTCAAGAAAATAATACAGCTTTACAAGCGCTGCAAGTATGATTTTTTAAGGGTTTGAAAAAATTAAGCTTATTGTAATAAAAACAAGCTTTGGCAGATGGCACGTTTTTGGGCAGTGCTGAGCGGGTGTACCAACATGCCCTCAATGGAAAATGTCCAAATCCACATTAAACTTTCTATTTTTTCAGGCGAAATCCCGAGTTTTTGCATTTCAATTCGGGTCAGTGCATCGGTCATTTGGTGAAAACGCTGATGCCACGCCTCAATCTCGGCAGAAGTCGTAGCACGCGTATGCACCACGCTGACTAGCTTGCCAGTTGCCTCAAATTGCTCAACTACCCAGAGCAATCGCTCGACGGGATGTTCAAATGTCCTTGTCAGATAATCCTGCATGCGGAGCGTCAGTTCGGCATTCAATACCGCGACCAGCACTTCGTCTTTGTCTTTAAAATACCAATAAATGGTATTCGGCGCGATGCCTGCCGCCTGTGCCAATCGGCTCATCGAGGTTGCTTCGTAGCCATCTTGTAGAAACAATTGACGTGCGGCGTCGATGATTTCGCGGCATTTTTCAGTGCGATCTTGTAGGCGTTTATTGCGCGGCATCAAACAAGCTCAGTGAGGTACAAGTCTTATTATAAACTGAAATCGACTGGTAGATCGTATACACGCGGTCTGGCCAGTGCGCAGACCGCGTACTGATAGCGACTAAACGATTAGGCACGACCGGACGGCACAATCTCACCGTCGGCAGTCTTGGTCACTCGAATCACCTTGGTTTTTTCAGTGTGATTTTGGGCGGCTTCGGTTACTTCTGCCGCATTGGTACCGAACACGCCTTTGACCAATTCATCAGCAGATAACGCCGCGACATCAGTGTTTAGCGACGCAGAGCTGATCGGTACTGGCTGCGACTGGTCTGGATCAACGGCGCGGTCTAGACCATATTGCTGCTCATACGCGGTGCGAAATACCTGCTGCGCCACCGCAGCCACCGAGTTGATCATCTGTATGTTATAGGTTGCGCCAGTCACTGCACCCAACACCGGCAAAAACCGCGTCACAAAACCTACCCGTGTGCTGAGCTTGGTCAGCAGCGGCCTAGCAACCCGCTCGGTCAGCGGATTATCGCCCAGTGATTTAAGCAGTTTTGGCAATACGCCAATCAGGCCACCTTGACTGGCTGCGACTGCATTGAGGCTGGCGACACCGGCCATGACGGTTTGTTTTTGGCCGACACTGGCATAGTCGATACTGGCCAAAATCGCATAGATCTGCTGTAGACCATCTTCGCCGGACAGGTCTTGCCCATAACATTCGGCAGTCTGATAAATCGTGCGCAGTGCGATCACCAGCGATAGCGGCAGATCCAACAACATACCGGCCAAGCTAAATAGTCCGGTCGCGCCACCTTCAGCGGCAGCCAGCAAGCGGTTACGATCCGCGACCAGATCCGCCAGTTCATCCGCGCGCGCCAGTGTACGCGGCGTTGCGGTATCGCCATGCAACAACGGCATATCGCTGTCGCTGAGGTACTGTGCCAATTGCGCCAGACGATCCAGTGAAAACTCAGTCACGCCATCTTTAACACTTTCGGGCAGTATACTGCCACCGAAGCGCTCTAGGGTTTTGCCGCCTTTGAGTGAACCAAGCCCAAACATGGCCGGTAACTGCTGGCGAATGGTTTGAATCGAGCGATGCGCGTTATGTGCAGCAATGCCTTGCTGGATGGTGGTTTTTTTGGTGTTATCAAAGTTGCTCAGATCGCCCAGTTTATCGCCTGCTTGATCCGCCCAACGTCTGGCCTGTTGGCCGACACGATGCAGCAGGGTTTTGGCCTGTTCAGGTGCTTTTGGCAGAACTTTCGGCAATAATTGACGCATGGAACACCTCGATGTCGAACTTTTATATGAGGTTGCATCATGTCGGTCTGCGGATATTCAAACAAGTTGTGCTACGTGTGCAAAACTTAGCGGTTACGCAACCAATCGTTGTGCTTTGGTTCAGTGCACGGTCTGAAGTGATCGGACAAATGAACGAATAGTGAGGCTGAAAAAATGAGTGTGTTGGCCTTGATCACCGCGATGTTGCCACACTGGCCGGACAGCGAACGGCAAAGGTTGGCTGCACAATTTGCGCAAGCTGAGCGGCAGCACTGGGCAAAAGGTGACTGCTTATTTATGGAGCAACGGGGCTTTGGGCATCTGGTGCTGATCGAAACTGGATTGGTGCGCAGTTTTTATTTGGATCACGATACCGAAATCAATTTACGTTTTTTATGCGATGGCAGTTTGGCCGTACCGTTTGCTGCGCTGGCACAGGCATGGTGTTCTGCCACTTGTTCTGGATTGATTGCCGGTGAGAGTGTGCAGTGTGTGACGGCGGTCACGGGTTATCGGTTGCCGTTGCACACATTGCTGGATCGTGCGCAGTTTGCCGATTGGGAGCGGCTGCGTACGGAGTTGGCAGCACGGCATTATCTGTCGATGGAACAGCGTTTGCGCATGATTCAGCATCAGCGTGCGCGAGATCGTTACCGTAAATTTATGCAGTGGATGCCCGAGCCAATTGTGCTTCAGATGCCCAATCTACAGGTGGCGTCTTATTTGGGCTTGAGTGCGGAAGCCTTAAGTCGAGTGAAGCAACAAGCCCGTTTGTCTTGATAAATATCAATGCGCTGCTGCGAGAATTGGGTTACGGTCATGACATCCAAAACGTGAGGCGTGCGTCATGACTAAACCAATGTTAGCAATGATGGGGGTGACGGCAGCGGTCTGGGTTGCTTTATATGCCAAGCGACTACCGTA
This sequence comes from Moraxellaceae bacterium, assembly GCA_049301135.1. Classification (GTDB taxonomy): domain Bacteria; phylum Pseudomonadota; class Gammaproteobacteria; order Pseudomonadales; family Moraxellaceae; genus JAYXXU01. Next base: position 4,010 of record JBAQKP010000261.1, on the reverse strand, counting down.
TCTGCTGAAACATCAGATTGATCCGCAGTCGATTCGGACACCGGATCTCATGCAGGCTGCTGTGCCAGAGCAGGTTCAGTATCCGGCCTATAATTTGCGTAATTTGTTTGAGTTGCCGGTGTTATTTTATATGCTGTGTCTGGCGACCATGCAGCTGCAAGCCGAAACGCCGCTGTTGCTTGGATTGGCATGGCTGTATGTGGCGCTGCGTGCGCTGCACAGTATGATTCATTGTAGCTATAATCGCGTGGCGCATCGCTTTGCGGCGTACTTTTTGTCGACTATTGCATTATGGCTAATGGTCGCCATATTGGCCTATCAGGTGTTTTAGCGGATCGGTTGGGGAGAAAAAATCATGCTGACGGTGTATGGCATTAAAAACTGTTCAACCATGAAAAAGGCCTTTGATTTTCTCGATCAGGCAGGCGTGGCTTATGTGTTTTTTGACTATAAAAAACAAGCACCCACTACTGAATTATTGCAGTTGTGGATTGATCGGCTTGGGCTAGACGTGGTGATCAACAAGCGCGGTACGACATGGCGTAAATTGATCGACGAGCAAAAAAATCAGGCCGAAAGCATCGATACGGCGATTGCGCTGCTACAAGCCCAGCCCAGCATGATTAAGCGCCCGATCATCACCGATGCGGCGGGTACAGTGCTGCTGGTTGGCTTTGATGAAGCCGATTATCATGCAGTGCTACTTTGCTCAGCACAAAAAATCCAGCCCGAAGGCTGGAGGGGAGTCAACTAAGTATGGATCGGCTTAAATGGCCTATAGCACCTTATGAGGCATAGTCACGCTTATCAGCATTCGGCATCAACACCCACAAAATGATGTAAATCAAAATACCGGGCACGGCTGCGCTAAAAATCGACACCAATACAAACACCAAGCGCAATACGGTTGGGTTCCAGCCATAATAGTCAGCAACGCCCCCGATGACACCGGCGAGCATGCGATGTTGATGTGAGCGTTGTAGGGCAGCCATGAGCTTTACTCCGAGAGATCAATAAAAAATGTGCGCTGATCAACTGCGACCAGCACATGTGAATACTATGCCGTATGCGCATGCGCAGAAGGATAGCGATTCAGTATGGGCTGTGTGAAGACAGGTTAATCCTGTGATGTTGCGCAACAGACTTGAATACACTGAGCAGACAAAAAATATGGAGGCCGAAGCCTCCATATCTGATCAATCTCATGCGATGGCAGGATTAGCCAAACGAGAAGTGATCGATTTCCATCTGCATCAGAGAGCGAGATGGATTGATCATCGCTTCAGCATGACCGCTGGCGCGTGGTAGCAGACGATCAAAGTAGAACTCAGCGGTTTGTATTTTAGCGGTGTAGAAGTCCGCGCTGTCGTTACCACCTTTTTCGAGCTTGTCAAATGACACGGCTGCCATTTGCGCCCAGAAGAATGCCATCATGGCATAGCCTGAGTACATCAGGTAGTCATTACAGGCTGCCGAGACCACATCACGGTCTTTACGTGCAGACAGCATTAGGCGCAAGGTCAGCGTGTTCCACTGGGCACAGATTTTGGTCAGATCCCAGATATAGCGGCGCATTTGCTTGTTGCGGGCGTGCTTGCCACAGAATTTCAGGATTTCTGCGGTGTATTCACGCACCACTTTGCCTTTTGAACTGAGCAGAACCTTACGGCCGAGCAAGTCGAGTGCTTGGATACCCGTAGTGCCCTCGTACAAGGTCGAGATACGCGCATCACGCACGATCTGTTCCATGCCCCACTCTTTGATATAGCCGTGACCACCGTACACTTGCATGCCGTTGTTGGCTGCTTCTAAGCCCAGTTCGGTCAGGAAGCCTTTCAAGATTGGGGTGTAGAAGCCCAGCTTGTCGTCCCAATACGCTTCGGTTGCTTCGTCGCCTTTTAGGATCGCATCAGTCATCTTGTCTGCCAGTTGTGAGGCAAAATAGATCATGGCACGACCGCCTTCAGCGATGGCTTTTTGGGTCAGCAGCAAGCGACGTACATCGGCGTGATGGATGATCGAGTCAGCGACTTTATCTGGGTTTTTCTTGCCAGACAGCGAGCGCATCGACATGCGATCTTTGGCATACGGCAGCGCGCCTTGATAGGACAGCTCAGCATGCGCCACGCCTTGAATCGCAGTACCAATCCGTGCGGTGTTCATAAAGGTGAACATGCACTCTAGACCTTTGTTGTCTGGCCCGATTTGGTAGGCGGTTGCGCCGTCGAAGTTCAGTACGGCAGTGGCAGAGGCTTTGATGCCCATTTTGTGTTCGAGTGAACCACAGACCACAGGGTTACGCTCGCCCAAAGACCCATCCGCATTGATCAGGAATTTTGGCACGATAAACAAGGTGATGCCGCGTGTGCCGGCAGGTGCATCCGGTAGGCGCGCCAACACGATATGGATGATGTTGTCGGTCAGATCGTGTTCACCAGAAGAGATGAAGATCTTGGTGCCATACATTTTAAATGTGCCGTCAGCTTGTGGCTCGACGCGAGTTTTCACCTGACCCAAGTCGGTACCACATTGTGGCTCGGTCAGACACATGGTACCTGCCCAAGTACCGGCGACCAGTTGTGGCATGTAGGTGGCTTTTTGCGCATCCGTACCGTATTTGAGGATGGTGTTCATGCAGCCGACGCTCAAACCGGGATACATGGTGAACGACCAGTTGGCGGTCGCCATCATTTCGGATTTGATTAAGTTCAGCGACATCGGCATGTTTTGGCCGCCAAACTCTTCTGGGTAAGACAAACCCTGCATGCCCAGCGACACGTAGTTGTCATAGGCGGCTTTGTAGCCGCTCGGGGTGCTGACGCTGCCATCGCTATGACGGGTACAGCCTTCCTCATCGCCAGACTGATACAGCGGTGACAGCTCATTGGCACAGAAGTCGGCCATGGTGTCTAAGATCATGTCGACTGTTTCGCTGTCAGCAGTTTCGCCGTTTGACAACGTGCCGTAATGGCTTTTAAAGTCAAACAGTTCATTCATTAAAAAGCGTGTGTCGCGCAGGGGGGCTTTATATGCTGGCATGTCACAGATCTCAACGAAAAGCAAAAAAAGAAGAGTCGCTCTGACTCATGAGTTTACTATGAGGGGGTTGGCTAGATTGTGCATTGGTAGCAATTCAAAAAAAGTTGTCAATGAGGCAAATGAACAAAAAAGCTGTTTGTTCATGCCCATACAATATGCTTTATTAGGTCAATTGACGCTGTCTAATCGCAACTGTGTGTAACAACAGCAAGGATGTGGCATGAAGCACAACCTCGAGGGATCGTCGGCGCGTGTTGCGGTGTATTTATTGCCGGATAACGCCAAAGGCTACAATCAGTTGATGTTAGAGCTGTATGACTTTTTGATCTTACGACTGTCATCGACGGTGGTCTGGCGCTGTCCGACCCCATATTTGGTATTGGTCTATAGTCATCATTTGTCGCGGCGGCATTTAGAGTTAGGCGTTGGCACGGGCTACTTGTTACAGCATGGGGTGTTTCCGAGTCATACGGTCGATTTGCTGCTACTCGACTGCAATCCTAGAGTGCTACGGCATGCGCTACGGCGTTTGGTGCGCTATCAGCCCAAAGCCATGGTGCTTGATCTGATGCAGCCCGAGTGGCCAGATCTGCCCAAGCAACAGTCGATTGGATTGAATTATGTCTGGCATGGATTGCAAGGCACCCCTGAGCAACGGGCGGCGTTGTTCGGTCGGTTGGCGCAGTTGCTGACCTCGGATGGCGTGTTGTTTGGGGCGACGGTGCGCGGTGTGCATCCACAGATGTCACGGTTGGCACGTTCCGCCAGTCAGCGTTGGTTGGCTGGGGGACTGTTTAACAATCAAGATGATACCCCTGAGTTGCTGACCGAGTATCTGTCGCGCTATTTTGCTGAGGTCAGTGTCTGGTTGCAGGGCGAGGTGATTGTGTTTGTGGCCAAACAGCCTAAGACCCTCGACGTTGCCGAGGAAAACTGGGATCAGTAGTCGTAACCGATTATTCTGGTTTGGC
>JBAQKP010000260.1:0-2740 GCA_049301135.1 Moraxellaceae bacterium | reverse complement strand
GGGCTACAGACCTTGCAACAGGCTGAACAATCGCTGACCGCTGAGGTTGATCCAGACCTCGCTGCGGTCAATCAGCCAAATGCCAGCCCTATCATCCCCAAAGGAGTGGAAGTCGTGGAACGAGTGGCGACCATCAAGCCAACTTTCAAGGAATCAGCAGAAGCAGTTGTACTGCCGCAGTTTTTTTGGGCAGCATCACAAGGCGACTATGCCGACTTACTGGGTGATCAGGATGAGAAGGGACTGATTTTTGATTCCAACAATCTATTGGGTGAGGCTGATCTACGGCATGCCCCAGTGGACATTGATTTCAAGAAGGTACTGAGCCAGCTTCAATTGATTGATATTGAGGAACTGAGCGATGAGCGCCAAGAATATCAGGTCAGCATGCAACGGCTGTCAGCGGAACGCAAAAAACGCGAGGATGCGGCAATCTTGGGGCAAACCCTGCCCAGCCAACAACACAGTGTACTCCAGCGTTTGTATAAAATGATTGGCCGGGTCTATCCGTTCAGTGAGGAGCAAATTTACGCTTATCTCCAGCGTATCACTGCACAGATGGACAGTGACCAAGTCGCGGAGTTTTTACAGAACGACTTTGACTATGTGAATGCGATTCGGAATGCATTAAAAGGCTTTAAGGCCAGCTATGCGTACAAACACTTCAAAAATGCACTCGATACTGACAAGGTGATGCTCAAACCCACTTGGCGTTTTCCAGCCAAGTTGTCGCCTAAGCAAGATGGTCAAGCCGTAGCGAAGTCACTGTATACCCAAGCAGGCAGCATGAACAGTTTTGAGCTAGACGTGATCAGCAGTATTGCTGCCTTGGAGAATGTCCACTGGTGGTATCGCAACGATGAAAAATTTGGAAAGAACGTCTCGTTCTACTTAAACGGTTTTGTGAACTACTACCCTGACTTTATCGTGCGACTCAAAACCGGCAAAATCTTATTGATCGAAAGTAAAGGCGGTCACTTGGACAAAGACGAGATCAAGCGCAAGATTGAGCTGGCGCAACTGTGGCAAGCCTCAGCAGGTCGGCAACAGTTCAGGCACTTCATGATTTTTGAGCATGATCCGAACGTGCAAGACGCACATGGCTTGGCTCAGGCGTTGGATTTGATCGGGCAGTTGTAGGACTGGTAGCTGGCATGCTGAGTGCTGTAGCAGGACTTGCGTGTGTAAGTCCTGTTGCGTCAGTCAGGTAAAAAAACTTCTATCGAATCTCTAACCTTTTCGCCAGATGTGGAAAGCATAACTTCAGCATGTTGCTAAAACGATTGTTAAAATCCTGCCCACTATGCTGACGGGAACAACGATAGATTCTTTCGAGCGCAGATTCGAGATGATAAACCTGTGCCTTTAGCTCAGCGATTTCTTGATCTTTTTCCATGACAACAAACCAGCATCTGAATGACATCTGATTTTATCACATGGCAAACATAGCAAATCACTGTACTTGAAATCGTGACGACAATTTATGTCGTAGAACTCAATCGTAGGGTTATTACAGCTAGGCTTAGACGATTACATCGCATGTGCCACAGTTTGACTAATACAGTCTTAGATTGTCGCACTGCTGATGTGTAGCCAATTTTTCTGCTTGCTAATGTGCTAGTCTTGGTTGAAGCGCCAAGAGAGTTCAATGTATGTCTGATGTACCATTAGTAATTCAGTTGCAACAGTTGGCGGCAGATCCTGATGAGGATATTGTAAAATTACTTAATCTGACGTTGGTTATTGCAACAAAACTCGGCCTTAGTGATATGAGGGACTGGGTTATACATGAATTAAATGGGTATGACAGCGATCTACCAAGTTATAGGATTGTGATGTCAAGGCTTTTTTTTCAAGATGCGTTCGGCAGACATACTCCAGCAATAATTCCTTCAAATGCAGATCTAAGTGACTCAATAACAAATATAAAGCTTCGTGATCCTGTTCAAGGAATTTGGGAGAGCTTTAAAACTGGAAATGGTTGCATGATCTTGTATCATCCCCAGCAAGCTGATTATTTGAGAGAGATATTTAGATGTTCATATATTCCAGTTGCAAGCATACCGCAGCAGCAACTATCTGGAATAGTCTCTTTTATCAGAACAAAGATATTGGATTGGTCATTAGGCTTGGAGCTAAGTGGGATTTTAGGTCAGGGTTTTCAGTTTACAATCAAGGAAAAGGGGATTGCAGTGTCACATCAAACGTTTCACATTGGTAATATGCAAGGTGTTGCTGGCAATGTTTCTGGCGGAGCGATTAATCAGCAAAATACAATGACGGTGCAAGCCGAAAATTTTGAATCTTTGGCTAATAACCTGCGACAGCATGGTATTGGCGATGATGATATTCGCACACTGCAAGAGGCGATCAGTCAAGACCCAGCACCAGATCAGTCTGGACATTTCGGCGGAAAGGTTTCTGCATGGTTGGGTTCAATGATCACTAAGGCCGCAACAGGGACAATCGGGTTAGCAGTTGGCGTTGCAGGTACTGTGCTTACTGATGCGATCAAAGGGTATTACGGAATCTAGAGGCTGACATGAAAATTGAAGCACATACGTCAAATAAGGCGATGAGTTTTTAATGCCTTTTTTGAATGGCTCCAATAGATGAAAGCCTAAGACCACTTATGTAAGAACTACAAGACTCACCCTAGACGTTGGCAACAATCTTCTGGGGCTTTTTTTGGGATGGTGATTGATGAAATATCTTTGATTTTCATCAATCACCATCAGCC
>JBAQKP010000259.1:0-7840 GCA_049301135.1 Moraxellaceae bacterium | reverse complement strand
AATCTAAAAGAAATGGAAGGGCTGATCCGCAGTCGGGTACAAGAGATTTTGGATGATTTGCCGCTCGGTACACCGTTTGATTGGGTCGAACGGGTGTCCAAAGAAATCACCGCACGCATGCTGGCGACCTTGTTAGATTTTCCGTATGAAAAGCGGCACAAGCTGGTGTACTGGTCTGATACGTTGGCGGGCAGCGCAGAAGCCACGGGCGGTGAGATTAGCGACAACGATGTGCTTTTTAATGCCGCCGCTGATATGGCCAAGCAGTTTGCCGCGCTGTGGCATGCCAAGGCGGCTCAGCAAGCGGCAGGTGAGCCGATGGGATTTGATTTGATTAGCTTAATGCTGAGCAATGACGATACCAAGGATTTGATTCACCGTCCGATGGAGTTTTTGGGCAATTTGGCCTTGCTGATTGTCGGTGGGAATGACACCACGCGGAACTCGATGACCGGCGGGGTATATGCGCTGAACCTGTTTCCTGAGCAGTTTGTCAAACTGAAAAACCAACCGAGCCTGATTCCAAATATGGTGTCCGAGATCATTCGCTGGCAGACCCCACTGGCGTATATGCGCCGTATCGCCAAGCAAGACATCGAGATGCACGGCCAAACCATCCGTAAGGGCGACAAGATCTTAATGTGGTATGCCTCGGGCAATCGTGACGAGCGGGTGATTGAACAGCCAGATGCGTTTTTGATTGATCGTAAAGGTGCACGCAATCATTTGTCATTTGGCTTTGGTGTGCATCGCTGTATGGGCAATCGCTTGGCCGAGATGCAGTTGCGGATTCTGTGGGAGGAGTTATTGCTTCGCTTCGACAATATTGAGGTATTGGGTGAGCCAGAGTTGGTGCAGTCTAACTTTGTGCGCGGCTATGCCAAGATGATGGTCAAACTGACTGCCAAAGCGTAGGTATCAAAATAGGCGACAGATGCATTTTGCAACTGTCGTCGGCAACAATTGATGCTGTGCATCAACCATGAACTGAGTGAATTCATATGCAAACAATCGTCATCATTGGCGCAAGTCATGCTGCGGCGCAGTTGGCGGCAAGTCTGCGGCCAGATGGCTGGCAGGGCAAGATTGTGGTGATCGGCGATGAGGCGTATTTGCCGTATCACCGACCACCGTTGTCCAAGACTTTTTTGTCTGGTGCGCAACAGGTCGATGAGTTGTTGATTCGTCCAGCGGCGTTTTATCAAAAAAATCATATCGAGTTCCGGCACGGTCGGGTGGTTGCGATTGATCGGGCAGCACGCAGCGTGACACTACAAGATGGCAGTACGCTTGCGTATGACCAGTTGGCGCTGTGTACCGGTGCACGAGTCAGAACGGTGTCGCTGGCTGGGTCTGATTTGGCAGGTGTGCATTACCTGAGAAATATCAGCGATGTACAGGCGATCCAGCCATTGGTACAACCCAGTGCTAAAGCAGTGGTGATCGGTGGTGGTTATATCGGTCTGGAAACCGCCGCAGCATTGACCGAGCAGGGCATGCAGGTGGTGGTTTTGGAAGCAGCCGAGCGGATTTTGCAGCGGGTGACTGCGCCGGAGGTGTCGGATTTTTATGCGCGGATTCATCGTGAGCAGGGTGTGACGATTCATACCGGTGTGTCGGTCACGGCGATCACGGGTGAGGGACGGGCGCAAGCGGTGCTGTGTGCCGATGGTTCGGTGTTCGACGCGGATCTGGTGATTATCGGGGTCGGGGTTGTGCCGAATGTCGAGCTGGCGCTAGACGCAGGCTTGCAGGTGGACAATGGTATTGTGATTGATGAGTATTGCCGTACCAGTTCACCGGAGATTGTGGCCATTGGGGATTGTGCCAATGCGTTTAATCCGATTTATCAGCGGCGGATGCGCTTGGAGTCGGTGCCTAATGCCAATGAACAGGCCAAAATTGCCTCGGCGACCTTGTGCGGTCTACAGCGGACTTCGAAGAATTTGCCTTGGTTTTGGTCAGATCAGTATGATCTAAAATTGCAGATTGCGGGACTCAGTCAGGGTTGCGATCAGATCGTGATTCGGGGTGATGTGCAGCAGGGTCGTAGCTTTGCAGCGTTTTATTTGCAGGCGGGTCGCTTGATTGCGGCAGATTGTGTCAATCGCCCGCAAGAGTTTATGCTGGGCAAAAAGCTGATCACGGCTGGTACGGCGGTCGATCCACTGCGGTTGGCGGATGAGTCGATTGCGGTACAGGCGTTGATGGGGTAGCTTAAAACTACATCAGGCTAGATTTGCATTACGCTGATTCAGATGTTAATCAGAATGGCATCGATAGATACCTGTGAGAGCAAGTCAGGTGCAGCTTTGGCTTTGTGTAATTCACCACCCGTGATCGCAAACACGATGGGTAATCCATACCCATCTACGGCAAGATGGATCTTACTTGTCTTGCTACCTCGACTTAAGCCAATCGCCTCCTGATCGTGAGTTGCAGCACGTGCATTATGTTGATGTGCCTTGACGTAATTGCTATCCATAACCCCTACTCTATATCAGAGTCAGTAGATAAAACCCTGAGTATGCTTTGGAAAAAACCTTTTGCTGACCAGTCGTTGTATCTTTTGTAGAGATTAGGCTGCTGACCAAACTCAGTCAGGAGGTAGGTCTAGCCATGGACATTTCACCCACATTCTGTAGAGCATGGCTTCTACGGTGAGCCGTAAATTTGGTTTGTGATCAATGTCCTGTTGCTTGAGCATAGGAGAAATCTTTGCTCAATGTTGGTCGTTCAGCATAAAGCGTGGCATGGTGGACTCGGATGGGGAGAGCTTTAATTCTCTGAGTCTGCCTCCAATTTGCAATCAATATTTTCAAACGTCAACACACTCTAATGTAAAAAAACTAACATTAAAAAACACCTCTGCCAAAAGGTCTGGTAGCTATATTCGATGTCAAAGATGATCTGGCTCACCTGCTGCGTTGTTAACTCATTCTATCAAATTTTGAGGACAGGCTTGACATTTGGTCAATCGACCAATATATTTCAAAATATGCATTTGGTCATTTGACCAATACCCGTTGAATTCTTGTGTGATATTTGCTGTGCCTGACCAAGGTGAAAAATATTGCTCAAGGTCAAATGTGATAGCAGGTTTACAGACATTCGATGCCTTTACAAGGAAACTCTCGCCATGACTCATATGATCAATATCCAGCCACGTAAGCCGCGGTTTGATTTAAGTGATGTTCCAGTTTTTTGGAACGACGGTGACCCGGTGTTAACACGCTTCTTTGATGCACTTTCTATTCACTTCCCCGATGGAGAGCGTTTTTTTATTCAGTCGGTGCGTAACTATCAGGATCTGGTCACAGATCCTAAACTGAGAGAAGATATCAAAAACTTTTTTCGCCAAGAAGCGCAACATGGCATTGTGCATGACCAGTATAATGCGGTGATGCAGTCGCAAGGCATTCATGTCGAAAAGGTCATCGCAAGATTCAAATTATTTATTCGGCTCTCCCAAAAACACCTGCCCGCCAAGTATCTGTTGGCCATGACAGCTGCCTTTGAACATATTACTGCTGTACTAGGCGAGGGTGCTATGGAGGGTGAGGGTGAGATGTTCAAGAATGCTCATCCCGCAATGCGTGCCATGTTCATGTGGCATGGGGTAGAAGAAGTCGAACACAAAACAGTAGCCTTTGATGTTTACGAAACAGCGGCAGGTGGGGGGTATTTCACCCGCGCATCTGCTTTGATTATCGGAACGCTACTGGTACATGCGGTGGTTGGCTCAGTTCTTTGGCATATGTTGAAAATTGACAAACTACAAGGTCAGCCATTGGTGCTTGCTAAGGGATTTTATCGCCTCTATGGACCACGTGGCCTGATTACCAGACTTATTCCACGCTATCTGGACTGGTTTAAGCCAGGTTTCCATCCTAGCGACACCGAAATCCCAGAAAAGGTTAATTCTTGGCTGGCTGAATATGATAAGCATCAAGACCCTATGGAAGCGTCACGAATTGTTTTTAATGTCCCCATTGCAAAAGCTGTATAGATCAGGATAGACCGTGAAAGACTCGACTCGACTTGACCAAGTCGAGTAACCTGTCTTATTGATATAATGTTATGAGTCAAACTATGTTGAGTAGTGAATCTACGCGAGTCGAAGTTGCTGACCGCGAGAGAGTATTAGCCGCTTCTGCCAAGCTGTTTCGAGAAAAGGGTTTTGAGCGTACCAGTGTGCGAGAAATTGCCAGTGCTTGTGGTATTCTTCCAGGCAGTCTGCATTACCGCTATCGTAGTAAAGACGATATTTTGGTTGATATGATGCGGCTTGCTATTGAGAGAACTATTTACAGGATTGTTGAGGCGACTTCCGCGATTCAAGATCCACTCAAAAAAATGCAATCGGCACTGCAGACACATGTCGATATCCTTATGTCGGGTGACGATATGGTTTATGTGTTGTTGTTTGAGTGGCGCTCGGTACATGGAGTCGCACGTGAGCAGATTATTGCTGAGAGAGACAGATACGAGCGATATTGGCAGACAATTCTTGATGATCTGCAGTCTTATGGTTGTATCCGAAACGATGTGGATGCAGATCTGTTAAGACTGATTGGGCTAGGAGCAATAAACTGGGCTGCCACTTGGTATAAAGAAAATGGTAAGTACAATCTTGAACAGATCGCGGATGCGATATGGCAGATGATGACAAGAGGCATCCTTAATCCAGATTTTCACGAAGAGGCAAAAAACCTGTGACCAACTATAAGACTCCATCCCGTATCACGCACGCCATCGGGAGGCATTGTGGCAGCTCCGCAATTCGTGATTTGCTCGAGTTTAATGGGCTGAATATTTCCGAGGCCATGTGCTTTGGATTAGGCTCAGGGCTTGGCGTGACCTATTTGGAAATGGCTGACGCCCCTGTGCCATTTTTAGTGCATGTGCGGTCTTTGGGGTTTGAAGCGCGCGTATTTGAAAGTATCGGTATACCCTTTGAGTGGCAAACCTTCGAGTCACCCGAATCGGCAGCCACCGCGCTGGAGAAATGTTTGGATGCGGGTCACCCCACCCTGTTGCTGACGGATATTTTTTATTTACCTTACTTCAACAGCAGCACGCACTTTCCCGGTCACGCCATAGCCGCTTGGTCGAGAAATCCAGAGACAGGTGCGGTATTTGTCACCGATACCGAGCGTCCGAGTGTTTTGTCGGTGACGCGAGAGGCACTGACCCGCGCACGTTTTTCTACACAGCCCCCATTTATTCACTATGGCAATATGTTCACGCCCACCGCGTTTCAAGGCGAAATTACCCCCGAGATGATTACCGGTGTCATCCATGACAACGCCAAGTCATTAGCTGTGAGTGGCATATCGGCACTGGAAACATGGCTGGCCGAACTGAGTCGTTGGGGAGCCACAGGCGATTGGCACTGGACGACCCGATTTGCCTACCAAATTATTGAAAAGCGTGGCACAGGTGGCGGCGGCTTCCGCAAAATGTACGCTGAATTCCTTGATGAAGCGGTTCACTATGACGCAAGTGTACAGCAATATCGACTGCCCCTGTTAATGAGGGCTTGCGAAAAAGCATGGACGGCATTAGCCATGTGTTTGAAGTCTGCCTCGGAAAGCACAAACTTTCCATATGCCGCCATTGAAGAGGCCATTGTGGCGGTGATGCAGGCCGAACGTAATTATACAGATGCCGCCCTTGCACTTTGAGACGTGCCGCTAATTTTTTCGCAATAAAATCAGCCAGCAATGGCGGGAGTTCAAAAATGGACAGTAATAACACGGCACACCTGACCATGGCTAAGGCGTTTTTTGGTACTAATCACCCTTTATTCAATATGTTCAATATTAGTGTTGGTGCAGTGAGCGATGGTCATGCCGAGATGACGATGCCCTTCTCTGAGCAACTCTCTGACCGTAAAGGCTCACTGCATCGAGGGGCTTTGGTGACGCTGCTGGATACGACTTGCGGCTTATCTATTTTTTCGTCATTGCGGTCGTTAGAGCCGATTGCCACTATTGATTTGCGTGTCGATTTTTTGCGACGTATTCCCTCTGCGGTAGGTTTAAAGGCGATAGTGGATTGCATTGGTAGAACCGATACGGTGGCCTTTATCACGGGCCGAGCGGTTGCAGAAGACAGTGGTGAGCTACTGGCTACTGTCACTGGTTCTTTCGCAATCGGCACGATGGGACCCTCTTTTGACAGCAATGAAGCGCGAGGCGAGTGATATGAGTATAGTAAATCAGATGAGCGCGGAAACACCCCCACTAAAATTGTGTGACGAGCCTTTTGTCGATTTTCTAGGTTTTCGTGAGGAAATGCAACATGGAGAAATACAGTACTTTATGGACTTTCGTGATTCGCATATCGGCAACCCGATGATTGGCACGTTTCATGGCGGCATTCTCGCGAGTTTTGGTGAAGTGGCCGCCGCCGCCTATCTTGCCCGTCAGCGTGGTGATAATGAGCTGCCCTTATGCTCCACGATGACCTTTGATTACCTGCGGCCAGCATTTATAGGTACGTTACAGGCAGTCCCCAGTATTGTTCGTGCGGGTCGGCGCATTACGACAGTATCGGTTCAGTTACTACTTGATGGCAAGTTGGTTTGTATCGGTCGATTCCTGTTTACGGTTAGCAGCAAATAAAATTGGAGCAAGCTCAGTTCAGGATGCCGACCCTGTTTTACTCAGAAAAATTTTCAATAGATAGACAAATAATATCAAATAGCTGGAACTACTACTGATACCGATACAGCGTTGGCGCAGAAATCCCAAACTCCTTCGCCAATGCTCGCTTGGTTTTGTAGTCGCCAGATTCAAGACGTTGATGCAGCAGAGCCACTTGTTCAGGAGTCAGTGACGGCTTACGGCCCTTGTACACGCCCTTTTTCTTGGCAATAGCGATTCCCTCAGCTTGCCGCTCCAAAATACGCTCCCGCTCAAACTCTGCCAATGCACCCAGAATCTGAAAGAACAGCATGTTCATTGGATTGTTGATATTCGTGTGAAAAACCAGATTCTCTTTCACACAATTTAAGATGACCCCCTTCGCGTTAAGCGTTTCGACTATCTCCCGCAACTCACCCAAATTACGCCCAAGCCGATCTAAGCTATGTACCAGCACCTCATCGCCCTCACGCGCATAGTCGATTAGTGACGTAAGGGCTGGCCGCTGTTTGCTGGCTCCTGAGATTTTTTCCTCGAACACCTTATCGAGTGGCACATCGGCCAACTGCCGCTGCGTGTTTTGCCCCACCGTTGATACCCGAATGTATCCGATTCGTAAACCATTCATATCATCGTTCCAACGACATTGTTTTACATACCCTATTCTAAAACGTTTATCAGATAGCCATAATCACCCTATTGATACGCTTTTTCCTAGAAAACCAAGTGTAAAATTAGGGTACAGGCCACTTGTGTGCCGTGTTATGGGTTGTTTTACACCAAATCTCGCAGTTGAATTACCTCAAGTTTTGCGTTTGATTTAAAGCCTGCATCGTTGGTCAGTAAAAACTGACAACCCGCCATGATCGCAGTCGAGTAATGTAGGGCATCAATCATTTTCATTTTTTGCTTGGGCGCGATTTCCGCAGTCAACTCAAATACCTTGGTGGTATGTGGTAGCACCGTGATCAATTCATCGTCCCCGAAAAATGTTTTGAACTCACTGACCAACAACAAATCATCAGCTTGGTACGGTTTATAGAGCGTTTCAGCAACCGCTGCTTCGCCTGTGTAGGCCATCGACAAGCCTTGGTCGAACAACTGAAAAAATGGCAGTACGAGGTCAAAATACTGCTCATGCCTTTCGAGGAAATAGACAAAGATATTGGTATCAAGATACACCCGTCGCC
>JBAQKP010000258.1:0-9536 GCA_049301135.1 Moraxellaceae bacterium | reverse complement strand
CTGCCACACTGACACATAAGACACCAAAAATCCGACACACAAGAACAATCCCAGCAGCACATCAGACTAGACAAAACGCCTACATCCACCGCCAATCCAGCTCTCATGCAACCTGCCCTGAGTAAACAACGAAACCACTCACTAGACAAGATAAGCCATAAAAAACTTTTGTTTTGCTGAAGAAAATTGGTCAAAATGACAAGGATTGAAACGAGGCGAAACACTGATGCGAATAGAGTTCACCAAAATGCACGGGCTAGGCAATGACTTTATGGTGATTGATCTGGTCACCCAACGCATGCACCTGACCCCTGAATTGATTCGGCGGCTGTCGGATCGGCAGTTTGGTGTTGGGTTTGACCAGATGCTGGTGGTCGAGCCGCCAGATCAGCCGGATGTGGATTTTCGCTATCGGATTTTTAATGCTGATGGCTCCGAAGTCGAGCAGTGCGGCAACGGCGTGCGCTGTTTTGCCCGTTTTGTACATGAACGTCGTCTGACCAAAAAAACCAAAATCCGCGTTTCGACCAGCAGTGGCATCGTCGAACCAGAGATTAACAGCAGCGGCTGGGTGCAGGTCAACATGGGCTATCCACGTACCGAGCCGGATCAGATTCCGTTTCACGCCGAGCAAGCCGCCGCAACTTATCAGGTTGATGTCTTGGATCAATCTGTTGAGCTGGACGTAGTGAATATGGGCAATCCGCATACGGTACTGGTGGTAGACGATGTCAAAACCGCACCAGTTGCCACATTAGGTGCTGCGTTAGAGTCGCACACGCAGTTTCCACAACGGGTCAATGTCGGATTTATGCAGGTGTTGAATCGGCGTGAGATTAACTTAAGAGTGTTTGAGCGTGGTACAGGCGAAACCTTAGCCTGTGGCACAGGTGCATGTGCGGCGGTGGTCAGTGGGATTCGGCGCGGACTGCTGGATGCAGGGCAGGATATTCGGGTGCATCTGCGCGGTGGTGATTTGTCGATTCGCTGGCAGTCGGGTGATGTGGTGTGGATGACGGGGCCTACCGCTAGTGTGTATGAAGGGTTTATTCATCCGACCGATGTGATTGGGCGGGTGTAAAATCAGAGCAGTGACGCCGTGTGTTGATGCGGCTGTTTTTGTGCTATACATGATCAACGCAGTCATGCAAAGATTCGCGCAATACCCCATCGTCGCGCTATGATCTCCCTGTGCTGAGCGATCAGTGTGTTTTGCAGGTCATTGTGTTTTTAATCGTGAGCCCATCGCTATGCTAGTCGCTCCCCTTGCTGAAGATGAAGCCTCACGGCTGGCTGCCTTACAGCAATACGCTGTGTATGGTACTGATCCTGAGTTGTGCTACGACGATATTGTGCGATTGGCATCTGCGATTTGTGGCACGCCGATTGCGCTGATCAGCCTGATTGGTGAGTCCGAATTATGGTTTAAAGCACGGCTAGGCTACTCGTCAGTGAGTGGCTCGCGCGCCGAGTCGATTTGTGGTCATGCCGTCACTCACCCTGATGAGCTGTTATTGATTGAAGATACCCAGCTTGATCCACGCTTTGCCAATAACCCAACCGTACAAGCGGGCGGGATTCGATTCTATGCGGCAGCGCCACTGACCACCGATGAGGGGCATGTGATCGGTACGCTTTGTACGATCCATCAGCAGCCGATGCAGATGACGCTGCCGCAACAACAAGCATTACGCGCACTGGCACGGCAAGTGATGAGCAATCTGGAGTTGTCCCGCAGCAATCAAAAATTGTCGCAGCAGATGCAACTGTTACAGCAACAGGCGGAGGCGTTGCAACAACTGAATAACAGTAAAGACCGGTTTTTTTCGATTATTGCGCATGACCTTAAAGCGCCGTTTCAGGGGATTTTGGGCTTTTCAGAGCTGTTAGATACTGATCTTGAGGACATGAGTCCGGCCGAGATTCGCAATATTGCCAGTTATTTACATGATACCGCGTCGAGTGCCTACAAATTGCTCGAAAACCTGCTGAATTGGGCGATGGTCGAAAGTGGCCGGATGACTTATCAGCCAAAGTCACTGTATCTTGAAACCATTTTTGATCTGGTGGAAGGGAATTTATCGGGTGCGGCACGGCATAAAGCATTGCAGCTTCAGTTTATCTGCCCTAAAGATCTACAGGTGTATGCCGACGAAAATATGTTGCGTTCGATGCTTCGCAATCTGGTGTCGAACGCGGTCAAATTTACCCCAGAAGGCGGGCGGATTCAGGTCGAGGCACGGGCTGATCTGTACGGCATCGAAATTTGGGTGCAGGACAACGGTGTTGGCATGTCGCCTGAGCAACTGGACGCTGTGCGGTTGTCGATGGAGATCAGCCAGCCCAATAGTGGCGCTGCGCCGGCGAGTAGCCATACCAGTACCAATGGCACGCGCGGCGAAACCGGCACAGGACTGGGTTTGGCATTGTGCCAGCAGTTTGCCAGACGGCATAATAGTCTGATTCAGATCGAATCGACGCTACAGCAGGGCAGTCGATTTTATTTTAAATTGCCAGTGATGGCGCCGCAGTCCAGTGCAAAAACTGCTGAAATGGTCTGATCTTGTGCTGTTCCCCCTTGCACTTCACTGACTTGTCACCATAATAGTCGCAGGGCCTGCGGCCGTCTGTTTTCCTAATTAAGAGTTGTCACCCATGCTAGCAAGTCTGGTCGGAAGTATTTTCGGCACCAAAAACGAACGCGAATTGAAACGGATGCGTAAGAGCGTCGATGCTGTCAATGCTTTAGAGCCGACCATCTCGGTGCTGTCTGATGACGAACTGAAGGCCAAAACCGCCGACTTTCGACAGCGTTACCAAGCGGGTGAGTCACTGGATAAACTGCTCCCCGAAGCATTTGCAGTCTGCCGCGAAGCGGGTAAGCGCGTACTGAACATGCGGCATTATGATGTGCAATTGATCGGTGGTATGACGCTGCACGAAGGCCGCATCGCGGAGATGCGTACCGGCGAAGGTAAAACCCTGATGGGCACGCTGGCCTGTTACTTAAATGCGATCAGCTCGGCCGGTGTGCATGTGATCACCGTGAACGATTACTTGGCCGCGCGTGATGCCGAGTTAAACCGTCCGCTGTTTGAGTTTTTAGGCTTAACCGTCGGTGTGATCTACTCAATGCAGCCGCCGCACGAAAAGCATCTGGCCTATCAAGCGGATATCACTTACGGCACCAATAACGAATTTGGCTTTGATTATCTGCGCGATAACATGGTGTTCTCGCTAGATGAGAAGAAGCAGCGTGGTCTGAACTTTGCCATTATCGACGAAGTCGATTCGATTCTGATCGATGAAGCGCGTACCCCGTTGATCATTTCTGGTCAGTCGGAAGACTCGTCACGTTTGTATGCGATGATCAACGACATCGCACCACTGCTAAAACGTCAAAAAGAAGAAAATGAGCCAGACGGCGGGCATTTTTGGGTCGATGAAAAACAGCGCTCGATTGAGATCAATGAAGGCGGTTACGAGTTTATTGAGCAGCAATTGGTACGGATTGAGCTACTCGGCGAAGGAGAAAGCCTGTATTCACCCAGCCGTCTCAACCTGTTGCACCACGTCACCGCCGCGATTCGGGCACATCATCTGTTCCAGCGCGATGTGCATTACATCGTCGATGGGGACGAGATTGTGATCGTCGATGAGCATACCGGTCGTACCATGCCGGGTCGGCGTTGGTCAGAAGGTCTGCATCAGTCAGTCGAAGCCAAAGAAGGCGTGCGGATTCAAAACGAAAACCAAACGCTGGCCACCACGACTTTTCAGAACTACTTCCGCTTGTACAGTAAACTGGCAGGCATGACCGGTACGGCGGATACCGAAGCCTCTGAGTTTAGTCAGATTTATAACCTTGATGTGGTGGTGATTCCGACCCACAAGCCGATGGTGCGGATTGACCAGAATGATTTGATTTTCTTAAGTAAGCCGCATAAGTATCAGGCGATTATTCAAGAAATCATCGAGATCAACAAGAAAAATGCACCCGTGTTGGTCGGTACAGCCACGATTGAATCGAGCGAGTACCTGTCGAAACTATTGACCGAAGCCGGTGTCAAACACGAAGTTCTGAACGCCAAGCAGCACGCGCGTGAAGCGGATATTATTGCGCAAGCCGGCAGCTTGGGTGCGGTCACCATCGCCACCAACATGGCCGGACGCGGCACGGATATTTTGCTCGGCGGTAACTGGAAAGTGCGCCTAGAGCAGATTCCAAACGCGACTGAAGCCGATGCCCAGCGCCTAGAAGCCGAATGGAAAGAAAGCCATGCGGCAGTCTTGGCGGCGGGTGGTCTGCATATCGTCGGTACCGAGCGGCATGAATCGCGCCGGATCGACAACCAGTTGCGTGGTCGCGCTGGTCGGCAAGGTGATCCGGGTAACTCGCGTTTTTATCTGTCGCTTGAAGACGATTTGATGCGGATTTTTGCCGGCGATCGCGTCGTGAATATGATGCGCGCGATGGGTCTGAAAGAAGACGAAGCGATTGAACACAAAATGGTCAGTCGCTCGATCGAAAACGCCCAGCGTAAAGTCGAATCGCGTAACTTTGACATCCGCAAAAACCTGCTGAAATACGATGACGTCGCCAACGAACAGCGCAAAATCATCTATGGTCAGCGTGATGACGTCCTCAAAGAAGCCAGTCTGCAAGACGGCATCGAAGGCATGTACGACGACGTGCTGAACGTGATGATTAATGAGTATATTCCGGTCGGCAGTATTGACGATCAGTGGAATATCGAAGGTCTAGAGCGTGCGCTTGAGCAAGATTTTATGCTCAGTTTGCCAATTGCGGTCTGGCTGAAAGAAGATCGCCGTCTCGATGAAGAGTTGCTGCGCCAGAAGATTATCGACGCGGCGACTACCCGTTATCGTGAACGACGCAGCCAAATGGGCGATGACAGTGCGCGGACGCTGGAGCGGCATTTTATGCTGCAATCGCTGGATCGTTACTGGAAAGAGCATTTGGCTGCGATGGATCATTTGCGTCAGGGCATTCATTTGCGTGGCTATGCGCAAAAAAATCCTGAGCAAGAGTATAAGCGTGAGGCGTTTATTCTGTTCCAAGGCTTATTGTCCAGCATCAAATCTGAAGTGGTGCAGGATCTGTCACGGGTGCATGTGCCGACCGCAGAAGAGCTGGCAGCGATGGAAGCGCAACAGCAACGTGAAGCGCAAAGCACCAGCTTGCACTTCCAGCACACCGAAGTCGATGGCATTACTGGAGAAACCCACAACGACCCAGAATTGGGTCAAGTGAACCGTGCTGGGGTCACGCTGTCCGGTGGGCGTAAAGCCACTGCCGCTGGTCAGAATCTCCAAGACAATCCGTATGCGGCGATGAGTATTAGCCGCAATGCCCCATGCCCATGCGGGTCGGGTCAAAAATACAAGCAATGTCATGGTAAAGCAGTATAGGGTCTGTTGACGTTTGAGCCACGACCGCGACACAGTCGATTTTTGAGGTGATACAAGGCGCAGGTCGAGTCGCTTAGTCATGCTAAGCAAACGATCTGCAACGCAGTAGCAGCCAAAAAGCGACGTGTCCCTTCGGGTTGCTGGCAAAATACCGTCATACATCGTTGCCCCATTTGCAAATGGAACCACCATTTGCTGCATGTGCCGCCTAGTCTGACTGCATTTTGCCTTGCAACGCGGTTCGCGTTCGAAACGTCAACAGACCCTGATCCACTGTCAGAAGTGATGCGTTTGGCGAGGGCGTTGCTGTGATGGCAGCGCCTTTTGCGTTAGATGAATGGCAAAATGCCCGATAGACCAACAGGAATGATGCTTGTGAACCGATTAAATGTCTTAAAATCCGCCCTGATCATCAGTGGCTTGCTGGCGCTGACCGCTTGTAATAAACCGGCTGAACCAGCGCCAGACAAGGTC
Organism: Moraxellaceae bacterium; assembly: GCA_049301135.1. Classification (GTDB taxonomy): domain Bacteria; phylum Pseudomonadota; class Gammaproteobacteria; order Pseudomonadales; family Moraxellaceae; genus JAYXXU01. The sequence goes on along the minus strand of JBAQKP010000258.1, from coordinate 3,629 downwards.
GCACAGCCAGCTGCTTCCGAGATCACACCCGCTCAAAGCGCTGCACCTGTCGTGCCGACCGAAGCACTACCGGTAAAAATCAGCTCGTTACTCCCTGTACAAGCCTACAACTGTCTGCCAGCACAAAATATTACCGCGACCTACGACCGACAGAATGTCGTCGAGCCACAAGTTATGCTTGAGATTAATGGCATGATCCATGTGCTGTATGCCAGCTCTGCGACTGAATCGGTGTTCAGCACTGAGAGTGGTATGGCAGATGGTGAAGGGATGCGCTGGACAGTGTCCGCCGACGGCGCAAGCTTAACCAGCGTGCCGAATGTGGGTGGCAAAAGCCTTGAAAAAATTCTTTATCGCTGTACACATCTATAAATCAACAGGATCGAATACGCCATGCAACAGATTCGCTTGATGTGCGCAGCTTGCGTGCTTGCCGTCATGTTGACTGCCTGTGACCAACCTGAGGCCACACCTGAACCAGCAGCAGCGCCCAATCCAGCCGTGCCAGCGACTGATGTCGTGGTATCTGGGGTCGTGGAGCCTGAGGCGCCAGTGTCCGTCACTGCGGGACAATCCAGCACGGTGCACTATAGCTGTACGCCAGATCAACAAATTCTGGCGACGTATGACAATCGTGATGCCACCAAGCCTAAAGCGATCTTGAACATCAATGGTGTCGACTACAAACTGTATTCTGTGGTGTCCGCATCGGGCGCACGTTATGCCACCGAGCAGGGCATTCAGCCGGAGCAAGGCATGCAATGGCATACCAAAGCAGACAAGGCGGTGCTGACCAGCATGACGCTTGATCATACCGCCCAGCAAGAAGATGAAAAAACGCTGTTTGACTGCACTGAGCACACAGCTCATTAAATCAATCCGCGTTTGATCTACTTAAAAATAGGCGATTTCCTTCCGTGAGTCGCCTATTTTTAGGCGCGCTTTTTTGGCACACTAGCCCGCATTTATTCTCCCGTCTACAAGGATTTTGATCATGGCTGTTGGTGATCTTTCATTACCCCTAATGCTCCCCATCAACGGAGTCAAAATTGGTATCGCCGAAAGTTATATTCGCTACAAAAATCGCCGTGATTTGGTCATCTTTGAATTGGTCGAAGGTTCGACCGTTGCGACGGTGTTGACCCAAAACGCGTTTTGTGCTGCACCGGTACAAGTGGTCAAACAACACATCGCGGTTGCTCAGCCACGTTATCTGTTGATCAATACGGGTAACGCCAATGCCGGCACAGGTGCAGTCGGTCTGGCGAATGCCCAAAAAAGCTGTGCTGCGCTGGCAGAGTTGACCGGATTGACCACTGCTGAGATTTTGCCGTTTTCGACCGGTGTGATCGGTGAGCAATTACCAATTGATCGCCTGATCGCCGGTTTGCCAAATGCCTTGGCCGCATTAGATGCCGACCGCTGGGTCGATGCTGCGCATGGCATCATGACCACAGACACGCTGCCCAAAGGCGCGAGTGAGCAATTTACCCTAGATGGCGTGACCTACAGTGTGACCGGCATCAGCAAAGGCGCAGGCATGATTCGACCCAACATGGCGACCATGCTGGGTTATGTGGCGACCGACTTGGCGATTGAAGCCGGTTTGTTGCAGCAGATCTTGAGCGAAGTCACCGAGCAGTCGTTTAACCGGATTACCATCGACGGTGATACCTCGACCAACGACGCTTGCGTACTGGTTGCGACTGGCCAAGCGGGTGGGGCTGTGCTGCAATCGCGCGATGATCCGCGTTTTGCTGAGGTCATGCAGGTCTTGAGTGGGGTGTTTATTCGCTTGGCGCAATTGATCGTGCGTGACGGTGAGGGCGCGACCAAATTTATGACCGTGCGAGTCGAAGGTGGCGCAACCATCCAAGAATGTTGCGATGTGGCTTACAGTGTGGCGCATTCTCCTTTGATCAAGACTGCATTTTTTGCCTCTGATCCAAACTGGGGGCGTATTGTCATGGCGATTGGTAAAGCTGGCCTCAGTGACTTGGATCAGTCCAAAGTACAGGTCTGGCTAGACGATGTGCAGATTTGTCGTGATGGCGGTGCGGCGGCGGACTACACCGAAGCACAAGGCGCGGCAGTCATGCAACAAAGCGAGATCACCATTCGGATTGCGCTCGGTCGTGGCGACGCGGTGGATACGGTGTGGACGTGTGACTTCTCTTATGATTACGTCAAAATCAACGCCGACTATCGTTCCTAAGTTGTGTCAATAGTTGCGCCGATTCACCAGTAGATACCTGCTGGTGTAAGTTGCAAGCTGTGTTTAGATTGCGCCGCTGTGATAGACGATTGCAGCGGCGTTTTGTTGGGTAAAATACGTTACCATAACGCCATTCTGCCATCATACGTAGCCGCTTGCTGCCACGTTTTAAGTGTGAGACGAAACCGATGACTGCTGAACCCAATTTAATTACCAACGGTTTGATTGCCAATGATGCCCAAGCGGTGGTGCGCGAGCATCTGGATCGTTTAGGGCAGTCGCAAGAGATCGTCATGACCGATGCTGAGCGTGTGGCGCTGTGTGATGAAATCGCCGCTGAACTCAAAGCGCGTGACGCGGTGCTGGTGGCGCACTATTACTGTGAGCCAGAAATTCAGGCACTGGCTGAGGCGACTGGCGGCTGCGTGTCGGACTCGTTGGAGATGGCGCGTTTTGGCCGTGACCATTCTGCCAGCACCTTGATGGTCGCGGGCGTGAAGTTTATGGGCGAAACCGCCAAGATCTTAAGCCCCGAAAAAACCATCCTGATGCCGACCCTAGAGGCCACGTGCTCGCTGGATCTGGGCTGTCCGGTCGATGAGTTTACCGCCTTTTGTGATCAGCATCCCGACTATACCGTCGTCGTGTATGCCAACACCTCCGCCGCAGTTAAGGCACGTGCCGATTGGGTGGTGACCTCAAGCTGTGCGGTTGAGATTATTGAGCATCTCGACAGTCTGGGCGAAAAAATCATCTGGGCGCCGGATCAGCATCTGGGACGTTATATCCAAAAGAAAACCGGCGCAGACATGCTGCTGTGGGACGGCTCGTGCATCGTGCATGAGGAATTTCGCGCGCGCGGTATCTTGCAGATGAAAGTGGTCTATCCTGATGCAGCCGTGTTGGTGCATCCAGAGTCGCCTGAATCAGTGATTGCACTGGCCGACGCGGTTGGCAGCACCAGCCAACTGATTAAAGCCGCGCAGACCTTGCCGAATCAGCGATTGATCGTGGCGACTGATCGCGGCATCTTCTACAAGATGCAACAGGCCGCACCGGACAAGATTCTGGTCGAAGCGCCGACCGCAGGCGAAGGCGCGACCTGTCGCTCCTGTGCGCACTGTCCGTGGATGGCGATGAATGGCCTAGAGAACCTCTTGCATGTGCTCAAAACCGGCGATCAAGAGATTCAAGTTGATCCAGCGTTGGCCTTACGCGCAAAAATGCCTTTGGATCGGATGCTGAATTTTGCAAAAATGCTGAAAAAATAGACAAAAAACAGGTTTTTGCTGAAAAAACAAACATTCACGCATGAAATCCTGTAAAATCGTGCACCCTGCTGTTGACGAGCAGGGTGTTTGTCCATAGAATACCGCTCATCAACACACAACGTGTGATTGATAAAGCTGTAACG
>JBAQKP010000257.1:0-7267 GCA_049301135.1 Moraxellaceae bacterium | reverse complement strand
CTGCAAACCACGCCAGACCCACGCGACTGCGTGTACCAGACAGTGTATATGTTTGACCGGCGACGACAGGGATCATGCCTGATCGTGTCCAACCGGAAAATGCAACTATGCCGCCATTGGTGCTATTTAATGCGCTGTTACTTACAATGTTCGATGTGGCAAACAGGTTTTTACTTGCAGTGACGATGTCGTAAGGCTTTACTGCTGCAACATCTGCATAATCTTGTGCAGATTGCAGTGTGTTAGCAGCCGATGTATCGACCATATCTTTTGATGCCGACTGCACCCAGTCTGTCCAAGTGCCGCCGCTGAGCCGTTGCCGCTCATAAGCAAGGTCGAACTCAAAGACGCGGTAGGTCTGAAAGACACCGGAACCGATTAGTGCAACGTCCAAAACACCCGCATTTGAGCTTGGTCGATTGGTACACGCCTCAGCAATCTCATTAGTGGGCACAACCGTGCGACCCTCGACCGTCAGCGTATTAAAATCAGCAGCAGCAGCCAAAACAGACGGTCTAAACATCGGGTTTGCGTCGGCATAGGCTTTTGCTTGGTTAAGCGGATTCCACGCCAAATACTCCCAAAGCCCCGATTGACGCTGATAAAAACCATTGATCTCTGGGTTTGGATCGTCAGTCACAACTGCATAGTCACCATCAACCAGAGATGATGCAATCATTTGCGACCCAAGATTAAACGGGGTCGCGCCGAGCAAGCCGTTTTCGACGATCAGGCGCAAAGCCTTGGCGAGTGTCGGATAAGTGCGGGCGAGTCGGCTGGTCACGTCTAACGTGTCTGTGCCGTTTACGACCTGCTCTAGCGCGAGCGCGTCGGCACTAGCATCAATCAATTCCTGTTTTGTGATCGGCTCTAGCATAATAAATCCTCAAAATGCGGGCGTAAAAAAACCCGCATCTGCGGGTCGTGTGTCGTGTTGGGTTAAGGGATCAGTGAGTTGATAAAGTCACTATCGTTTTGATAGTACCGGCTGTCATAGTTGACGCATTTAAGGCTGTTGGTCATGCGTCCAGCGTTAGACTTTTCGCCAACCAAAAACGCCTTGGCTCGCACGTCATCGTTGCTGGTGATCATGTAGATGGTGCGCAGATACCGATCGTGCTCAAGCACCAGCGGCAGCAGTGGCGCTCGATCCAAAACCACGCTGTAGGCATCAGCACCGGCAGTGCAGCCAATCGCATCGACCGAGCCGTCATACAACTGCAGGTGCATCGTGTACGACTTGGCCGGATCAAATGTGCATGGCTGTGACGTAGTGACGATCAAGCCCGTCTGGGTTTCAATCTCGCCGTCTTGCGTCCCCGTCCGTGTGTTGTCAGCGACCAAGATTCGATCTTTGCGAACCAGCAAATCAGACTCGCGCAGCGCTTCAAACTCGACTGATTCGCGCTGATAGCGCAGTTTGTTCCACACTCGCCAAGCTGAAAAATGCGCCTGACGTGCATTCCGAACCCCGACCGATGTGATCTTTTTCGGGTTCGTGATCGCATCATTTGGAATTTTCAGCACGGTTTTGGTGTCGTCCGCCGGATCGATCCATTCATATTCCACGCCGTCGAAGCTGTTCTCGATGCCGAATGTGATGGTGCGCTTCTCGCTTTTCGGAACTTTGTTGCGGTGGTTAAACAGCAATACGCTGTCGTCAGTTTCACGCTCAAAACTGAGCTTGATCTGGTTGCCTTGGCGGTACGCCTCACAAAACACCGCCTGCGCGATGGTGGTGGCAATCTCCTCAAATGACTGGTTTTCGCGGTCGAATGTGTAGCAAAACTCAGCCGCGCTTGCCGTGCCGAAATACGCGGCCACATCGGCAATCGCTTGATAGATACCCGCCAAATCGACCTCAGACACATCACGCCGCCCGATAAACGGATCAAGACAGACCGCCGCAAACGCATCAGCCGCGCTGTTGGTGGCCGTGCGTGTCGTGGTCATTGTGCCGGTGATTGCGTCATAAGTCGGCAACTTGCGCTGTACCAAGAAATTCAGCTTTCGCTCTTTGACTGACAGTGCGCCAGATGTCGCCTGCGTTCTTGAGCGGGCAATCGTCACATCGCCGTACTGCTTGCGCTCCAGCTCACGCGCAGAGTACAAATCACGCCACTTCACCTCATCAACAATCGTTCCGGCAAAGTCAAAATCAGTGTCATTGGTGCGCCGAATCTTGATCTTGCAACGCCCCGTGAAGCCGGTGAACAAGTAAATCGTTCTGGCAATCGTGTCTTTGACCGTTGACGACCCCTCAATCGAAAACACCGTGGTTTCTGAAAAACCGTTTGGCTCATCATCGAGATCCACCGGCGTGACCTCAACTTCAAAGTCATTGCGCCACGAGTATTGAGCCGACCCGTTTTCAGCATACAAGCCATTCAATGCCACGAAATTTAGGATGAAATGGGTGCGCTGTGGATCTTCAACGACAAAATCACCGACCCAGCGAAAATCCACGAGCGAAAATGTCGGTGACTTGAGGTTTGTGCGTTGATCGGTGCGGCCGTCGATGGTTTCGGGCAAGCCGAGCGTGCCCCATGCACTGTTGACAGCCGCAGGATCAGACAAAGCAATGGTGCGCTGTGCGATGGAGTCAACAACATAGCTGCCGTTTAGGTTCAGGCTTGACGACACAGATTCTGAATCAACCCAGTCAAACGGGGCATCACGTACTCGAATGACATCGCCAACTTTAAACGATGCCCGAAAATCTCGGCTTGATCCTGAGTCAAGACAGATCTGATTCGGGTATTGAAAATACACGTCATTCGATCCGCCAAAATCAATAGCGTTCGGCGCTCGCAGCACTTGGCCGTTGACCGAGTTTGACTTGATGACCTGATAAGGTGGCTCATCGATCAGCTCGCCGTATTGCTTAAATGGCGTGCCGGTGTCGATATCCTCGTTCAGCTCATAGAGCTGGACTGATGCGCCTTGAATGTCAGCAATGCGGGTTTCGCCGTCATATGCGTCTTTGATATCGAACGTGCCGCGCCCGATTAGGCCAATCATGTGCTCAATCTCGATGTTGTTTTCAAACACCGAGTAAGGCACGGCAATCAGATCAGGCGTACTGCGTACCGTGCCGAAAATATCGGGGATTCTGCCATTCGGCCTTAGCTTGTTGGCACGACTCGACAGCTCATTGTTGGGGCTGCCCTGCGTCTGATTGCGTAGATTCGGTATCGCTGGCAGTGGCATTAACAGCGCAACAGCGACCGACACGACCACAGACACGGCAATCACGATCAGGGTGAAAGGATCGGCTGGATACACGACAACGTAAAACACGCCATCAAGCGTGCGCACATGATCTAAATCAGCTTGGCTGTCTGGTGTCACATCGTGCTCAAGCGCAACGTAGTTGTGATACAGCCGCGCCGTGTCAGGCCACACGTCAAACTGAGTCTTGAGATAATCAAAAACGTCATCAACCGTGGCGCGTGTCCATGTGTCTGGCGCGTACACATCGCGCGCAATTACGACTTGTTTCATCTGTAAAACCTCACGCGGTCGAATCCGATTGATGCAACATCAAGCGGCATGTACTGCACGCCCTGCTCAGTGATATGCAAAACCTTGTGGCGATAAAAAAGCCCAACATGTGGGCTTTGCTTGCCGTGCATCAAAACAATGCAGGGTGATTCTGGTTCGCTCAGTCGCTCAAATGGTCGCATATCATCACGCTGCATCCCGCCGCCATCGCTGACAGCGCGTAGCACGCCTGCCATTCTCGACGATAGATCTGCACCTGTGACCATCTGCCACGCTTCACAAACGAAATGCACGCAGTTGTAACGCTGCTTGTGATACGTCTTGTCAAATAGCGCATCAATCACAAGAACCCCCGCAATGACGGGTAATCGACAAAGCTATAAATCATGCCGGTCTTGGTGTTGTTGAGTTGCTGCGCCATCGCGACAAACGTGGTCGATCCGCTGTTGTCGCGCGACATGTTCGACACTTCCAACGTCTTGAGCGTGTAGATTGGTGCGCTCAAGTCATCGTGACGATACAGGCGGTATTTAATCGTGGGCTTCACGTCTGCAAATGCACCAGACAGCACCGCATCGATGTCATCTGCAAGCTGTGTCCCCATGTCCGCGATGCTGACCCGCAGCGACTGATCAAGATCGTCAGTTGTGCTGCCGCGCTCGATCAGCAAGGGCACATACTGATAAGCATGTGTCGCTGCATCTTCGTGCGTCACAGTCACGCCCGATGTGGCATTCCGCACAACGTAATACGTCTGCGCAAACGATGGATGGGCAACTTCAAGACATTCAAGCTGCACCACCGATCCGGAACGATTCAAGAAAAACTCGGCATACTCGCTCACGTCACAGACTCCACGTTTTCGAGTGCATCGGGTAAATCGACGTTGACCAACCGCTCAAGATCAGGCAGTCCGCCAACAATGCCAGACTCCCAAGCATCGACAATCGACTGATCAAAAGCATAATCTGGCGTGATTGCCTTGGCTTCGATCTGAGCCGATACGCTGTATGACAGTCCAGCGACCGCATTCAGATTCATGGTGTCCGGCATAAAATGGCACTCATAATCCTGCAACTGGTGATCATCAATAATCAGTGCCGCCAAAAAAGGCTGTGACGGATTGCGCTGCCACAGCCGGTAGAAAGCCATCAAATATTGATAGCCAGCCGCATTTGTAAACCAAGACAGAGACAGCATGTGACTAGCACCCAGCACATCGACCTCAAAGCGACTTGCACCGCCTTGAAGTTTCTGGCCAATCACGCCGCCGCCAAATTGCGCGGTATAACCCGCCTCGGTTGGCGGTAGCATTAAGCGATTCATCGTCTTGGCTCCACTTGGAAGTTACGCTTGACGCCTTTCGACATCTCGCTATTTGGGTTCGACAGGTCAGCAGCAGCGGCCTTACCAGCCCCCTTCGCCACTTCATCCCGCGCAATAATCCGCACCTCAGATTCGCTGATCTGCCGTACTTCAAATTTTGCAGAGGTGTGGTTTTCGATGGTGACGTTAATACCACTCCCTGCAACCACAGTGTCAGACTTGACCGCTTTCGTGTCGCGCTGCATGTAGTTGGTCAGATCAGAGTTTTGCTTAGGTGATAGCACCCGCTCGCCTTTGTCCAACAGCCACGTCCCTTCTTTAGGCACATAGTCGATACCCGCGTGCGCCTGACCTGCCATCTTCACAGACATGATGTTGGATACAATGCTCGCCGTCTGAGCTGCAACGGTTGCGATAGCACCCAAATTGGCTGGAAACGGCAAAGACATTGCAGCACTGGCCATCGCGGTTTGAATCGCCATGATTGACTTGGCGATAGCAAAACCCTTCTCGACCGCAAACATGACCTTGTAGGCTTTGGACTGCTCGCCAGCGGTTGACTTCATGATGCTGCTTAAACTGCCAGCAATATCCATCGCGTTGTCTACTGCAAGATCGCGCTTTGCGGTTTGAAACGCCTTTTCGCGCTCAAGTGCTAGTGCGTCGGCCTCATCTTGCGTGAGCTGCTTAATCGTCAAGGCATCACGAATGATCAGCAGTTCCGCGTCGTAACTTGCTTGCAGTGCCAGCAACTTCGGGTCTTGCCCTTGGTTTTGTGCAATCAGGTCGTTCAGTGGCTTCTGCTGTGCTGCAATCGCATCGTTGTTGACGTTGCGAGCGACATCCATCGCAATGTCTTTTTGATCATCGGGTAAGTTCGATTGCTCGATTTGCAATTGACGCAAACGGAACTCTTCGCCAATCCGAAACCGCTGGTCATACGATGAGCGCAGGGCGTTGGTGGTGTCATCAAGCGCCTTATTCTCAGCAGCCTTGAGCGCATCAATCATCTGTTGACGCTCATCAAGCGTGAAGCCCTTAAGCAGCAGAATCTCTTTGCGTTCCGACTCATAACGAGACTTGATTGACTGGATCTCGGTTTGATTCCAGTTCAGATAGCTCGCAATGGTTTTGGCTTGGGCAAGTTTGGTCGCGTCGATTTCGCGGTCGCGCTCAGCAATCGCCCAGTCGGTCATGCGGGTGTGTGTGCCATCGCTAAGGCTGGCAAACTCGTTGATCAAGGCTTTGCGCTGCTTGAATTCATCCTCAGCCCGATCCTCTGGCGCCGAAGATTCCGTCACAAGGTCTGCATAAGCATCACGCCGACGCTCAAACTCCCGTATCAATTCCTTCTGATCGTTGATAGCTTGGCGGTTTTCAAGCTTGCCGAGCGCCATAGATGCGGTTAGCTCATCCTGCGCCTTGGCTTGTGCAAGTATTTCGGCTCGCACGGCTTCGGAAACAGGCTTCCCTGCCTTTGCCATTTCATCCAGTTCACGCATTTTGGCGGCATAGACGCTGGGGTCTTTAGTACTGGCATACTGCCCACGCATTTCGGTGAGCATCTTGGCGGCCTCAGCATCGCCTTTTTCATAGCGATTCTTTTGCTCAATCCCGCCGGTGGCCGCCTTGGCCGCTGCTTCGGCGGCTGCCCGTTTCTTGGCAGCTTCCTCTGCATCAGCGTTGGCTTTGAGCAAAGCCTGTCTTTTGGCTCCGTACTCCACCACTGCCACAGAAGCGTTTTCAAGCTCTGCGGAAAGCTGCCGAACATTGCGAATTGCCCGATCACCAAAAAGACCATCAGTCCGAATCAAACCCTCAGACTCAATCCGCCGCATGGCTTCGGTATAGTTGATCAGACCAGACTGTCGATCCTTCAAAATAGCCTGAATCCTTTCGCGGCTTGCACTGTCTTGCTCAAGGCCAGCACTTGCAACACCCTCAACAAAACGGCGCTCGGCTTTTCTGAACTCATCAACTTTGTCTTGCTGCTGCTTAACGGCGTCATCCAATAGATACTGCCGCTGCGCATAACCAAGCCCTTTGAACTTCTCGGCGGCTTCAGCGGCGCTATTGCCCAGCTTGTCGACTGATAGCTTCATCGCATCTGAAGCGCTAGTTGCCATCCAGATGCCACCGGCGACAGCAGCAAGCGTGACCACTAAACCAACGGGTCCACCAAACACACCCAGCAAACCGCGTGCGGCATTTGCGCCTGTATTAGTTGCCGCTGTAAGCGCCACTTGTGACGCTGCTGCACGGCCATTGGCCGCATTAAGCGCTTCGGTCGCCGTAGCTTGTCGGCCAATCGCTGCGGTCTGTGCGGTACGCGCTGCGGTAACAGCTTGCGACCCTGCCAGCGTAGTTGCTGTCAGTTGCGCTTCGGCTGCTTGCAGTTCGCGGGTCACCACTGTTTCGACCTGCCGCAACTGCGCCA
>JBAQKP010000256.1:0-9154 GCA_049301135.1 Moraxellaceae bacterium | reverse complement strand
GCCCAGTGTTGGTCGTTGAGCATTAAGCGAGGCATGGCAGACTCGGTGGGTTGTTGTGTGAGAGCTTTAATTCTCCGAGTCTGCCTCCAATTTGCAATCAATAATTTGAAACGTCAACACGCCCTAGTGAGATTTTTACCCGCAATATCAACCAGCCTTTCGAGATGTTCCTCACCTAGCGTATCTGCTTCGAATAGACTGTCTATAAAAGCTGTAAGCTCCTCTAGCTTTGCATAACATTTTCTAATAAGAGCTTTCTCAATGGCAACTGTAAGCATTGCTAAGAAAATTGCGATACCAGAGGCGATAAATGCGTCTCGAACACCGTGTAGCAATAAGGCGAGGCTGTTTTGAACATTTGCTGGATCTCCTGCTGGGTCAAATTGCCACAGACCTAGTAGTAGCCCCCCGAATGTGCCGATAATCCCAACACCTGTCATAATTCCTGCAAGGTGCTTAAAAAACTCCACGTTTAGAGGAGTATCCACAATTAACGAATGTGAGAAAAAATAACTACTTGATGCAGTCGCTTTGTATCCTGTAGTTTTGTCCTCTCCATCTACGTCGCCAATTTGGGTATGCAGCGTTTTGGTATAGCTTTGCCATGCGTGTTCAATTGCGGAGGCTAATCTTTTATCTTTGCTTTTTGTTTGCTCCAAGTAGTCGTCTATCGCACCTTTGTTGGTGACAGATAAAGATTTTTCTATCACTTTGAATTGCTTGAGATCTAGCATCGAATCGACATATTTAATAAGTCTGATTGCGGGTATGCAATATGAGATGACGAACCAGATGAATAGCGCCAGAACTATCAAACCGATCAAGATAGGAACCCAGTACAAAGTAACAAAGTCCAGCATAAAAAATCCCTTAGTCCGCATCCTAAGCGTGGATGGCTGAAATACTGTGAGCGACAATAGCCGACGATCTTAGCAGGTTATGGCTGGTTTTTGCGCCTCAACAAAATAATCAATGCGTCAAACTGTGACGCAATGTTTTTTGTGTTCATCAATCCGTCCTACTCAACAACTTGACTTAAAATGATCTAAGTCGCTGCGTACAGCAACCAACCAATTTTAGCGGCAAAAAACCTACCCATGACGGGTAGGCCATGTTGAGGTGGTAATGATACGTTAGGCGTCTCGTTCGTCGATTCGGCTTTGAATCCAGTCTTGTACCTCAGACTCCAGCCAACCCACAGCACGACCGCCCAGCGATATGCTCTTAGGGAAGATGTTTTGGTCGATGTATTTGTAGATGGTTGCCCGTGCCAAAGCAGTGCATCGACAAACTTCTTCAATACGCATGATTCGGTGTTGCATGATGAAAGTCCTGTCTATTTCCTCATGCCATACGTCATCGCTGTAAAAAAACACCTTCCGATGCTACCTTCGACTCGCACCAAACCAGCGTGTCCCATCGCCGTACTGTTTGGTATCTGCCTTGGCAAAATAACTAAGCCTTTTAAAGACTTCCGAATAGACGACCACGTCTTCGATGTGGAGTGCATAGAATGGGTTTTCAGGAAAATGTACCAGTCCGATGGTCATTGATTCATGCAATCTCAAGGCACTTGACCAAGCCTGCATAATCCGCCCAGCCATGTTGTTGGCCGACTCACGAAAGTACGATTGATCAACAGGTGTGTCAGGTATCGGGATCATCGTGGACTGCTGAAACTGACCCAAGTTAAAGTAGCTATCTCGATTCAAAAACAATGCAACGTGATAGTGTGGAAACTCCGAGCCGACATGTTCTTTGACCCAGACATAACGTAGCTCACATGGGTGAACACGTTGCCCTGAACTGGCCTTAACATGTTGATCATGTTGGATCTGTGCTTTGAGCGACTCGATAAAGCGCGAGATGACTGCACTGTCATAGTGGATGGTTTGGTACTGTGGAAAGCGTAGGTCACAACGGATCACCAAGGTTCTCGGATGACGTTGCAAGGCTGTGTCGATGACGCCTTGAATCTTCTGTAGATACTCCACAACCAAACCATTTTGTTGGTGTAGTACCGGAAAAATATCCCAGTCGGATTCATAGGTCAGGTGTAAGTTTGGGTTCAACGGATGGGTGTGCATGATCGCTCCATGTGGGTAAAGGCTCACATGGATGTCACTCCGGTATAAAAATACACTGGGTCAACTTGTTATGATGAAGTTGCCACTGTTTTGAGTTCTGTTGCTCGTACTCAGGTCTTTCAAAGAGTCACACAAACGTCTTACTTAAGTAGATGTGATGGCTTGTATGTTCCTGTATATATTACTAAACCGACATTAAAGTCTCAGTTTTGATTGCTCTGTAGGTAAAGAAGGCAGACGACTTTTGGGTCTCAGTCTGCGCTCCTGAATTAGATTGGGAAAAGCTACAAATCATCATCCTTGGCAAGAGCCTTTGACTTCACCACAGACTCACTGGATAACTGCCCCCGAAAAAATATAGGCACATCCACTTTAGCTTTTTTGGATTTGGCCGTTTTTGCAGTAGCCTCGCTAGCTCCGTCTACGTTAGGCTTTTCCTGAGTCTTCACGATCTTTGCCGCGTTATAATCGAGGTCGATCAACTGTGTCTTATTTTGGGGAGGTAAAAAAGTTGGAACGGCATAGAGTCTTGATTTGGTCAAAGACGGGATGACCCTCTTGTGCATGATGTCGATTAGCACTTTATCTTTAGTCGAGATCTCAACCACGGATCCAAACTTAGACGGCTTAACAGATGAGATAGGTGTTCGGTGATAACGCCCTCCAGTCAAATTTCGCCAGTGGCTACCTACAGCATCGGCAAGACCCACTGGATCGGCTTGTTCGGCATCAAATAAAAAATAAACTTGTAGGTAAAGACCTTTGGCCTCTGTCGCCCGAATTGCGCCCATGAATCCGAGAAGCCAACTGAGTGGTCGGCTGTTTCTGCTATTTTGCATCATTTTTGTCCACTGACTCGACAGCCAAGCTTGATCAAAGTCTTTGGTTGGGTCCGACTCACATCTGTTTAAGCTAAGAGAGACGATGATCATTTTTTGATGTTTTTCTAATAGCCCATCAAAGTATGATACAGCCTCTTTACAGGTTTTTCCCGTGCGACTGATAAGCTGGGTTTGTCTGTTTCTGTATGCGAATATGGACTCAACTGCGTCGGCGGGCAGCTCTGTATTCAACAATTCACGTGACGCGAAATAAGTCTGAAAAAGAGTGTTGTGTAAAATTTCAACAGACTCAGGATAGGTGTTTGTTTCCTCGATTGCCACTGTGTTTTTGCTGTTGGGTGGCGTGAAGGTGTACCGATGATACCGACGTGTAATTTTTTTAGGAAGCTTCGCACCGAACTTTCTGGCAACTGCTGGTGTGTCGTGCATGTAATTCATTTTGAGTATAGCGGCATTGAATTGCGCTACAGCACCATGAAAGCTGTGCAGATGTAAATTTCCGTGCATTTCGGGGATCCATTTTTTTTTAAAGATTTTCTCGTAGAGATCACCGACATCTGTTTTTTTTAAACCTGACTCACTTGGTAGGTACGCAGGCTTTGGTATTGTCTCAACAATCTGGTATAGTCTTTCGAAGCTAAGTAATGCATCCCATAGCTCTTCTGTGGTTGGTAGGGCAGTTCCATGAAACTCGCTGTCCCAGAAGTTGGCGTTAAAAGAAAGTTCTTCCAAAATAGCGATAGCTTGTTCACGTGTATGCCGGTTGCGCATTTTAAATTTTCCTGATCACTCAACATGAATTTACAAGCATTTTGCTGGTTACACTAGGGAGCGTCAACCTTATTGTTTCGAATATTTAAGTTATTGTTTCCAAAGAAAATAGCTTATTTAAATAGCCTGAGTAGGACTTTAAGTTTGCTACCTAGGTTTTAAAAAACGGTTTTTTAGTCTTAAATTTTGACACTATGTTTTTTTTGACGCTATCTTTGCCCTTAAATTTGCTCAATAGATGAGAGATTTGCGTGCTTGAAATCTAAATTTTTTATTTTCGTTAATATATTTTTTTAATTTAAGTTGATAATTTGGCGGGGCAAGTACCCGCATCCGGATGCGACTATGGCTTTTTCGTCTGAAGTGGATACAAGTTTTTTAGAGATGTAATCTGAATTGACTACACTGCTTTTCTGTCAACCGCCATTGTTTGTTGGGCCAAAAGTATGGATCGACATATTGCCGTCCCTTCCTTGATGCTTACTATTTGAGCTGCCTTGAAGTAAACTCAAAGCAGTGCTTTATGTAAAAAAACACACCTGTTTTTGAGAAGCCATATTGATCTACGAACTTTAAAAGTATCGCCAGAGGTGTTTTTGCCCTAGCAAGTATCAATTGCCAACCAATTGCCAACCAGAATTGATTTTTTAGAGCTTAATAAAAAACGGGTTACAGAAATGCGCTGTAACCCGTTGATTTATATGGTCGGGACGGAAGGATTCGAACCTTCGACCTCTTACACCCCATGCAAGCGCGCTACCAAGCTGCGCTACGCCCCGAAGGCCTGTCATTGTAAAGATTTTGTCGGTATTGTCTAGTCGTGCGGTGGCTTTTTTCATAAAAGCCACCGCAGATCCCATGTGATTTAATCCAAACTCAGCGCAATTGCCGGATTTTCCGCCAAGCGTTGCTGCATGACTTGCGCCGCCTGTTCTAGATCAGCAAACGTCTTGGCATTACCACCACTTAATGACTGTCGCCACTTGCGCGCGCCGTTGAGATGCTGAAATAAGCCCAAGATATGTCGCGTAATCAGACCCATCGGCAAACCCTCCGCCAGACGCGCCTGCACATACGGATAAAACGCCTGCAAAATCGCAAACCGATCCGGTGGTATCTCGCCCCACAAGCGCATCAGGTCAGCCAAAATATACGGATCGTGGTATGCCGCTCGCCCAATCATCACGCCGTCAGTGTGCTGCAAATGCGTCATCGTATCGGCGACTGTACTGATGCCGCCGTTGATCTCGATCAATAAATCTGGCCGTTCGGCCTTCAAGCGATACACATCAGCGTAGCGTAGCGGTGGGATTTCGCGGTTTTCTTTGGGGCTTAGGCCTTTTAAAATCGCAATCCGTGCATGCGCGACAAAGTGCCGACAACCCGCTTGCGCCACCACATCGACAAAATTCAGCATATGCTCATAGCTGTCTAAATGATCAATCCCAATCCGGTGCTTGACCGTGATTGGAATCTCGACCGCTTGGCGCATGGCATACACGCACTCTGCGACCAGTTCAGGTTCGGCCATCAGACATGCACCGATTTTGTGGTGTTGCACCCGATCTGATGGGCAACCAACGTTGAGATTGACCTCAGCATATCCCCAGTCTTGCGCTATTCGGCTACAAGCGGCCAGCTCTGCCGGATCTGCGCCACCAAGCTGCAACACCAACGGCTGCTCACGCGCATCGAACGCCAAATGCCGCGTGTGATCGCCATGCAAAATCGCGCCGGTCGAGATCATTTCGCTGTATAGCCACACATGCGGATTAAACAACCGCGCAAAATAGCGGTAGTCACGCGTGGTCCAATCCATCATCGGGGCGACCGAGATTCGCTTATGTTGCATATCAATCGTCACAACGGGCAACCTCTATCAGTCAACCAATCAATTGGGGTGGCAGGGATCTTGCAAGACAGACAGCTCGACATGCTGCCATCCGTATTTTGGCATACTCTGATGGATTTGGCATGCCATGACCGCAGCAATGCCACATCAAGCCGTCATCTAATTTGTGTTAATATCCGTGCATCTTTTCTGAGAGGTCATGTTCCATGAACACAGATCGACCGCGTAGGTTGTGTCATATCATGTTGTTGCTTGTGCTTTGCACACCTAGTTTTCGAATAGTTCAGGAATAAAAAAATGGAATTTTTAATGGATCCCTCGATTTGGGTCGGACTCGCCACGTTGGTGGTGCTTGAGATTGTGCTGGGCATCGACAATCTGGTGTTTATTGCGATTTTGGCCAATAAACTGCCACCCCATCAGCGCGATAAAGCGCGTCGCATCGGTTTATCTCTGGCCTTAATCATGCGCCTTGGTTTATTGACCGTGGTGTCATGGATGGTCAAATTGACCGATCCACTGTTTAACCTGCTGGGTATGGATTTTTCGGGTCGAGATTTGATTCTGATTTTTGGTGGGCTATTTTTGGTGTGGAAAGCCACCATGGAGCTACACGAAAAGCTCGAAGGTAAGATCCACAGCGAAAATAAAAACATGGTCTATGCTGGCTTTTGGGCAGTGGTGGCACAGATTATCGTGTTAGACGCAGTGTTCTCGCTGGATGCGGTGATTACCGCCGTCGGCATGGTGGATAATATTTATGTGATGATGGCGGCGGTGATTATTGCGGTGTCGGTGATGCTGCTGGCCTCCAAGCCATTGACCAAATTTGTGAATGAACATCCGACCGTGGTGGTGCTGTGCTTAAGCTTCTTGTTGATGATCGGCTTTAGTCTGATTGTGGAAGGCTTTGGTTTGCATATTCCAAAAGGTTACTTGTACGCGGCGATTGGATTTTCGGTGCTGATTGAAATTTTGAATCAATGGCGCATTCGTAATTACAGTAAAAGTGAAGCGGCATTGCCACTGCGTGAGCGTACGGCGGATGCGATTTTAAAACTGATGGGTGGCAAGCAACTGGATGCGGAGTCGGAGCAGTCTGCTCAGGATCAGTCGGCTTTGGCATTTGATGAAGAAGAGCGCTATATGGTCAGCGGGGTGTTGACCTTAAGTGAGCGTTCGATTCGCACCATTATGACACCACGTTCGGATATTTCGTGGATCGACATCAGCGACTCACCAGAGCGGATTCGCGAGCAGTTGCTCGATACACCACACAGTTTATTTCCGGTTTGTCGCGGTCAGTTGGATCGGGTGATGGGTGTGGTGCGTGCCAAAGACTTGATTGATGCGCTGGATCATGACATCAGTATTTCGGCGTTACTCAGCCAGCAACGGCCGATTTTTGTATCAGAAAACATGCCGGTGTTAAAGCTGATCAATGTCTTGCGTAACTCAAAAGGTAGCTTGGCGATTGTCACCAGCGAGTTTGGCTCGGTGCAGGGCTTGGTTACGCCACTGGATATTTTTGAGGCGATTGCTGGTGAGTTTCCTGATGAGGATGAAACACCAGATGTGGTGCAGCAAGAGCCGAACACTTGGCTGGTCAAAGGCAGTGCCGATCTGTATCAGTTGGAGCAGGAGCTCGGTACGGATCATTTGATGGGCGACGAAGGCTATATTTCGGTGGCCGGTTTAATTTTAAATGAGCTTGGCCGCTTGCCCAAAATGGCTGAAGTGGTGGTGCGCGAAAACGTCACGTTTACCGTACTAGAGTTAGAAGATCAACGGATTAAGCTGCTCAAAGTCGAGTTGAGCCCAACCGAGATGATTGGAGAGTTAGGCTAAGATGGACAGTGTGCAGGCGCTAAAAGCGTTATTTTTAGGCTTGATCGAAGGCTTAACTGAATTTCTGCCGATCTCAAGTACCGGCCATTTGGTCTTGTTTGGTCATTTGATCGACTTTCATTCAGACGAAGGTCGGGTGTTTGAGGTGGTGATTCAGCTGGGTGCGATTTTAGCGGTGTGCTGGCTGTATCGCAGTAAAATCATCAGTTTATTGCGTGGTTTTTTTGCGGGTGATCGGGCGTCGCAGCGCTTTGCGGGTAGTGTGCTGTTGGCATTTTTTCCGGCGGTGCTGATCGGTATTACAGCGGTAGATTTTATTAAAGGCACGCTGTTTAACCCGCTGGTGGTCGCGGTGGCGCTGATTGTGGGTGCGCTGGTGATTTTTTGGACGGAAGCCAAAGTGCGGCAGCCTACTACCCATGATTTTGATCAATTGACCTTTAAACAGGCGATTGTGATTGGTCTGGCGCAATGCGTGGCGATGATTCCCGGCACCTCGCGCTCTGGTGCGACGATTATCGGCGGCATGTGGGCGGGTCTATCACGCAAAACCGCCACTGAGTTTTCGTTCTTTTTGGCGATGCCGACCATGCTCGGCGCAGCGACCTATGATCTGTACCGCAATGCGGATGTGCTGAGCCAAAACGATTTGGGCTACATTGCGATTGGGTTTTGTGCGGCATTTTTATCGGCGTTTTTGGTGGTGCGCGCCTTGGTGCGCTTTGTTGAAAATCACTCGCTACGGGTGTTTGCGTGGTATCGGATTGGCTTGGGGCTGTTGATTTTGTCAGTATATTATCTGTGGTAATACTGGTTTTTGACCAGTGTAGTAACAGATCTGCTGAACATGTCTACACGTCGATAATGCTTTATAAAAGTATCAAGCGATTCAAGGGCAAGTTGGACTTGCCCTTGAGTGACTCAGGGTTCAGATGGCAAGTTAAGTGTCAATTTTGGGCTGTTCAGGTTTGGCTGTTTTCCATGACACAATCCCCGCAATGGTCAGTGTGAGGGCAATAAAGCCCAGCGACACGCCAATCGGAATCTTGTAGACCTCCAGCAACAGCATTTTAGTACCGATAAACACCAAGATAATCGACAACGCGTAGGGCAACAGGTGGAAGCGTCCAGCAATGTCCGCTAGCAAGAAGAACATCGCCCGCAAACCCAAAATCGCCAGTAAGTTCGCGGTCAGGACGATAAAAGGGTCGGTGGTGACCGCAAAAATTGCCGGAATCGAATCCACCGCAAACACCACGTCAGAGATTTCGACCAAGATCAGCACAATCGCCAGCGGGGTAAACCACAGCAAGCCGTTGCGGCGCACCATGAATTTTTCGCCCTCTAATTCCTTGGTAACCCGCAGGTGTTTACGCAAAAATTTAACTAATAAGCCATTTTCGGCATCGACTTCTTCACCATGACTAAACCACATCTTGATGCCAGTAAACACCAAGAATGCGCCGAACACATACAGAATCCAGTGGAACTGCATGATCAGCCAAGCGCCTGCAAAGATCATAATCGTGCGCAAGATGATCGCGCCCAACACCCCGTACAACAGCACGCGGCGTTGCAGGGCGACCGGAATCGCAAACGCACTAAAGATCATCAGCCAGACAAACACGTTGTCAATCGCCAGAGATTTTTCCAGCAGATAGCCGGTAAAAAATTCGAGGGTTTTTTGGTTGGCCAGTTCGCGGCTATATGCGCCGTCCAGATACCACCACAGGCCTGCACCAAAAATGACTGAT
>JBAQKP010000255.1:0-4560 GCA_049301135.1 Moraxellaceae bacterium | reverse complement strand
ATCAACCCTCTATTTGGCACTGACTTAGAAGAAGATTCTTACGGTAAATACACGCGCCGCTACAGCCTTGCACGCAAAGAGTTTGAGCAGCAGCGCGAAGATGCGGGCGCTGGTTTTGATGGTGCGCGTCTGGTCGGCAATATCGCAGGATCAGCCCCACTGATGTTGATGGGTGGCAGTTTACCGCAGGGCGCAAAATTAGCATCACAAGCGGGTGCGAAGTTTATCGCGTCCAATGCGGCGGCAGGTGGTGCGGCGGGTGCAGCGATGTTTGCCGAAAATGCTGGTGATCGTCTGGCTAATACAGCAATGGGCGCGGGTGTTGGTGCGGTCGCTGCGCCAGTGGTACGAGCAGCGGGACAAGCATTACAGCCTGTTGTGCGCCGTGTTGCCAATGCGCGGCAAGCGGTAGGTGGCGGCACTCAGGCACGCGCCGAAGCCACAGCAACCGTGCAAGCAGCATTCACTCAAAACGGCATCGACCTAAACGCAATCAGCACCACAGTCCGCAATGATCTGATCAAGGAAGTGGAAGCGGCGATTAAGTCCGGTAAAGCGGTCAGCCCTGAAGCGATCGTGCGCAAAGCAACGCTCGGCAATGTCGGCCTGACTGGCACACGCGCCCAAGTCACAGGACGGGCGCAAGACTGGCAGAAAGAGCGTGAACTCGCCAAGCTACAAGGCGTTGGCGATCCGCTACGGAATAAGTTTGTAGAGGATCACGAGGCGCTTGCGGGTCTACTAGATGATGTGGCGCGCAATACGGGCGGCAATGCCAACGATGCTCAGGCTGCTATGATTAAGGCTTTTGAAGCCCTGAATCGAAATGATGAATTACGCAATGCCGAGATTCGCGGTCTATACGATGCCGCCCGCAACGCCACAGGCAATGAATTGCAACTGAATGCGCCGCGTTTCGTGAATGACGTAAGCATGGAGCTTGAGCGCAACGGTTTAGGCACATTCCTGCGCAGTGACGTGCGCGGGATTCTGGGCGGTTTGTTCGATGGACAAGCACCACTGACCATTGCCAAAAAGGAAGAATTGGTCAAGATTCTAAATGCTGGTCTTGCCAACACAACCGATGGCAGCCGTCGCCAAGCATTGCAAATCGTGCGTGACAAACTGGAAAACGAAGTCACGCAGACGCTGGATGAGTTTGACCAAGCGGTACTGGGTCAAGGTGGCGATGCTGTCCAGGCATGGCAACAGGCACGCAATGCAGCCCGCGAGCGGTTTGGCCTAATTGATCGTACGCCAGCAATCAAAGCAGCCCTAGACGATGTTGCACCTGATCGGGCATTTGAAAAGTTGGTGTTGAATGCCAATGAGCGCGATTTACAGGCCTTGGTCAAGGAGCTTGAGAATCAGCCCGAAGCCCTTAACGGCATTCGTCAGCAAGCAATCCTGTGGATTAGTGGCAAAGCATACAACCCAAACAGCAAGGCGTTTAGTCCCGCTGGAATGAGCAGGGCGCTAGATTCTATTGGTGATCGCCGTCTAAACGCGCTGTTTAGTCCCGAAGAAGTGGCGAAAATCAAGGATATTAAAAGTGCAGCGCATTATCTGATGACGCAACCCGCAGAGTCTGCCGTGAATAACTCAAACAGCGGTTCGGCAGTGGCCAATTTCTTGATGCAAGCCCTTAGAACGGCTACCAGTCCATTCGGGGCAACTGCTAGCAATCTTGCGGCCGGAACAGCGCTTAAGGCCGCGTCTACGGCTGGAAACATAATTAAAGGTGGTCAGGCTTATGGGCTAACTCGCGGTGGTGTTACCACTGGCGAGCGTGTGCTATCTGGTGCTGAGCGTGAATTGATTGAGAAATACGGCTTTGTGTTTGATGCAAGCGGTCGATTGGTGCGGGGTGGGACTGTACAAGGCGGAGTGGAAAATGAATAATCATGCGAATCATTAAAGGGTTTTCATGATGATCAAGACTGTTTTTGCAAGATTCATTTTTTCAATATGGTGTATTTGGGCGTTGTGCGTCTTTGTGTCGTTTGGTATCGCTTCTTTCAATCTTGTTTCCGACTTACGATCCGCAAAAGAAACCCAGCAAAGATGCGAGGTGTATGGAATTATCAGTCAGCAGTCTAGCGCCATGATAATAGGATCGGTTCGCAAAGCTGTTGTTAGCGGCATGTCAGAAGATGATGTGTGGAGATGCCTGAAGCAGACGACAGAATACAAAAAAGCTGTTGCGTCTGGATACTCACAGTTGGAGATTTTGAAGCAACTTAATCTGCCCGATCGGCTGGAGTACGCATACGACTACACTAAAATTGATCCTGTAGATCATTTTTATGGAATGCTAGGTGCAATTGTCGGCACTGGACTTGGGTTCGCTGGAATCTTCATATTTGTTTCATTTGTTTTTTTGGGTGTCGCTGATCCACGAAAAGTCAGGGCTATTTTTTTGCGGAAGCTGGATGATCGGCAATCCTAAGCCACTCAACCTTGGCCGCTTCGATAATCTCTTGAAGTTGGCCGATATGGAACAGGTCTTGCTCGGTAGCATCAAAATACTGGGCAAGGAATAGCGCGAAATCTTCGATCTGTTGTTGGTCGCTCATGATAGATAGGTTGTTGACTAAACACCCGATCTATCATACATTGTTGTTAGGTGCTAGAAACACCCAGTACACAGCGTTTTGTCACAGCGTCATCGTGGCTATTATTTTGCCTGTAAAAAGGTGAAGTCCGTCTTATTCCGATTATCACAACCTTGCCGTGCTAAGGGTGCTTGTGTGTATTGAGGTTATGGACGGGAGTGCGGCTAATACAACACCTGACTTGTCAGGGAATATGCCCGCCGACTGTGTACGGTTTCTAGCTCCCGTCCGCCTGCCTAGAAAGCAGGTCTAATCTCGTACACAGGAGTAAGTCATCATGACTTCAGCTATTACCGTTCCCTTCTATGGCTCAGAGCTTTTTGTTGTTGACCACAAAGGCCAGCCGTACACGCCAATGAAAACCATTGTAGAAAGCATCGGCTTGGACTGGGCTTCACAATACACCAAGCTAAAACAACGGTTTGCTTCAACCATTGTGGAAATCGCAATGGTTGCAAACGATGGCA
Source organism: Moraxellaceae bacterium (assembly GCA_049301135.1). Lineage (GTDB taxonomy): Bacteria > Pseudomonadota > Gammaproteobacteria > Pseudomonadales > Moraxellaceae > JAYXXU01. The sequence continues at coordinate 1,478 of JBAQKP010000255.1, read as the reverse complement.
AAGAGCGCCTAATGACATGCTTGCCGCTGCGCAAACTGTTTGGCTGGTTAATGAGCATTAGCCCGAATAAGATTCCAAACTTGGATGTTCGTGCGAAAGTTGTCATGTACCAAAATGAATGTGACGATGTGCTGTGGGATTACTGGACAAAAGGCCAAGCAATCAACAAACGCTTGACCATTTCGCCAGAACAGCAAGCGGAACTACACAACATTGTCGAAGATCGGGCAGGCAACAACCGCAAGGTATTTGCCGAAATGTGGTCACGCCACAATCGGCACTTTAAAGTAGCCAAATACAACCAACTACTTGCTGTCCACTTTGAAGACGCAAAGCAGTACCTTGCCAGCATGGAACTGCGCAGTAAGTTAGAGTTGGCGGTTGTGCCACAAGACGCGTTCAGCATGATGTTTAGCGAAACCCGTCACCAAGTGGCCGACTACATGCACAGGCTACAAAAGCAAGTGATTGATCTTGGTGGAACACTGCCAAGCTATCCGGCGTTTGACAATGATGCGATTGCAGCTACTGTGATTGGATCGATTGTGCAAAGTCGCCGCATGTTCCTAACCTTTGGCATGGATGGCAAGCCCAACGTGTCATTTATCCCAAGTGACTGTTATGTGATTCGGGATGAAGATTTTCCAAAAGTGATTGCGGATCGGGAGGGCGTGAATAAATCACTCCTGCCAGACATCATGCAATCTGTAATGAAGCGGCTTGGTTTAGCCAACAAATAAACCAACCCAACCTAAAGACCGTCCCTCGTGGGCGGTTTTTTTATGCCCACGATTTAGGAGTAACCGCATGGCGACGATGTTAGCAGTCGTCCGAACCCGTTTTCTCGATGATCAGGGTCGCCCGCTGGTGGGTGGCAAGGTCTACAGCTACGAGGTCGGCACAACCACACCAAAGCCCACATACAGCGATCCAAACGCCACAGTGCCCAACGCCAATCCTGTGATTTTGGATGACGCTGGCAGTGCTGACGTTTATCTTGTCGGACGCTACACAATCGCTGTGCATGATGCAAGTGACGTGCCAGTCGAAGAAATTGCACTTGTGACGGATGAAGCTGACGCTCAGGCACTAACCGATGCGGTAGCCGCACTCAATACCGATTTAACCACACGGTTTGAAACCGCAGACGACGCAATCACCGCAACGGCTGATCTTGACCGTGCCAATCGTATCGCTGCTGACAATGCGATCATCGCAAGCACGTCAGCACAAGACACGGTCTTACTAAACCTGATCAATGCGCTGGCCAACGGATCAACCAAAGCATACCTAACCTATGCAGCACTTGACGCGGCCAAAGCGACACTGCCCGCAAATAGTTTTGCCCGTGTCACCAACGATCCGACACCAGAAAATAATTGGCTGTGGCAGTGGGATGGCACGACGCTCACCAAATCTGACCGTGATGATCTAGCCCAAGCACTTGCAGCGGTGGCCGACGAAGTTGCTGCACGCGA
>JBAQKP010000254.1:0-9724 GCA_049301135.1 Moraxellaceae bacterium | reverse complement strand
ATTATTGAATGGCTTGCCGGCTGATTTGGCTGAGGGCATTCGCACCTCATCGCAGTATGCCAATCTACAGCAACTGACACAGGACATGAAAAAACAACAAGCGACACCGGCGCAAATCACGGCGATGCGCACGCAACTGGTCGGTGCTGAAGCAGCGCAGCGTTTGGGACAACTCGATCAAACGCGGGAGGTTTGGCGACAAAAAATTCAAGCCTATTTGGCCGATCGGCAGGCCATCATTAACCGGATACCTGCTGGCACAGATCGCACAGACCAAATTCAGGTGTTACGCGAGCGCAGTTTTGGCGATGTTGCGGAACGAACCCGTGCACAAGCGTATGAAGCGATGGCCGACAGTGGCGAAGCGTTTCCAGATTAGGTGATCGCGCAAAGATTGATCAGCTGTTCACAGCATTGATGCAAACCGACTCCGTGATCCACGTTAAACTGACCGACAGACGCTGAGGCATTGCAAGAGCATAAACACGATGATGTATGATTTATTGGTGGTGGGCGGTGGCTCAGGTGGTGTGCGGGCAGCCCGCATTGCAGCCTCATTCGGCGCAAAAGTAGCGATTATCGAGGACACCCACTGGGGCGGTACGTGCGTCAATGTCGGTTGTGTCCCAAAAAAAATGTATCACTACGTGGGTACTGCGCGCGATGAGATTGAGCTGGCACAGGCATTTGGCTGGCAAGTGGAACTAAAAGCGCTGGATTGGTCGGTGTTTTTTCAGAATAAACAAGCCGAAATTCAGCGACTACAGGGCGTGTATCAGCGCATGTTGAGCAACAGCGGCGTGCTGACGATAGAGGGTTTTGCTCGCTTGATCAGTCCGACCGAAGTACAAGTCGGCGATACTGTATATCAGGCCAAGCACATTCTGATCGCGGTCGGTGGCGCGCCGGTACTGCCGGAGATTGAAGGCATTGAGTTGGCAATACACTCCGATCAGTTATTTGCACTGGCGGAGTTGCCAAAGCGGATGTTGGTGTTCGGCGGTGGTTATATCGCCTGTGAAATGGCCAGCACCTACCATAAATTTGGTACACAAGTACGTTTGGTGGCGCGTAATACGCTGCTGAAAGACTTTGATCAGCAAACCGTTGAGTTTTTAAAGCAACAGCTTCAGCATGAAAAATTGGATTTTACCGAACGCCTGTCAATTCAGTCACTGCGGCAGACGGATGATGGGATCGAGGTGAGCTTTAGCGACTGGACACAACAGTATTTTGATGTTGTGCTGATGGCGACAGGTCGTAAACCGCGCTTTAACGGTTTGGGCTTGGATGACATCGGTGTGCAGCTGGATGCCAAAGGACTGATCGCCGTTAATCAGCAGTATCAGACCAACATTCCGTCCGTGTACGCGGTCGGTGATATTGTTGAAGGACTGGATCTCACGCCGGTTGCACTGGCGCAAGGCATGTATTTGGCGCGGCATTTGTTTGGTCAGGGTCAGTATGCGCCGCCGGATTTATCCAAGATTGCCACCACGATTTTTACCCATCCGCAAGTCGCCACCATCGGCGCAACTGAGCAAAAGCTAGTGGCGGAAGGTCGTCGGGTACGTGTGTATCAGTCCGAGTTCCGCCATCTAAAATACACGCCGACTGCGCTTCAGCATCGTACCTTTATCAAACTACTGGTCGATGATGCAAGCGATCAAATCCTCGGGTTGCATTTGGTCGGCCATGAAGTCGGCGAAATCATGCAAGGCTTTGCAGTCGCAGTACAGGCCGGTTTGACCAAAGCACAGTTGGATCAAACCATTGGGATTCACCCAACGGTTGCTGAGGAGCTGGTGACTATGCGTGAGCCCACTCGTTGGATTGGGCAATAATGCTGCCCGTTTTAGCTCACCAACGCGACTTCATGTGTCCACGCACTGCGCGGTTGCTGGTGTAATTGCCAACACAGTTGGGCGGCTGCGGCGCTACTGCTCTGCGCAGCCAAGCCGACATATGCGACATGAATGCCTTGTGGCTGAAACTCGCGTGCCAACGACTGCATGACCGCGCGCATACCAGCGTATAACGCGGAATCAACTGCTAAACTGGCTGTGGGTTGGATTGCTAAATCAGAACCCAAGCTCACAAAAGTTGCTGGTCTGCGTTTTTTGGCACTGCTCTGTAATGCAGCAATCGCTGCTTGTGCCCACAAAAACAGCCGAAACCCAGTCTGCTGCCAGCGTTGCTCAAGCTGTGCCATGTCATAGCCGACGGGTTCAGATTCTGCTTGGGCAGCAGGTTTGGCCTGAAAGATCACCAGTTCAGGATGCTGGCCACGCTTGGCCAACTGGGTAAAAACTGCTTTGATGTCGTTGAGATTATTCAGATCTGCATGAATATGCTGAAGATGGGTGGCGCGCGCCAAGCGTTTGGGCTGATCCGTGACGATATAGTGCGTGGTGTTGGCAGGCGTATGCTCAGTTAAGTGGGCAGCAATTGCATCGGCTTGCCAACCGATCACCAGCACACAGCCGGACGTTTTCTGTGGGAACAGGCGCATTAGAATTTCTCCTTAAACGGCCGCAAGTCGATTTCTAGGCTCCACAGATCACGCGGCTGCTGATGGATTTGCCAATAATTTTCGGCAATTGCATCGACGTCTAAACCACCGTCTTGACCTTTAAGCGCAAATTTCACCAACCGACCTAAACCAAAGCCAAACTGATTAATCCGGTCACCATCGACCATCCCGTCGATGATTACATGTGCAATATGAATACCTTGGGCGCGATAGGTTGGCGCAATCGCTTGGATATAGGCGCGTAGACCCGCTTTACCATTGGTAAAGGCTGCAAAAAATGGCTTGCCGCGGAGCGAGCCACTAGCTCCAGTAAAAATCAATGTGCCGGTGTGATGCGGTAACATCGCCGCTAAGGCCTGCTGGCTGACCAAATAAGCGGATAAAAAGGTATGCCGCCACATTTGGTCAAAAAACTTGGGTGTGGTCGATAAAAACCGTGACGGCATGTTACTGCCGACATTATTTACAACCAGATCAATCATTTGCTGTTTGGCGGCGATGGCAGCGAACAAACCAGCAATCTGCTCAGGAGCGGTCGCATCCAGTGTATACGCCTCTGCCCGTCCACCCGCTCGCTGAATCTCAGCCACCACCTGCTCAAGCTTGCTGGCAGTACGGCCAACCACATACACCAGCAACCCTGCTTGTGCAATCCGCCGACAGACTGCCGCGCCGATGCCTTGCGATGCACCGACCCCGATCACTACTGCACAATGCGGCTGTATAGATGCGGGTCGCCCCGATTCTTTCGATAGACCATTCATCGTTGATCCAACCATGCGGCGATTTGCGGGCGGGCTAAAATTTGTTGGCGCATCGGTGTATTGGTTCGCGCGATTTCACCGATTTGAGCAGCGACTGCAATATCTGCGATGGTTTTTTGTGTGCCCACCAACCAACCAGTCGCAGCCAACACCAACTCAATTCGATCCAAATGCCGTAGAAATTCGGCCTCAATATCGTCCGCATTGATTTTACCTAATCCCTGAAAATACAATTGCATCTTCAGTCCCATTTTAAGCAACGGCTTGGCCAAGACTTTTTCGTGAGCAGGGCGACCGGCCACGCTAAAATCAACCGCTTGCGTCAATGCCTCAGCATTATTCACCCGAAAATGCACTTCGTACCAATACATCGCTTCATCTGACCAATCCTCCCATAATTCCACTTGGGCGCATTGCAGCGGATCGGCAGGATACAAGCGTGGCAAATCAGGATAGGCCTGATCTAAGTAACGGGCGATTTTGGTACTGTCCTGAATGCGTTTGCCGTCAATATCCAGCACGGGTACTTTGCCAACTTTGCTTAAGGTTTGTGCTTTGGCGGCATTTAGCCCGTTGTAATCGATGCTGCTGTAGGCAAGCCCCTTGTGCTGTAAGGCCTTAGCAACCTTCTGACAAAATGGCGAAATCTCAAACTGATGTAATACAATCGACTGGGTCATACACGACCTCCTTCATACAATACAACAAGTGGTGATTACACGGATTTGAGCTTGCCAAACCGACGCTGTGTATCTCGCACAAACGTCGAGAATAAGTATTCATTGGCAGGGCGACTGAGCTGCATTAAACGATGGAAGCCACGCTTGGGCTGTATGGCAAAGCGCCATGTCAAACGTGCGCCGCCATTGATTGCGGTGACGTGGTAATCCTCAGCGAATGATTCCAAAATAGGCAGATTCGATTTCAGTACATGAAACGAATGCTGCCGATCTGTATCGCTCCAGCGAAAAAATTCTTCATCAAGCTGCGCAAGCCCCATGGCTTTCACACTGCGGGTGGTGCCGACGCCATACGGTTCTGGACTGGTATAATGACCATTCAGCATTTTGCACCATGCCAGTGGCCGATACGCAACCAGCCCCGCCCACACCTCATCGGGACTGGCCGCTACATCAATCTGATACGTCCAACGAAACGCCGCTGTCTCAAAAAACGACGCATCGACTGGCACGAGTGAAAACTTTAACATGGTGCATTCCTCACGGTATTCAGCTAGGTTGAAGACGATTTGCTCAGCATCTCGGCCATTTTTTGATGCAGTAGATTCATAGCCTTGAGTGGTCGTACCATGACTTTAAAATCGATGATCTGTCCTGCATCATTCCAGCGAATCATGTCTACGCCATTAATCAGCAGGCCATCAATCTCGACTTCAAATTCCAACACCGCATCATGTGCGCCAACCACCTCGCGCACATAGCGGAACGATGTATTGAATAACACCTGATAGGCAGCGTTCAGATACATCATGGTCATGAATTTGCCCTGTTGCGGACGATGCACCACCGGCGACCAAAACACCACATCATCGGCCAGCAGTTGATTTAAAACCGAAAAATCGCGCTGCTGTAGCATGTGATGCCACTGTTGAATCACGTTTGACATCACTTCACCTCTTTAAACTATTTTTCGACAAAAGCCCGCTCAATCACATAATCACCGGGTGCATGACTTGTTCCTTCAACGAAACCGCGTGCTTCTAAAATCTCGACCAGATCTTTTAGCATATTCGGGCTACCACAGATCATCACCCGATCGGTTTCGGGATTTAAATTGGGCAAACCAATCTGTTCAAACAGTTCACCAGTCGCAATCAGGTCGGTCAAGCGCCCCTGCTGCTTAAACGCCTCACGGGTCACGGTGGGGAAATAAATCAATTGATCTTTGACCAAATCACCAAAGAACTCATGATTGGGCAACTCTTTGGTGATTAAGTCGTGATAGCCAAGCTCACTGTTGATCCGCACGCCATGGGTCAAAATGACTTTCTCAAACGCCTGATAAAACTCAGGATCACGCACCACGCTCATAAATGGCGCAAGTCCCGTGCCTGTCGAGAGCAGATACAGGTTTTTGCCTGCTTTTAGGTTGTCGATGATCAACGAGCCGGTCGGTTTACGGCTGACCAACAGCGTGTCGCCCACTTGCAGATGTTGCAGCCTTGAGGTCAGTGGGCCATCAGGCACTTTGATGCTATAAAATTCCAGATGATCTTCATACGGGGCGCTGACCACTGAGTACGCACGCATCAACGGCTTGCCATCCACCTCCAAGCCGATCATGACAAATTGGCCTGTTTTAAAACGCAAGGCTGGGCTACGAGTGGTGGTAAAACTAAATAACGTGTCATTCCAATGATGCACGCTCAATACCGTTTCATGGGCAAATGCTGACATTTAACGCTCCCCAAAAGATGCTGCTGTTTAACCACCCGTCATGTTCATAAAACGAACAAGCTGCGGTGGCTCATCAGGATTAAAAAAATGCCGCTCAGGTTTGAGCGCCATGGCCTGTTGAATCTGCTGTTGTAATGCCTGCGCATCCTGCGGCTGGGTGCGTAAGGTCGGCAATAAATCCACGCCGATCTCATGCCCCAAGCACAGCAATAAACGCCCTGTTGCGGTCACACGCACCCGATTACAATCCCCACAGAAGTTATGACTATTCGGTGAAATCAGCCCGACGCGGATCGGACTGTCTGGCATCCGAAAATATCGAGCAGGCCCACTGCTTTGCTCATCGACAGGACTGATCTGAACCTGCTGCCGTAACATCGCGAGCACCTGATCACTGCTGATCTGACTGGCCGCCCGTTGATGTGCGTCAATCTGACCCAATGGCATCTCTTCAATAAAGGTCAGATCGAGTTGCTGTTGCCGTGCAAATGCAAGGAGTTCAAGCGCATCATCTTGGTTGTAGCCGTTTAGCAACACACAGTTCAGCTTGGTGCCAACAAAACCCGCATCTTGTACCGCCGCAATCCCATCGAGTACATCTTGTAGACGTCCGGTTCGGGTCATCTGCCGAAACCGCTCAGGATGCAGCGTGTCTAGGCTGATATTAATCCGATCCAGACCAGCATCTTTCAGCGGTTGAGCCAGTTGTTTCAGGCGTGACCCGTTGGTGGTCAGTACCAACTGCTGTAAACCATCCAACCGCTTGAGACGGCGCACCAAGTCCACAATCCCTGCCCGAATCAGCGGCTCTCCGCCGGTCAGGCGAATTTTATCCACCCCAAGTGAGACAAAAGCCGTTGCCAATTGTTCTAATTCCTCAATCGACAGCACCTCACTGCGCGGTAAAAACTGCATGTCTTCCGCCATACAGTACACGCAGCGAAAATCGCAACGATCCGTGACCGACAGCCGTACATAGCGGATTTGCCGACCGAACGTATCTTGCAAGCGAGTCATTGAGGTCATCAGCATTAAGCTCCGTGCCGATCCAACTCAGCCAGCTTGCCCTTCACGCCATGCCATTGCGCATGCTCGGGCAGAGCGTCTTGTTTTTTGGTGATACGCGTCCAGTTGGGATGCTGTGACAGCTCGGCGTTGAGTGCCACAAACGCGATCTGATCGGCGGGCACTTCATCTTCTGCACGGATGGCATCAATCGGGCATTCTGGCTCACACAATGCACTCATCGGGATTGATCACCAGAAAATTGGGGCCTTCATAAAAACAATCGACCGGACAAACCTCGACACAGTCAGTGTGTTTACAACGAATACAGTCTTCAAGGACGACAAAAGTCATGGGTTACTCCTCAGTGTGCGATGTGAGCTACATTAAGTTCTAAAAAAGAACCTGTCAACTAAAAACATTCCGCTTTATTTGGTGTACAATCGAACAGTAAATCGTGAGGTGGCTATGAAATGGCAAGAAGTAGGTGAACAACCTTGCTCTGTGGCGCGGGCACTGTCTGTGGTGGGTGATCGCTGGACGATGCTGATTCTGCGTAGTGCCTTTATGGGCATTCGACGCTTTGATGATTTTCAGGCCAGTCTCGGTGTGACGCGTCATTTGCTGTCTGACCGCTTAAAACGTCTGGTCGAAGAAGATGTGCTTAAAAAAGTTGCCTACCAAGATCGCCAGCAACGCTTTGAATACCGACTGACCGACAAAGGCCGTGATCTTTATCCGGTGCTACTGACACTGGTCAGGTGGGGTGATAAATGGATGGATCAAGGTCTTGGTGCACCGCTAGATTATATCCACCAGTCCTGCGGTAAAAAATTTACGCCCGTCTTGGTGTGTTCCGAATGTCATGAAGAAGTGACCGCGCGCAACGTGATGCCGACGCTTGGCGTGGGTTTTCAAGCGAGTGTCTTACAAGCAAATTCCAAAGCATCCAGCCCTACGCCCTTAGATCTCAAGGAAGCTTAGTCACTCAGTCGTGAGCCGATGCATCTAGCGCCGTGTCAACACTGTGGTGGGCTTGAGCGCTGGCCGCACGGTTTCGGCCATGCGGCTTGAGTTAAGTGGCCGGATCAATTGCCCTGCGAACTTCTGTATACTGGCCTGCTGTTAAACTGAGATTTGGGCAGGAAGATACATGTCGTTGCGGCTTGCAGTGTTGGCGTTATTAGATGTGCAACCAGCCTCAGGCTATGGTCTGTTGCAGCGCTTTCAGACGTCGATTGGTTGTTTTTGGCAAACTACCCATCAACAACTGTATAAAGAGCTGCATGCGCTGTATGCCGAAGGTCTGCTCGATTGCCAAACTATCCTACAGCACGATAAGCCAGATAAAAAAATCTATACACTGAACACGGCGGGACAGCACATGCTGGATACGCTATTACAGAAACCGGCACAATTGCCGAAAATTAAAGATGGTTTTTTGGTTAAATTATTTGCTGGACATCGGATTGCCAAAGCGGATTTGATGGCCGAGTTGCAAGGGCTAGAACAACGACACCAAGAGTGCTTGCAAGGCTATCAGGTGATTTTAAATCAATATGCCAACCTATCGCCCGAACAGCAGCAGCGTTACACCTACCCGATTCAAACGTTAAAATGGGGAATCCATCTGGAGCAGTCATGGCTGTATTGGGCGCAGCAGTGCTTGCAGGATCTGGCACGCATGCCTGACCCACGCACAGCCAGCAGCGATCCTATCGAATAATTTATTATGCAATTATTTGCATAATAGACAGCGTCTGGCTATAGTCGAACATCGCCACAACGGTCTGTGGTGGCCTCATCGCATGCTGAGGCTGATGGTCTATGAAGATCACCGGTGTGTAGTCTGCGATGTGATATCCCCGTCAATATGGAGTATCTCATGAGCAGCACGACACGTTTATTCGAAAAAGGCGCAGTAAAATTACTCAGTCGCTTACAACATCGCAAACGCTACGGCGCAGAAAATACGTTTTTACAGGGTGTCTTTGCGCCAGTCACACAAGAGGTCGAGGTCACGACTTTTGAAGTGGAAGGTGAGATTCCGGTCGGGCTCAGTGGGCTACTGACGCGTATGGGGCCTAATCCAATGCAGGTCAGCAATCCACAGGCCTATCACTGGTTTCTCGGCGACGGTATGGTGCATGGCCTGCGGCTGGATGCGGGCAAAGCGATCTGGTATCGCAACCGTTATATTGGGGTGGATAGCGTGCAACAGCGCTTAGGCCGACCCAAGGTGGCGGGTAAGCGGCGTGGCGTCATCGAGGTGGTCAACACCAATCTGGTACAACATGCTGGCCAGCTTTGGGCGTTGGTGGAGGCTGGCCCCTACCCTGTGGCACTCGATGATCAGCTCAATTCAGTCAAGCATGGTTTGTTTCATAGTCCGGTCGAGCTGGGCTATACCGCGCATCCGCACCGTGATCCGGATACGGGGGAGCTGTTTGCGGTTTGCTATGATGCACTAGCGCACAACACGCTGCGCTATCTGGTGATTGATCCGGCAGGGGAAGTACGGCGCAATATTCGCATTCCGGTTCAGCACGGCCCGATGATTCATGATTGTGCACTAACCCAAAGCAGTGTGGTGATTTTCGATTTGCCAGTCACTTTCTCATTAAAATCAGCCGTCCAAGGTGCAGCATTTCCCTATGCGTGGAATCGTAAACACGCAGCACGGGTTGGCCTGATGCCGCGTGAAGGTCAGCCGCAGGATATTCGCTGGTTTGATGTGGATGCTTGTTTTAGTTTTCATACCTGTAATGCGTTTGATTTGCCCAACGGCGACACGGTGATTGATTTGGTGGTGCATGACCATATGTTCCATCGCTCAACTCGCGGGCCAGAAACCGACCTGTCACGGGTGCGCTTAGAGCGTTGGACGTTATGCGCCCGCCAAAATAAGATTTTCCGCAAAGTGATTTCTGGTAACTCGCAAGAATTTCCACGGATGGACGAGCGGCTGACAAGCAAGCCTTATCAATATTGCTACAGTGTCACCA
>JBAQKP010000253.1:0-2999 GCA_049301135.1 Moraxellaceae bacterium | reverse complement strand
CCTAAAATAAGAGCGGTATTAATAAGGAAATCCGGGAAAAGTGACGACCCTTTCTGTCGATAAACTCGAACAATCAAATGCTACGTCCATTCTTTGAAGCGAATTTCGACAAGGTTAGCTGGAATAGTCTGTCAGAGAACCCTTCTGCGATTCATTTGCTCGAGGCAAATCCCGAGAAAATCTATTGGAATTATCTGTCAACGAACCCTTCTGCGATTCGTATTCTCGAGGCTAATCCCGAGAAAATAGACTGGTTTAGTCTGTCATGGAACCCTTCAGCGATTCATCTTCTCGAGGCTAATCCCGAGAAAATAAACTGGAATGGTCTGTCATGGAACCCTTCTGCGATTCATCTTCTCGAGGCAAATCCCGAGAAAATATACTGGAATGTCGTTTGGCGAAACCCATCAATTTTTGACGTCTATGAATCACCCGTCCTAAAATAAGAGTGGGATTAATAAGGAAATCCGGGAAATGGGATTGTATGCATTGAACCCTTCAGCGATTCATTTACTCGAGGCTACTGATGGAGTCTGTCATCGAATCATATTCTCGAGGCTTATCCCAAGAAAATAGACTGATAAGATTGTGTCTTCCTGTGCGTTCAGTTACCAATATAGATGTCTGCCCGCAATACAACGAGAAATGGTCGAGGTCAACAGGGCCCGAGAAAAGGCCGAATTTATCGGGCATATGCAGCGCATCGAGACGGCGATACAGACCAAATCCACGACTGAAAAAAAGGGTGTGTTTGTGATGGGCGACTCGGGTGTCGGCAAAACGACATTTGTTTTCGACGTGTTGCGCGAACTCGACTACGACATCATGTGCTACGACTCGGGGGACACGCGCAACAAGACCAACATGAATGTGATTTTGGCAGACACTAAAAATCGCAACAGTGTGCTCGATATGTTCAAGGCCAATCCGCGAAAGATGGTTCTAATTATGGATGAGTTGGACGGCATGAGTGCAGACAAGGGCGGACTCTGTGCACTCATCAAGGCGCTTCGATTGCCTATTAAAATGTCTGCCGCGCAGGCCAAGAAAAAGGCCAGTGTGTCGTCGTCGATGGTGCTGTACGAAAACGTCGCAATCCCCATCGTTTGCATAAGCAACATGCGCCTCGACAAGAAGCTCAAGGAACTCGCGCATATTTGCCATGTCGTGGAGCTCGCGCGCCCAGTGCTTGACTCTCGATGCCAAGGAGACCTCAGAAAACTGGCATGTGCCGGGAACAAACCCAAATCGAGCTCCGACGACTCTAAATGCATTGCACGCACACTGCTTTCGAGCTACGTACCCATGGCAGACCATACACTCGTGCTGAACGAAAACGAGCGCACCATTGTAGCCCTGCTCATGCACGAAAATGTGGTAGACTTGCTGCCGCCAACACCAGAAGGGGCACAGATGTATGCGCGCCTGCTCGACCTCATGTGTTTCTCGGACTATATTGACCGTGTGACGTTCCAGCGGCAGGTTTGGCAGTTTAACGAAATGAGCTCGCTGATAAAGGCCATGATGGTCAACTGGCACTTTTCGAAAGGGTCTATAAACAATGTCGCCATTGTCGGTGAGTTGCGCTTTACCAAAATGCTGACTAAATACTCGAGTGAATACAATAATGAACTTTTTGTGCAGCGCATGTGTCAGACAACTGGATGTGGTCGGACTGCCTTGATGTCGCTCGTTAAATCCGACACTATTGCTCACATAATCGAAACATACGAGGATGAAATTAGCAAACTCGATGTGCAACGGTTGCTGCGATACATGGAAAAATATGTAAATGCCAAGGCCGCTGGCATCGCAGACGACGATTTGGACGATGATGTCGATGTTTAGCGCGACTTCTTTCCACCTTTTTTTCCAGGCTTGGCGTCAATCATGGCGACAAGTTCGTCGATGCTCGGTTCTTGCACGAGAGCAGACACTGCGCCTTCCGCGGCAGAGGCTGCGAATTGCTGCTGCTGCTGCTGCTGCTTCTTTTTATTGACATTGTTGCGCATGCGCAGCTTTGTGGCCTCTTGCCGCTTTAGTTGATCGAGTTTGGCCTCCATGGCAGGCACATTGGGCTTCTCTTTGCGCGTGCCGCCAAACCCCCGCAGCATCTCACCAATGCCAGGCATGTCCTGGAACCTGCCGAGCATCTCTGTCGCCTCTTGCCGAATCTCCGACTCGCTGATTTCACCCGCCTTTATTTTTTGATCCATTTTCGCATTCATTTTCTTTGCCAACCCCATGAGTTTCTGCGGGTTCTGTGTAACCGCCTTTAGCGCGTCCTGCATTGATGCCGACTCGGCAAGACCCTCAAAGTCCTCCTTCATTTCGTCCACCATCTCGAGCGCCATCTTGCCCAACTTGCCTCCGAGAAAGGGCTCCAACAGACGCTTCACCGTGTCCTCCTGGTCCTGGTCGCCTGGGGGCAACCCCCGCACTGCCTCTTCCAGCTTTGCCTGCAACTCCTCGGGATTTATAGAGTCTGCAAAGTTTCGCAAAGCCTCTTCTGCTGCAACATTACTGTCGCCCCCTTGACTCACACAAACAACAATTAACCCGAGATACTTCCACAACACCTCTTGTGTGTCGGCGTCACTATTAAGCCACAAGTCCTTGAAATATATGCGCGGCAACACCTCGAGGGCTTGCAGAGAGGCCTCATCACGGTACATTATGTTCAAAAACAGCGGCGACATTTGTGTCGTACAAAATTTGCGGATAAACTTGATGCTATTCTCGCGTCCCTGCCCCTCGGGCTTCCACCACTTGGCTACTAGCGGTGTGTACTCTGGAAACGTTGTCGCGAGGTCGGCAACAAGGTCGCAAATTACCGTGGCAAACGCATCTGACTCCATGTCGGTGTTGTTGTTTGTGTCTGTTTGCATTTATATATTGTTGGCGAAAACCGAACGGTGTTTGAACGCAAGTTGATTCATGGATTCTAAGAGTGGGATTAATATGGAACCCGGAAAAGTGACGACCTTTTCTGTCGATAA
>JBAQKP010000252.1:0-1949 GCA_049301135.1 Moraxellaceae bacterium | reverse complement strand
ATGATAACCTTTTAGGCCATCGACCCGCCCGAGTACCGCAGAATACGGCTGCCATGCCCGCCAAACAAACAACCCCAACGCAATCGCTACTGCCAAAAAAATCCCTTCTACCACACCTAGTATAGCCACCCCAAAAAAGCAAAACATTGATGTCCAAAACTCACTGCGTCGCACGCGGTACAGGGCTTTGACCGCTCGATACTCGATCAGCGACCAACACGCCGCAATCACCACAGCGGCCAGCGCAGCCTTTGGCACATGGCTGAGCAGGTTTGGTGCAAACAACAAAAACAACAGAATACACAAGGCACTAAATACGCCAGTCATTTGGCTTTGTGCGCCAGCAGCTTCAGCGACGGGCGTGCGAGAGGCACTGCTACTGACTGTAAATCCCTGAAACAAGCCACTGCCCAGATTGGCACAGCCTAACGCCAGCAATTCACGATTCGGGTAGACACTCGTGCCCAAGCGTTGCGCGTAGCTGCGAGTCAAAATACTCATATCTGCAAACGCTACCAACGCAATCGCCAACGCACTCGGTATCAGGTGCTGCACCTCCATCCAAGACACCTGCGGCCACATCAGACTGGGCAAACCTTGCGGAATCTGACCAATTACCGCAACCACACGCGACAAATCAAAGACCTGTACCACAATCGTACTGATGATCATCGCCAGCAAGACCGCAGGCCAGCGCGGCAGGTATTTTTGACAGAGGATGATCAATGCCAGACAGCCCACACCGAGCAGACTCGGCCACGCCAGCCATGTCATCTCCCACAGTGCTTGTGCCAGCAGTGGCAATTGTTGCAATAGGCTGTCTGCCGCTAGGTTTAGCCCAAATAGTTTAGGCAGTTGGCTGACCAGCACGGTCAGGGCGATGCCGTTTAGGTAGCCGTACCGGATCGGGGTCGAGAGCAAGTCAGTGACAAAGCCCAATCGCAGTACGCCAGCGAGGATACACAGCAGTCCAGTCATGATTGCTAGCATGCCTGCCAATGCGACTGCATGCGCGCTAGAACCTGCCGCCAGTGGTAAAATACTGATTGCAATCAATGCCGCCAGCGCAGAATCAGGGCCTAAAATCAGGATGCGACTCCTACCAACGAGGGCATAAATCACCAGCGGGACGAGCGTTGCATACAGGCCATAGATCGCAGGCACGCCTGAGGCTTCGGCGTAACTCATGCCGACCGGAACCAACATCGCACTGAGTACTAAGGCGGCCAGTGCGTCAGATTTGCAACGCGCCCAAGAGTAGCCGACGAGAGTCGGCAGCAGCCAACGCGGGGTGGTGGCTGGGGTGGTCTGTGGGGGAGGCGGGCGGTTGGGTTGCATGCGCTTGGGTCTAGGTCAAGATCAGCTGGTACTGTAGCGCGAAGCGTTCGGCTTAGGTGCAGCGATGACGTGCCATATCCAGCAGATCGTGAGATTTATGTATTGACGTTGAGCAGATCCGGTTGAGTATCACGCGTCGTGAGCACGTCGGGATCGAAAATCACCAGGCGACGTACCATACCAACGCCGAAAAGCGCGTGTAAAGCTTGCAGTATCGGCATAACCCAAGTGCAGTCCAAGCTCGTCTAGTTTCATTTGGGTCGTCTCTAACAGCTGTGCTGCAAGCAGCTTTCGCTCATGATCGACCAGACCGCGAAACGTCGTTCCTTCATCTTCAAGTTTTCGGCGTAAGCTACGGGGCGAGATTGCCAAATGTTCGGCAACATCTTCAAGCGAAGCTACCAAACCCATCTTGCCAAGCAGTTGCTCGCGTACCTTTCCAGTCAAACCTACTATTTGCCGCCGATCCAACTGGATTTTGCATTGATCTTCCAGCATGCGTGTCAGTCGAGCGTCATACATGGCCAAGGGTCGGTCAGCGTCTGCAAGTCTGACCATAATCATATTCTGAGCGCATCCATAGCTCGGATTCACGCCGCACAGTGTGGCAA
>JBAQKP010000251.1:0-7455 GCA_049301135.1 Moraxellaceae bacterium | reverse complement strand
AGGCTGTACTTCATGCCTTTATCTTGCAGTACAATCACGAGGTCAGACAAATATATGAAACACGTCTGATTTAGACACTACCAAATCTTTATATTCCTCAAGAGTCATACCATTCCTCTATTCAATTAAGTTGGATCCAGCTTTCAGCTAATCACGCTTATGCGTTACCATGCCACATAGGCAGCCGCAAAAGGACGTATATCCCAAACATTTACGCCTTAAAATTCATAGAAAACAAAATTTTAAAGTGCAAGCAGAGGTCTTATGCAGCCCATAAAAACACCACACAACCATAGCTCAAACCACTCGCCCTCGCAACCCATTTTCATCACAAAAACCTAAAACGCCAACCACCGACCCGCCACCAGCGCCGCATCTAACGGCTGATCCCAAACCTGTCGCTGCAACCGCTCAACCTGCTGAAAATCATACGCCAAACCCACCCGAAATGGCCGAGCAGGACAGTGCGCCAACGTCCGATCATAGTAACCGCCACCCATACCCAAGCGCGTACCCGTACCATCAAAACCGAGTAACGGCAAAATCAGCAATTGTAGTTTTTTCATCGACTGACCGCGCGCTTGACGTGGTTCAAGCATCCCGAGCCGATGCCGAGCAAAGCGGCGATTCTGGTACTGCTGGCGGCTGATCCGCACAAACACCAAACGCTGATCAAACTGCCGTACCTGTGGCAAATACACCGTTTTACCATGCTGAAAACACAACTGAATCATTGCCTGCGTCGGTACTTCACCAAAATCATCCAAATACATCCCAATATGCTGCGCTCGCTGAAACACCGGCTGACGGCGCAACCGACGGGCAGCGGCTGTGCCAACCTGCTGACGTTGGCGAGTTGACAAGGCGCGACGTTGACGCCGCAAGCTGCGCCGCAGTGAGGGAAGGTCGGTTGATGAAGATGATGGCATAAACGTCTGTTTTTGGCAGTGACTATCCATTTTAACGTAGACAGTGGCAAAATAGCCGCATTCTGCTTTGCGATTGATGTGTGCTATGACAACTCGGGTTTTAACAGGGATTACCACCAGCGGCACGCCACACTTGGGCAACTACGCGGGCGCGATTCGTCCAGCGATTGCCGAAAGCCGTAACCCACAGGTCGATTCGTTTTATTTTTTGGCGGATTATCATGCGCTGATCAAGTGCGACGACCCGCTACGGATTCAGCGTTCGCGGTTGGAGATTGCGGCGACGTGGTTGGCCTGTGGCCTTGATCCTGAGCGCGTGACCTTCTATCGCCAGTCGGATATTCCTGAAATTCCTGAGCTAACGTGGCTGCTGACCTGTGTCGCCGCCAAGGGTTTATTGAATCGAGCGCATGCCTATAAAGCCAGTACCGCCGCCAATGTCGATGCCGGTGAAGATCCCGATGCCGGTGTCACCATGGGCTTGTACAGCTATCCGGTGCTGATGGCGGCAGATATCTTGATGTTTAACGCGCACAAAATTCCGGTTGGCCGTGACCAGATTCAGCATGTCGAAATGGCGCGTGACATCGGCCAGCGCTTTAACCATTTGTTCGGCGCGGGGCGTGAGTTTTTTGCGATGCCAGAAGCCTTGATTGCCGACAATGTGGCAACGCTACCGGGGTTAGATGGCCGCAAAATGTCGAAAAGCTACGACAACACCATTCCGCTGTTTGTCCCTGCCAAACAACTCAAATCCGCGATTGCTAAAATCGTCACTGACTCGAAGTTGCCAAATGAGCCGAAAAATCCAGACGACTCGCATCTGTTTGAGATTTATCGTGCGTTTGCCAGCGATGCACAAACCACACAATTTGCCGATGATCTGCGGCAGGGTTTGGCATGGGGTGAAGCCAAAAATCAACTGTTTGACTTGCTCAACACTGAACTGGCCGAACCGCGTGAGCGTTATCAGGAACTACTGGCACGCCCTGATCACTTAGAAGACGTGTTACAAGCCGGTGCAGTCAAAGCACGCGCAGTGGCCACGCCGTTTTTGGCCGAGTTACGCGATGCGGTGGGCTTGCGGACATTCCGTGTCCCTGTGCAAATCGCCGCACCCGAAAAAAAGAAAAAAACCAAAGGCGCTCGCTTTGTCAGTTCACGCGCGGCGGATGGCACGTTTCAGTTTTTCTTGCGTGATGCTGCCGGTGTGGAGTTGGCGCAGTCGATTAGCTTTGCCGATGGTAAAGCCGCAGGTCAGGTCAGTCAGCAGTTGGCGGCGCAGGTCGAGCCTGATTTACGCGCGCAAGCCGATAGTGTGGTGTGGTATCTGGATGATCAAGCGGTGGCGACTGTGAGTGCGACGGTTGAGCAGATTCAGGCGGCGTTGGCAGAGATGCAGGCGGAGCTAGTTTAATTCACAGCGTGGTGTGTCGTTTTTGAGCCATTGTCCTACGCGTCGAATGGCTTGATTCGCTTCCGGTAACCAAGGCGGTGCCAAGAACGCGAAAGCATGCCACATGCCTTGCCAAACTTCTAAAGTACAGCGCAGTCCCGCACTATTATAGCGTGCGGATAGCGTCTGACTGTCCTGTAAAAAAACCTCCTCTGAGCCGGTCTGAATCAACAGCGGCGGGAAGCCCGTAGGGTCTAAATAAATGGGCGAGAGCAACGGATTGTTTGGTGTCGCTGTGCCGATATAGTGACGTGCAAACACCCGATGCAGCCATTGTTGGCGCTGAGGATGTCGTCCCAAAAATGCATCATGATGACGCAGATCGGTATAGCGTTCTGCGGTCAACCCAACATCGAGCCACGGTGAATGCAAGTACAGCCGATCTGGCAGGCGCAAATCAAGCTGTCGCGCTTGTTGGCAGAGTGCTAAACATGGACCACCGCCGGCTGATTCACCCGCTAAAATGATTTGATCATTGGGATGACGGGCGATGAGCTCACGCCAGACCGCTAAGACATCGTCCAACGCGGCTGGAAAAGGATGCTCAGGCGCACGTCGGTAGTAGGGCAAGTAAGAGGTGTGCAATTGTGCCGCTTGCATCAAACGAGCAGCGAATACTTTGTGAGTATTTGGACTGCCGACGTTATACCCTCCGCCATGTAGATACACCAACACCCGTGCAGGGTGTGTGTCATCCCGTTGGTTACGCAGCACCATGACGCGCTGATGACTGATGAGTTGTTCGGTTTGTTTGATCTGGGTGGGCAGCCGCAATAGCCGTACCAACAATGGCTCGAATCGAACTAACTGATGTGGATGGCGAATACTGAATAGGATGGGTTGCTGGAGACGCAACACTTGTTTGAAGGCTTGAGCACACAGACTGTTCATAATACAGCATCAATGAGGTAATTTAATCCAACATGTTGCCTACTAGGTTGGGTTGTGGTTAGGCTGGAAGTGGACAAGTGGCATGCAGATGTCGCCAGATTTTAGTGGTGTTGTGGGTGTTTTAATAAATACTGCGAGGGTGGCAGGCCAAACCAGCGCCGAAAAGCGCGCCGAAAGGCCGTCGCATCTTGATAACCCAGTGCCAATCCAACTGATTCGACCGTGTGCTGTCCCGTGTGTAGTAATTCGAGGGCTTGCCGTGCCAACTCTTGATCCAGCAGGTGTTGATAATTGGTCTGCTCCGCGTGCAGATGTCGCATCAGTGTCCGGCTGGACATATTAAAGTAACTGGCCAGTTCAATCAGACTCCATAGCTTGCCCGGATGCTGCCGCAGTACCGCCACAATCCTTGTACGCCAATCGGCGGGTTGAGCAGATTTAAAGTGTTGTTCAAGCTGTTCACATTGATTGATGGCCTGTTGATAGAGGTGCTGGTCACGGAAGGGATTGGGTTGTGCCAACAATCCGATAGGGATACAGACCTTATGCTGTGCTGCTGCAAACGTCATCGTGCCGTGTAAAAAATCAGTATATGCCGCCGCATGGCTCGGTGCAGGGTACGCAAACCAATAGTGCGCCTCACGCAGCTTGCGCCCCAACACCAGTTCAACACCACGTTGAATGGTGACCATCAGGGTTTCAATCAAAAAAATACCCAAGCTGTCGAGTGGGTGGTGAATCGTGAGGCAGAGTTCTAAATGCTCAGCGTGAAACTGCCGCGATAGCTGCACCAAGGGTAACCGCAACGCATGATAGCGTTCTAAGGCTATCCATGCCTCACCCAGTGTCGCACTCGCGCTCAGCAATAGACCGAGTGAGCCGTGAGCGGCCAGTGACAAGCGGCTACCGATTTCGAGTCCAAAGGTGGGGCGTGCAGCAAGTTGCAGCGCATTTTGAATGATCAGTAATTGGTCAGCCAGACTGATGCTATGGTTCAGGCGCTCTAGGTCGTCAGCATGTAACGTCGTCCCGCCGAGGAACAACGCCTGTTGTGCTGTGGTTAAACGTAATTCGCGAGCCAGCAGCCGTGAATAGGTGATGGGATAGCGCATGGAGTGACCTATTACCGCCTAAAATCCTCTCCAATCTAACGTAAGCGCCGCGTACTGTCACTTATGGCATGGCAGCTGGCGCGATTGCCCCTGACGTGGTGCAACGCAATTTTGCATGATGTCACAGATTTTTTGTGGAGGGTTGTGCGGATGTCTGTTTCAGTTCCGATTTGGCAGGTGTTGGAGCATCAGGCCACCATGCGTGCTATGTTATTTGGTCTTATACGTGCGTCATGGCCATTCAGTAAAAAGCACCGACAAGATGTGCAGGTCAATCGTTGGTTGCTTGCACCCTCGTACCCGCTCACTCAGCATTTTCAAACATGGCTCAAGCAACCGGTCACAGCCAGCGTTCCCATGCCACTGGTGGTCAGTCAGACCGTATTGGCAGTGGTGTCTGAACTCACCGCCTATTGTCCTTATCCACTGCTCAATGTACTGAATCAA
This sequence comes from Moraxellaceae bacterium, assembly GCA_049301135.1. Taxonomy (GTDB): domain Bacteria; phylum Pseudomonadota; class Gammaproteobacteria; order Pseudomonadales; family Moraxellaceae; genus JAYXXU01. Next base: position 2,620 of record JBAQKP010000251.1, on the reverse strand, counting down.
GGCTTAAGTGTGGTAATCCGGCATCCGATTCAAGCCGGTCAAAAGCTACGCTTGGCTGGTCGGCTGCTGGATGCCTCTGATGATGGCTATCGGGCGCGGATTCATTCGCAGGTGTAGGTGTTTGATGCGGTCGGATTGGCGTTGTTACAGGTGGATGCTTATGCTGCTGTGGTACTGGCAGCACGACCGGCAAGTACCAAGCCTGCTGCTGATGTGGTGTCATGGTCAACAATTGCGACATGGCAGGCGGCGGCCGATGAAGGGGTGACATTTTTTTGTTGACGGGGGATTTTAACCCGATTCATACGCTGCCGCTGCTGGCACGTCACACTCGATTTAAAGGCTGCATCATGCATGGCTACGGGGCATTTGCCCAAATCTATGCCGTATTGAGCGTGCGTGCGCCGATTTCTGCGATTGAGACACGCTTTGTCAATCCGCTCCCGTTGCCCAGTCCGCTTTTACAGATTCAGGTCGCTGATCTGTGTGTTGAGGGTAAACAGGGCTTTCGTTTGATTGATCAGACCGGCAAGGTTTATCAAATGGGTCATTATCAGATTGAGGAGTTGGCCTAATGCAGACGACAGCGTTGGCGCGGTTACCGGTTTTGGTGGCAGGGGTGAGAACTGCTTTTTTGGACAGTGCAGGAGCCTATGCTGATCTGATGAGTTACCAGTTGGCCGCCCACAGTATTGCGGCGCTGGTGCAGCGTTATATCGCAGATCCACAGGACATCGAGCTGGTCACGATGGGGACAGTGCTACATGAGGTCAATACCACCAATGTGGCGCGTGAGAGTATGTTGGCTGCCGGATTGCCGAGTAGTATTCCGGCATATACAGTTGCTATGGCAGGGATTTCACCGAGTGTTGGGCTGGCTAATCTGTGCGATATGATTGCATTGGGACGTTTGCAGTTGGGGATTGCCGGTGGCACAGATAATTTTTCGGATGTGCCGATTCGATTATCACAAAACATTCGCCGTACGGTGATGAAGGCTCGCCAGAACAAGACACTCAGCCACCGCTTAAAATTGCTCAGTGCGCTGCGCCTCAGCGACTTGAGACTGGAGCTGCCGAGTAGCTCTGATTTTACCACGCAATTAAGCATGGGACAGGCCTGTGAGGCGATGGTTGCCCAGCATGCCGTCAGCCGTGAGGCGTGCGATGCGTTTGCGGCACAAAGTCATGCGCGCGCGATAGCCGCCACCGCAGCTCAGTATTATCAGACGCAAATCGCACCGATGCAGATTGGGGGTCAATCGGTCAGACAGGACAATACGGCGCGTGCTGATGCGACGATTGAGCGCTTGGCACAATTAAAGCCGGTGTTCGATCCACAGGGAGTAATTACCGCAGGCAATGCCTCACGCTTCTCCGATGGTGCAGGTGCGTTGTTGGTGTCAAGTTGGGCGAAAGCTGAACACTTGGGGTTGCCGCTTGGTGCGGTCATGCGCGATTATCAGTGGGTCGGTGTGCAGGATTTACGCCACGAAATGTTGCTGGGACCAGCCTTGTCGATTCCACGCTTGTTGCAACGCAATCAGTTGTCGTTCGAAGATATTGCGGTGTGGGAGATTCATGAGGCGTTTGCGGCGCAGTTGTTGGTTAACCTAAAGTGCTTGGCCTCCCAGCAGTTTGTGGCGCAGCGTTTTGGTCAGGGTTATCCATACGGTCAGATCCCGTCTGATCGACTCAATCTCTGGGGTGGCTCATTGGCACTCGGCAATCCGTTTGCTGCAACGGGGATTCGGTTGTTTCAAACTGCAATACAGCGCTTAAAGCATGCCAATCAGCGTTATGCGGTGGTATCAACCTGTGCAGGGGGTGGTTTGGGCGCGGCTTATTTACTGGAAAATACCGACTATATTCGCTAGGGGCGGTTGACGTTTGCGCCACGACTGCGGCACTGTTGGTTCTTGCGCTGATACAAGGCGCAGACCAGTCAAAACAAAAGGAGAGCGGTCAAATGATAGCGTTCGCGCGTACCCCAGAAGCCTGTTTTCAAGACTTGCCCGACTATCCCTTTGCCGCACACTATGCGATGGTGGATGGGTTGCGCATGCACTATGTGGATGAGGGTGCGCCGACGGCAGACCCTATTTTGATGCTGCATGGTGAGCCGACGTGGTCGTATTTATATCGACAGATGATTCCGATCTGCGCGCAGGCGGGGCATCGGGTGATTGCACCGGATTTGATCGGTTTTGGCAAGTCTGACAAACCAACCCAGATGGCAGACTATAGCTATCAGGCACATTTGGCGTGGTTACAGAGCTTGCTGGATCAACTGGAGCTGACAAGAATCACACTGGTTTGTCAGGACTGGGGATCGTTGCTCGGGCTGCGCTTACTGACGGCCAATCCAGATCGGTTTAAAGCGGTAGTCATCGGTAATGGCATGCTGCCGACGGGTCAGCACAAAACGCCGCTGGCTTTTCATATTTGGAAAAATTTTGCGGTATACACACCGATCTTCCCGACCGGCCATATCGTGCAAGCAGGCACGCGCCGCAAGCTGAGTCGCGCTGAACGACGGGCGTATGATGCGCCGTTTCCAGATTCAAGCTATCAAGCCGGTGCGCGGGCATTTCCGCGTTTGGTACCGACGCAGCCAAACC
>JBAQKP010000250.1:0-15487 GCA_049301135.1 Moraxellaceae bacterium | reverse complement strand
CCCAAACTGGTTCCGGAGCTTGAGGACTTCCTGTATTTGTTCTTTGGGCGATCTGAGCAAGCACAGCAAGCCGGACGTGAGTTTTGGGAGCGCCGTCATCAGCGAGTTGATCAAGATCCGCCGTCATCGCCAGCAGTGGCAAACACGCAAATCGAAGCCAATACGTATTATTTGCCTAGAGTGTCGGAGTCAGATCCGTTTGCGTATTTGCGAAAGATCCAGCAACCCACGTTTATCTTGAACGGGGTCAATGATGTGATGATTCCAACCGTCAATTCGTATTACATGGCGCGGAATATCCCGAATGCCCAGTTGTTCATTTATCCAGACAGTGGCCATGCGGCGCATTTTCAGTATCCCGAGCGCTTTTTACAACATGCGATTCAGTTCCTCAACGAGTGAATGTGATGACACCCACCCAGATTAACGCCACGTTTAGTGATTGAGGGCTATGACCATGTATAAATTCAAACTGTTGCTGTGGGCGTTCACTGTATTATTGAAGCGCCAAATGAACAACAACCCAGCCTGTGCCCGTTATATTGAGGGTAAGCAGCTGGTGTTTCAGATTTGCACCTTGTCCGGCGTCGGACGCTATTTCGTAATTGCAAATGGCACGATCAAGTCTTTTGCTGGACTGACCAACGATGCTCAGTTCACCCTCAGCTTTAAAGACGCGGGCAAGGGATTCGATATCTTATCGGCGAAAGATAGCCAAGCAGCTTTTCTACGCGGATTGGGTCGGCAGGATTTGATCGTGAGTGGTGATTTCCTAGAGGTGATGTGGTTTCAGGGGCTGACGGCTTTTCTTCAACCGCCTAAAGTCATCTCTCCTTATGATCGTACTGCGTTTTGAACACGCTGCTGACTCGCATTGGTATCTCAGTTAATGCGAGGTGATCCTTGATAAAAAATGACCGGAGCAAAATCATGATTGATTCATTTTATATCCGCAAATACGGGACGCCAGATCGACTGGAGCGCGGGCTGTTGCCTGCACAGGTGCTGGGTACGCGAGACGTCCGGATCCAAATTCATGCCGCGAGTGTTAACCCTCTAGATATGAAGATTCGCAGCGGCGCGTTAAAAGTGCTGTTACCGTATCGATTCCCACTGGTTTTGGGCAATGACTGCTCTGGCGTGGTGAGTGAAGTCGGATCAGAGGTCAGCCGCTTTAAGGTCGGCGATCCGGTCTACACCTGTTTGCGTGCAGATCGTATTGGCTCTTTTGCCATGGAAGTGGTCACGGATGAAGGTGCCGTGGCGCATAAACCCGCGTCACTCTCACATGTTGAGGCCGCAGCGTTACCACTGGTGTTGCTGACCGCCCAACAGTTTTTGACTGAAGCTGCTGCATTAAAACAAGGGCAATCTGTGTTGATTCATGCCGGTGCAGGTGCGGTGGGCAGTGCCGCGATCCAACTGGCGAAGCATATGGGGTTGCATGTGGTGACCACGGCCAGCACAGCCAATATCGACTTTGTAAAAAGCCTTGGTGCAGACAGGGTGATTGACCGGCGTCATCAACAGTTTGAAAAAGAAATACGCGATATGGATGGCGTCCTCGATTCTGTGGGCATGTCTAATCTGTTGCTGGATTTTCAGTGCATTCGCGCAGGCGGTACAGTGGTGTCGATTGCCGATGGGCCAGATGTCGCCTTGGCGCGTCGCCTTAAGGTCAATTGGCTACTCTGGCCAGTGTTTTGGGCATTTGGTGCCAAGCCACACGCCGCCGCTAAACGGGCGCAAGCACACTATCGTTATATGTTCATGCGTGCAGATGGCGTACAACTTGAGCACATGAATCCCTTGATTGAGCAACGCATCATCCGTCCCATCGTGGACAGTGTGTTCCCGTTTGAACAGACTGCGCAGGCAATCGCACACGCTGAACAGGGTAAAGCACGCGGCAAAGTCATCATTCAAATGCGGGCGGATTGAGCGCAATCCAACCGACATTCTGCCAAGGCAATACACGCGAAATCAGACAATTCGCGCAACCTAAAATATCAAATCGCAGGCAACAAAAAAGGCTTACATCGCTGTAAGCCTTTCTTAAATATGGTGGCGCGACCCTCAACGATATCAAACAAATAAACATATGTTAAATAATATATTTTTTATAATATAAAAAATATATACCAACAAATATACCAACAAAATGAAAAATGCCCCCCTGTTTTGGTTGTATTGCTCTCGATTGGCTGGCCTAGCGCGATGGTTTTGGGATTGTTGGCTTTCCGATGAATGGCAATCAATCTATGATCTATTTTTGAGTCAGTCGAATGTTGGGCGGGTGTGATGGTCGTGAGTCCTGATTTAGAGTTGCCGCAAGCCGATAAGCCACGGCTGGCCGATCTATTGGCTGCTATCACGCCTGATAGCTTGCCAGACGATCAGAACGATATGCCAGTCGGTGTTGAGGTGTGGTGAAGCTGGTTATCTTGGTCGGATTTGAAACGCGGGCAAGTTGACCACCCCATGCGCGTTTGAAACGTGAAAGGGTCGCATTTGAAATGCTGCCCTTGGTTTCCACTGCATAGGTTGCCAGTCAGGTGTCCACCGAAAACGCCCTTTTGGATTTGGTATCCAGTTGGGCGGTATCCATGCTGGTATCCAGCGAAATGCACCGATTTTGAAAACAAACCCCATGCAATGCGGGAAAATCCCAGATAGATATGCTCAAAACTGAGTGCATCTAATTCCGTGGGTATTTGGCAAAGTGTGATAATCCCACTTTGACCACTCAAAACAAAACCGCCACGGTGGGCGGTTGGTTGTGAGGTGAAGTTCAAGCGTGTTTGAGTTCGTCACGAATCACGCGCCGCATGACCTCCTCTAACGTGCCTTGCTGTAAGACTTCGCGTAGTACGCTGTTGATCTCGGTTTGGTAGCCTGTACCGTGTTCACTGGCACGCGCCTTGAATCCCTCGATCACGTCATTGTCCAGCATGATGGTGATACGGGTTTTTTGTGATTGGCTGGCGCGTAGGCGGTTCAGGTGCGGTACTTCACTGGCACGTTTGGCATTGGAAAAATCATATTCCGCTTTCATAACTGTCCCTCTCTCGATTGGTGGCTAGACGGGCTGAAATGAGCCGGATTAGGTTGGCTTCTTCATCCCACACGGCATACACCACAACCAATAGGCGTTCTTTGGCAGATCGGCCAAGCAATACAAAACGCTGTTCTGTTTCGCTGTCGCCGTCTTCTTGCACGAGGGCGTATTCATCCAGTAATGCGGTTTGGGCTTCTTCAAAGCTTACACCGTGTTTGCGCTGGTTACTGGCCGCCTTGTTGGGGTCGTAGGTGATATTCATGGCTTAAATTTATACATATTGGATATGTATGTAAAGTGGTGGGCAGATACAAAAAAACCGCCACTGTGGGCGGTCTGCTGTCGCTTGGCCTGCTATTGGCAGACTTCACGAATACCGCGCTCACTGTGGTGTATCTCGATTCGCTTGGCTTGTGTCAGTGCTAATAGCGCATCAGTACAGTCATCGGCTGACCACCGCAAACGCTTGGCGCAAAGCTCCAGCCACTCACCACGATCAATCCACTCTCTCGGGATGTATTGCCGTTTGCGTTCCTGCTCGATCAACTCACATTCACGCAGCACGAATAGGGCTTGCTCCATTCGGATACGCGCTGCCGATAGCTCAGGTTCTAGCTGGTAGGGACTACTGTTGGCAGGCTGACTGGCAAGGTGCGTCAGTAGATCGGCTTTGTGGTTGCGTAGCAGGTCGATTAGGTTGGCCGGTGGTGGGCGGCTTTGGTCAAACTGTACCTTCAGCTTTTCACCATTGGTGGAAACCTCTACGCCGTAACCGTGTGCCAATATCAAAAGGTCATATGCATTCATAGCTCAATAATCCCATGTTGCTGTGGTTTGGTTACAGCCGTTATGGGTGGATTTGGCTGTTTTTGCATGGTTACAGCGGTTACATTGGTTACAGCATTGTTATTGCTGGTTTTACTATCGGTTTTGGCTTGGTTACAAGGTTGGTTACGGCTGGTTACAGCATTGGTTACAGATGCCAATAATTCGCCGCTGTGTGAGCTGGCCGTGTCTGTAACCGCACTTGTAACCATTGTAACCAAGTCGGCTTTTGGGTTGGTTACAAGGTTTTTACCAATAGAATCAGGCGTGTAACCGTTGTAACCAGTGTAACCATCGCTAAATAGCGTATCTGAATTGATTTCATACATGCGGGTGGCTTTATCGCGTTCGGGAATCCGGCATAACTTGTCCGGTCTGCCGTCGCCTGCTGTAACCAGTATCCCTGCTGTCATCAAAATTTTGCTGACTTGGCGGTGGTCATACACTTTGCAGATTTCGTTCTTGAATTGCTCAGGGAATACCAAATAGCGTCTGCTGTCGCCCTCAGCTTTCCAGTATCCGGCGCGGTTGTTAATCCGTTCGTGTTTGTCGGGGTCGGGTTGGTAGAAGGCTTCAAACCGGCTTGAGCCGTGCGCTTCAAAAAATCCCTTAACGTGGGCAAGTATGGCGCGTTCTTCGTGGTTGCCGATCATGCCGAATGACTCTAACCAAGCGTTGTAACACTGTCTGGCCGCTTCTGTCGCTGTACCGGCTGTCCATCCGGTAATGCCTGCATCGGTGGCGATTTCTCCACCTGCTGCAATCAGGGCAAAGCGGCTGGCCACGCGGTGCGCCTGTCCGGTCGCTTGGCTAGGCACATGCACCATAAATGCCTGCATGTACTGTCTGGCCTGTTCTGTGGTCTGTAGGCGGTCAAGGGTCACATGGTCAAGGAATGCTTGGCCTGCTGTGCCGTGGTAACGCTTGGCCGCGTCCTTGATTTGATCGCTAAACGCTTGCGGGCTGCTGGCCATGCCGATCTGTTCAAACATGCCCATGCCTTGCCCTGCATCGGCTGTAATTTCAGCAAAACGGATTTCTTGGCCTGCATTGGTGCGTTTGCCTGCCTGCTGCATTAAAGCACTCAAGGATTCTTCACCGGCTGACAAGAACAATACGCGCCATTGCACCACGGGGCGGCTGCTGCCGGTCTTACTCATACGGGCTTTGCCTTGTCCATTAGCAAGCATGTAAACCGCTTGCCCCACGGTGCGCGGGTCGCACTGGTTCAATTCATCCAATACCAATAAGCCGTCATTGTGCAAAGCTGCCAAGCCTTCTAAAGCGTTGTCGGTGGTGCGCCACTCTCGCCCGTAGTGTTCAGGATTGCCCCATACGCTACAGGCCATTTTTAAAGCGGTGCTTTTGCCGGTGCTGCTGCCGCCCCTGATATGGATACCGCCGCCCTGTTCGCCCACAAGGTCGGCTAGAACGGCTGCAAACGCCATAGATACCGCCAATCCTAAACGGCTGTTACCGGTTGCCAATGCCGCCACATGGTCGCGCCACTGCTGCAATGTACCAAGCTGCGAAAATGCGGGTTCTAGGCCGTGGGGGTTTTGAAACACGGTTAATTGATCGCTGTTGCCGCTGGCACGGTCTGGCATGACATACAGGCCGCCGCACCACCCCAAACGCTCGACACACAAGGCGCGGGCGGTGGTTGGGTAGCTTTGCAGGTACAAGGTGAATAGATCACGGGTGCGCTTGCTGGGGTGGATTTGTACGCCACGGCTGGCCAGTTCGCGCCGTACCTCTGAACCGTCGCCTTGCAATAGCTCCACCGGCATTGCCCAATGGTGAACCTTGTTGTCAGGGTCGCGCCACTCCAACAAACGCCCCCATGCTTGGCTTGTACCGCTGCGGGTCATGGCTCGAACGATAATCGGACTGGAAACAAAACATTCGCGCTCGTTGCCTTCCTTGTCGGTATCCACGAAATACAGGCCATTGGGTAGCACTTCAAACCGTCCGCCGCCGTATCGCATCGGCTCGATCAGGTGGCCGTCTGGCACGCCGTCGCCTTCCTCAATTTGAGGATGTTGCACGGGGTCGGTGCTTACTACACTTTGTGGGTGGTGGCTCAAATTGAGCGACTCGATCTTCACCCTTGGCAATTCTTGTACGTCCGCTGCCGTGGTGGTCAAACCGTTATCTGTGCGTCGCTGTTGCCAGTCGATTACGTCTTCTTTTTCGTATATGTCAAGAATACCAACATCGACCTCCCACAGCTCACCACCCAAACCGCTTACAGCATGAATAACAGTGTCTTGGTAATCTTGGCCTGAGCTGTCAAAGTCGCGCCAGATGATCACGCGCCGCCCTGCCAATGGTTGCCAGTCGGTCACACTGGCAGATGATTTGCCGCCGCTGGTTGTGGCAATCAAACCAAGCTCGGTTAGATAGTCCGCTTTTTGTTCACCTTCGACCACATATACCGCTTGGCCTGCATCGGCATTCACCAGTTCATGCAGCAGATAAAGCGGCTTTTTACCATTGCCTGTGGGGTACACGTCTGTATAAATGGGTTCTTTGGCAACAAATGCCGTGCCGTCATGGTGAAAGGCTCGAATCCACTTGCTACCGTTTGCGCCTGCTGCTGTTGCGGTGGCTTTCTGCTGCTCAGGTGTGAGGCTGTCCCATGTTGGGTGTTTGGCGCGTGTTTTCCGGTACAAGGGCTGGCCGGTCGCGTCGGTGTAGGTGTGTAAATGCGTTGGTTGGTAGCCTTGTTTAATGGCTTTGGCTGCAAGTTGACGCGCAAATGCTTTGGCCTGTTGCTCTAGGTCACTGATTGCCGTTGCTGTCGCTTGTGGCGGCTGCTGTGGCTCTAGTGGTGCGCTGTTGAATAGGTCTAGGGTATCGGGGCATGGTTGGTCATTCATGGCTGTTCACTCCATGCGCCCAATGCTTTACAGGCTTCGATAAATGGCAGGCCATGCCGTGCCATGTGAAAGGCTAAAACGTCCCCGCCTTTGGCTTCGCATACCATGCATTTGTAGCCGCCTGAGCGGGTGTTGATTCGCAAGCTGGGTGACTTGTCATCATGGAACGGGCAAAGTGCTGTACGCCATTCGCCTGTACCGGTCAGTTTCATGCCCTGAGTGTCGCGGTAATACTCGGTCGGGGTCGGTAGTAATGCACGATTAAAGGCAAAGCGTTTGCCGTCGCGTTGTCCGTTAAATGCGGTACGTCGTGGGGTGGCGTATTTCATTTTGATACACCCCCGTTTTCGACTGCATCATCAAAGAACCAGATTTTTGCAACACGATAAGACGCTGCGTTCCCAAGACTGTTTTTAAATTCTTTTGCGTCTTCGAGATTGTCAAAATGATGTGCGTCAATATCGCTTAAATGCGGCTGATAGACGACAAAATCGAATGTACGGGGCGGTAGCTGTGGGCGGGTGGTGCATGGCTTTTTAGGGGTGTTGGCGGTGCTAGAGGTGTTAGTCATGACTGACTCCTGTTAGATTTTGAGATTTCACCCAATCAGCTTGAGAGTCTGAAAGGGTGACGGGTGTCACTCTCGGTCTAACAGAACCGCCCCGCATATTTGCCATTACTGACTTATTTTGCGATGTCCACCCGTCATAGACGGATTGCAGGCGTAAGGCCGCTGCTGGCCGTGCGCTGCTGGGTTGCTCGACTTGAGAGGTCGCACAATTTACAGGCACAAAAAATCCTGAATGACGTTCAGGGGTGACGCTGTTAGATTTCGAGAGGTCTACAGAATACGCTGGATTGTCAGAGAATGACAAGCTGTTGCTGCTTGTTCTGATTTCTATGATGAGACTCAAAACACGCGCCGTTGAATCAGAAACAGCCTCGATTTTGTCTGCGATTTTACGCAGACGGTCTTTTGAGCACTGATTCATACGATCACCGCCTTGATTGCACTTAACGCATTGCCGAGTCGGTGCATCGCGGAAAACATAACGCAATAAATGACGTTTGCTTCACGCCAGTCGGTCGGCTGTTGCGGTGTGACTGGCCGGTCTGCCTTCCAGATCGTCAGGATGCAGCAGGTTAAAAACTTCTCCGCTAGGTCGCATTCCTCATAAATTTCAGAAAATCCGCTGTCATCTGCGTAGTTTTCAAGCGTGTCACAAACGCAGTCGATGTTGCGCTGAATGCGCAGTAACTCGTTAAACGTCTCTACTGATTTTGCGCGGCTTGAACAAACCACACTGCATAACACCGATAAATCTGTGTGTGCCTGACTGACTGCTTCTAGGGTGAATTGAATGTCTTTCATGCGCTTTGATTGCACCGTAAGCGCGGCTGGGAATGTCTTTAGATTGCTCATGCTTGTTCACTCTGCGATGTTTGATAGATCGGGGGTTTGGCTTGCTGGATTAACTCGTCCAACAAGCCAGTACCGGCGAATGCGCTTGTGCGGATGTCCAGCGAGGTCATCGCTGGTTTCGTCGTGATGTTTGAATAAATAGCCGATTTGCCTCAGATCAAGGATTCGCCGTGCTAAATGGCAGATCGTTAAGTGCTGCTCGGCTTCAAAGCGATTAATGCCTTGGTTGCAGGTTTTTGGATCAGACAAATATGCCAATAAGCGTTTACCCTGACCCGTGCTCATGGCTGCACCCCTTCGTCTTCGTCTTCGTCATTGGTTGCTTCTTCTGGCAGGCCAGTCGCCAAGCTATCAAGCCACGCGTGAATATCGCTGTTGCGCCACGCGGTCACTGTCGCTGACAGTTTTACGGGCTTGGGAAACTTACCTTTCTTCACCCAATCTTCTACTGTACTTTTGGCGATTGGCAGGTACGGCAGAAGCTGTTGCAAGCGGCTGTAGCCGTCGTGGGGGAATGTTGCTGCGGGGGTGTTTTTGTTCACGCTCATGCTCCACTATTACGCCCTGTGCTTTGCTGCACGGGCTGATGTGAAGCATCATCTATTGGTTGTATTTTGGGTAAAATCCAGTAGCTAGCTTTTACCCATAATAGTTTTTGGCCTTCTTTTAAAGACGTTTCGTTCTGCTTCACTAAGCTCTTTGTAGAAGTATGTTTTGATTGATTCGGCTGTTCTTTGAATTTCGAATTTCTCCTTTATTTCGTCTGCGATGGTGTAGAAGAAATTTTCGCGGGTTTCCCATTGCCGACTTATCAGTGATTCTTTCATGTAGCTGATTGTCTGTTCTTTTTGACTTAATCCTTTTTGTCTCCCGCTGTTTGCGGCGCGTTCTGCTAGTGCAGTTTTACCTGCAAAATCACCATAACCTTGTCGAGAAAGCTCGATGTTTGCATACGATATACAGGTCAATGCGTCGTAGTAGTTTTTGCACAGCATGTGGTGTTTGTAGAGTGCGATATATGCCAGCATTCTAAAAAAACACAACTCGCGTAGGTTGTCCTTTTTCTTCTCAAATTCTTGATAAGCCATTTTCTTAAATAAGGTTACTGTGTCGATATGCTCTGTCATCGTGTGGTTATTGCTATCGGCTGGGTCGAGTCGTTCAACTTTAATGGCTTGTTGAAGTTCAGCAATACAGTCGTCTACAAATACCTGCATATCCTCCTTTGCAATACCTTCGCTTTCATAAAGCAGCCTTATTTTTTCTACACTATGCCCGAGTAGTAGTCTGATTTGAAAATCAAAGGCAGCTTTATAAATCGTGATTTTTTCGCTCATACGCTTACCCTCCAGCGTCCCTAAAAATAGTCGCTAGGCAAACAAGTTAGGGTTACTTGCTTATCGGGTGGCCGCCCTATGCCTAGCTATTTCATTCTAGGATGCTGCCCCACATGGCGCAACATCGAATCAAAACCACGGCATTGACGAAAAAACATACGAATGCTTTAATCCCAAATGGAAGAAGCTATGGCTAGCAGGGTATCCCTGCTGTTCTTGGACAGCTTGAGCCTGCTTATTAGCGTTTTTCCGCCCTGTGGTTGGTTGAGCTGTCCCTTGTTTTTAATCGGACGGCACGGTTCCCAGCAGGGCGTTTTTATGTCTTGCAGGTGCAATACGTCATACGATTGCGGGTGTGTCCAGTTTTGGACTGACCACATTTAAGATGGTCAATACGGAGCGGGTTCTTAGGGGTGGGTGCGTAAATTCGCACAATCTACTGATACTTAAAAATTCTATTTTTCGACAAGTTTTGATCGGATGTTTGATCTCAAATAAAAATGCTTGGGCATTTAAGCACTGATAACTATTCAGTGGGATGCCCAAACAGATTCATCATATCACCAATTTAGGTTCACTCAAACTGAGGAAAGCCTAAAGGTCTTTGAGTGCCGTATTTTGCAAGTATCTTTAAGCCACTCGCAAAAAATTGTATTGGCTTAATGGCATGAGCCTAATAATTATCGATTGATTTTTACACAGCTTGAGCATAGATTCGCAATTAGCTCCTTTTGGTGGGCTGTGTAGCTCGGCCTCTTTTTGAGATGCGGCAGCAGTTTTGAACTCATCAACTGGGGCACTAGATTCAAACGACCAGCGAAAGATTGCACTCGCTTGGCCTGCATACAGGCTCATATCGACTCATATCATACCACCGCGTGATAAACCCAATCCATTTGACAGCCTGTTTACTGTCTGGCCTAATCAAATAGGAGTCCGCTCTACTCTGAGCTTTTGTCGTGACGTTTGTTTTATGTCTTCGGCCGACGAGCGATGGACAGGCGGGCTCCAAAATTTAATTCTTTATCCTGAAGCCGAAAACTGAGGCTTTGGCCGAACGTAGTCGCCGCAAATCTATCGCCTAAAACATAACTTCGTTTTTTCAAACCAGACCGTACAGTAAGGAGTGATCATGACAAATACAAACAGCAACGACATTCCAGCGATACTGCTCGTTGACTCAAGTGGTTTCGATGGCAGCAGTCAGCCTGAAGATATTTCGGTTCAGGAAGCTCTTGAGATGATAGAAAATCGACGTAAAAGGCGTGAGACGTTGGCGCAAAAAGCTATTTTGTCAGTTGACTCCAGTGGTTTTGATGGCAGCAGTGTCCCAGATGATGTTTCTAAGACAGTTGCTTTTAGAATGCTGGAAAATCGACGTAAAAGGCGTGAGTTACTGGCGCAAGAATCATCTATTGCCCTCTCTACCCCCGGTGAACAAAGCTGACGGGCTGGCCATTTGACCTCCTCAAATTGAGGAAACCTACAGATATGCGAAATTTTTCGCGCATCTAATTATGGTGAATATGGTGGCGGGTATGCGCCAATGGTGAACCCCTGAAATTCAGGAGCTCAATCACCAATTTTTGTAATCATCTTTGAGATGGTCACAAAATCAAACATCATTTATCAATTTCGAATCGGCTGACTGGATTGAAGTCCGTCTGACAGGCTGGCCATGCGCTACATTCAACCAGTAACGTGACGGTCAGCGTGACGCTGCGTGATGGAAACGTGACGAAGCGTGACGATTGGCCTGCATAGCACTCATACCATATCGACTCATATCATACCGTCCCATGAAAAAACTGATCAATTTGACAGCACTCTTGCTATCTGGCTTAATCCAGTAAGATCATGTTTTGCTCTGACTTCTCGCTTGGGTGTTTACACCTTCAGTCCACGAGGCATGAGTGAGCGGGCTCTACAGCCTTACTTTGAAACCTCGAAGTTCATTACTTATCGCGGGGTCGAAAAGTAGGGCTATTTATTTTTCTGATCCAGTGAAGCGCAGGTAAGTCTGATGCCAAAAAAAGCCAAAACATTTGGGGAGCAACTCATTGAGTCTTTTCGTGAAGCAATGGAGATTCTTTACAGAAACAAGCCGCCAGCCGCGCATTCTGTATGGGAAGTAAATGCCGATGGTAGTAAAACCCGTCTGCACTACAAAAAAGGGGTACTTGTTTCAAAAATTCGGCTGGTCAATGGGAAGATCACCCACCTTCCGCTGCGGTAGGCATGACAGCTCCAGTGATTCACTCTAATATCAATAGCAGACCGTCAAGGGTTAGCTCTGTGCTTTTACTGGCATAACTTCCGTGAACTTGCCGGTCTCCAAATACTATCCCTGCTCCCATCCCCGCATCCCCAGCCCACCTGTGACAGCGTGAGCTATTGCCCGATCACCTACGTTTTGACTGATATTGTCGGCAGACTGTGCGATTGTCACCACTTGCGGGGCTGGACTACTGATCTGCTCCCTCACTTTGGGCATAGGCTGCGGCACTGGCAGGTTTGGTGCTTGGCGAATACTCGATGCACTGATTGGCAAAGACATCACCTGCGCCGCTGGCCTGATCATGCTTTGCATGTTGGTATTCGGTGCAACAGGCGCGGGCACTGGCGAGGTGACAGCGGGGGCTGGTTGTATCTCAGCATATTCAGCCAATCCCTGCGATGTGTCGGGTAACTTGGCTGGTGTGGCGGGTTGCGTAGGCTTGCCAACTGTTTGCGCTCTTGCCCCATCGAGCGCGGCTGCAACTTTGGATAAAGACTGAGGATTGGCTTTATTGCCGCCATACCCCTGATAAAAACTCTGTCCAGCACGGACATTTTGAACATGCCCCTTCATATCAACAGGTACACCAATAGAAGCGTATTCTTTCGCAAGTCCAGTTATTGCAGCGTTTCTATCCGTGGAACGACCAGACACATAATCCGTTGTGGCCTTGGGCATCAGTGCCATAAATAGCCGGTCTTGCATTTCAGGCGTGAGTTTTTCCTCGCCTGTAAGTCCCATTTTTGACACCAAGCCTTTCATGGTTGATGCAATAATCTGATACCTGCCGACCGCATTCATTCGGTCTGGATCGCCAAACGGTTTTTTGTTGCGCGCTAAAACTTGGTTGATGGTCATCTCGCTAAGATTGGCCTTTGTTGAGCCGTAGCTTTTGCCTGTTCTTGGGTCTGCACCGCGATTTACTGAGCTGTAGTCACCCTCGCCAAACCCGACAGCATCAGCGACTCCCGCAAACGCCCCTAAGCGACTGTTGCCGCCTACAGCAGCTTGACCACCTGCCGCTTGTTGCTCATTTCCCCAATCGCGCAATAGCGAACCAGCCCCAATACTTCGCCCGAACTCATAAATTCTATCGGTACTGCCAAAATTACCATTACGCTCACGATTAGCGTATCTTTCAGCATCATCAGCAGCCTCCATATCAGCCACAGCCTGTTTAGCAGTATCGCTACCCAACAAAGCCATCCCTCTGGCTACAACATCGCCAATTACGCCGTTCGCTGTATCCCCTATAGCGTCACTAATTGCATTTCCCGCTGCCACGCCTAGAGTGGCAGCAGTGGCAACAGCCGTACCAACTACGCCCATCTTCCGGCCATTGCCCTGAGCTCGTACAGCATCAACCAATCGCCCCCAAAACTTACGTTCCTCGCGGTTATGCCGATCTTGTTCAGCAGGTAGTGGTTCATTGCGTTTGTTACGCTTCATCAGCATGGAAATAGGCTTGAATGCGAATCCAGCCGCCTTGCGCACTGGTGACAACAACCCGCCCAGCTCATTGATTGCATCAACCGTGGGGTCTACGCCCTGTGTATCCGCCATACCCGTGGATACGCCACTGGATACCGCTGTCTTAACCTTATCGAACCACGGCTTAGAGTCACCGCCACCCGCGCTATCCCCTCCACTTGCCCGATTGCGTGGAACAAACCGCCCTCTAGCATCACGCACATCGTCCGTTCTGGTGCTAAGTGGTGGATTCCCAGCCGCGTCATCCGAAGTTCTACCGGTTGAATCCGGTACATTTGGCGTAGCTGTACTGGCCTCAGTAATTGGCTGGACATCACGACGCGGTAAATCGTTATGGCTACGGACATCCAGTGTTGGTCGAGTAAACAGTGGTGGTATCGGTGAAAGGTCAGCACTTGGGCTGTTTGAACCTCCAATATCACGGGTTGGCCGATTGGCAATCGGTGGGATTGAATCGGTTGTCGTTAATTCGCGTATGGCGTTGACGATCTCGATGGTTGGTCGTCGCTGTGCCATGGCAATCGCCGCCGCCAAGCCTTGCACTTGGTTATCCGGCGGATTCAATACGCGGTCTAGCATCATGCCCTTCAGCAAGCGCACCATTTCCTGCGTGTCTTGGTGGATATTGCTGGCCGTGCGTTCAAGGCGACGTTGCCCGACCAAGAAGCCTAGGCTGTCAGCTTGTAAGCCATGTTGTCGTTGCTGTGTTATTGGCTGCGCTGGATTCACGACTCACCTCTGTGGCTATTTTGAATGGGCTGTTTATCCTCTCCTAACGCCTTGAGCGTTTCGTTACGGCTTTTACCTTTGAAGGCATTCATGCTGATCACTGCCTTACCCTCCGCCGTGATTGCGCCTGTTGACTTCAGCCACGGTTTTATCTTGTTAATTCGCTCACGCTGTGCCTGCCGACGCTCGTTTGTCCACCAATCTTTACTGCTCATGACTCAAAATCTCCGTATCGTGTGTACAGCTATTCTGATCAAACGAACATAGTTTGTTTTTGTGCGTACCGATGCCTGCTCAGTTGTGCCATGCAATCGGGCTTATGGTGAGTAGCTTTGATTTAATCGCGGTCGGCAAAATCCGCAAAAGCAGTAAAAAAAATCGTAAAAATTGGTGTAAAAAAACAGCTAATTTTTCATACCATTTTTCACAGCAAACAATCGCTATGAAACCATTTAAAAACATAGTATTGGCCGCTTAAATTGATCTGTGTAAAAAGCGACTTTTTTTAGGTGAAAGGTGTGAAAAATTGGGCTTTGCGCCGGTGGTGGGTGTGTCCAGTTTTGGACTGACCACATTTAAGATGGTCAATAACGCATGTAACGCGCATTGATTGCGTCAAAATAGATGTGCTGAAAACTCAGCGTATTTAATTCGATCTCTGCAAAAACAGCCTTTTGACCTAAAAAAGTAGTGAAAAATGCACCGAAAAATGGTGCGAAAAAACAGCCAATTTTTAGCACCCTAAAACCAGATAAAAAACTCTGTAAAACAGATAACTATGCCAAAACTTTCAACCCTAAAAAAATGGTTTTTTCGGGGCTAAAACTCCTAAAAATTCGGAAAACCGTGGGCTGCCTAAATCGCTGATTGATACGGTTCATCCAAAATTGGATTGATGCTCAAATTTTAACCCCTCAAATTGAGGGTGGGCTTGGCCTGCCGGTTTGCCGTGTCTGTAACCACGCTTGTAACCACTGTAACCAAGTCGGTTTTTGGGTTGGTTACAAGGTTTTTATCAGTAGAATCATGCGTGTAACCGTTGTAACCAGTGTAACCATCACTAAACAGCGATATAGGGTTAAAAATGCGGTATGGAGGTTAAAAAAGGGGTTAAAAAACCGCGCTAAAAATAGACCAGTTTTTAACCCCAAATGGCCGAAACAAACCACACAAAAACAGAGTATTAGCAGCTAAATTTGAGCGGCTTAAAAAGTGAATTTTCAGGTTAAAAGGGTTAAAAAACGCATTGCTTGGCCTGCATAAACCGCTCACATGGGGCGGCTGGTCTGAGTTACTCCTGATCGGGCTTATCTTGACCCAGTAGATTGTTAGATGAGGTCTGCTCGTTAAGGCGTTGCATGGCAGGTGAGCCTTCCATAGATACCCTAAATTTTCGGGCTACCTCTTTGAGCATCTCTGCTCTTTTTTCTATTGGCAGTTTTTGCTCTGCAAGAATGGCGTTAT
>JBAQKP010000249.1:0-3905 GCA_049301135.1 Moraxellaceae bacterium | reverse complement strand
CTTCCGAACCACCTCAACCACTCTCCACCTCGCTAAGTCGCTGTATTTACTACAGTTTCTAGCGCTGCATCGCGTCGCTGTGGGGTGCATTCTATAGATTTCTGAGGGTACGTCAACACCTTTTTCAGTATTTTTTGATTTTATTTAACGTTCGTTCATTTATCAGACGATTTACAGGGATTTTAGTCAAATTCGACTAATTTTTATACAAATTTAGTTGATCAGCTTACGCAATAGCGGCTCTCAGATAAATCATAGTTGATATTTTGGTGTTTTGCGGCTGGTTAGAGAGGGAAATCTCCTTCCCTCTCTACTGGTTTGGGCAGATTTATGGGTTATGCAACCACTAAGACTCGCGCAATGGCTTTTTTACCAGCTTGAATCACCACGCTCGCGCCTTCAGCTAGGATATAGCTGGTATCGACCACTTGACCATCGACTTTAACCACGCCACGTCCGAGTGCGTCTTTGGCTTGGGCAGCATTCTTAGTTAGCCCTGCCCGACTCAACACACTGGTGATAAACAGTTGCGGCTGCCCTTCTAATGACAGACTGATTTCTGGCATGTCCTCTGGCAGCTCGTCACCGATGATGCGATTGCCTGCGCTCTTGTGTGCATTGGCGGCAGCGTCTGCATCATGGAAGCGCTCGATCAGCTCGAGCGCCAGTTCACGCTTAATCTCTTGTGGATTGCGACCGTCGTGCATCTGTGCCAATAAGCCCTCGACTTCAGTCATGCTGCGGAAGCTGAGCAGTTCGAAGTAGCGGGCAATCAGGCTATCCGGCATGGAGAGAATTTTTTGGTACATGCTGCCTGCGCTGTCATGCACGCCAATATAGTTGCCGAGTGACTTTGACATTTTTTGCACGCCATCGAGTCCTTCCAGAATCGGCACAGTAATGCAGACTTGTGGCGGCTGGTCGTAGCGGGATTGCAGGGTGCGTCCCATCAGTAGGTTAAAGGTCTGATCGGTGCCGCCGAGTTCGACGTCGGCTTTGAGTGCGACCGAATCGTAGCCTTGTACCAGTGGGTAGAGAAATTCGTGGATCGCAATCGGCTGTTCTTCTTTAAAGCGCTTACTAAAGTCGTTGCGCTCCATCATGCGTGACACAGTTTGCTGACTGGCCAGACGAATCATGTCAGCGGCTGACATTTGGTCAAACCATTCGCTGTTAAACACGACTTTGGTTTTGGCGGGATCAAGAATCTTGAACACTTGCTCTTGATAGCTTTTGGCGTTGTCGATCACTTGCTCGCGGGTCAGCGGCGGACGGGTCGCGCTTTTGCCAGTCGGGTCGCCAATCATGCCAGTATAGTCACCAATCAAAAAATACACCTCGTGGCCGAGTTCTTGGAAGGTGCGTAGTTTGTTAATCAGTACGGTATGCCCAAAATGCAGATCCGGTGCAGTTGGATCAAAACCGGCTTTAATCCGTAGCGGGCGCTGCTCTTGCAGTTTTTTTAGCAAGTCTTCACGCGAAATAATCTCGGCTGTGCCGCGTTCGATCAGCGCGAGTTGTTGTTCGGCGGGTAAAAAATTGCTCATGACCATCTCAAAGGCATTCAGTTCAGATTGCGCGATATACTAGCGTTTTTGGCAAGTATTTGCAGGGATCAATCATGGCTGAGCTGTATCAAGATAAGCTGTATATCGGAGTGATGTCCGGCACGAGCCTTGATGGGATTGATCTGGTGGCGGTGTCGTTTGCGCCTTTGCAGTTGCACGCGTGCTTGAGTGTGGATTTTCCGGCGGATTTGCGTGCGGCGTTATTGGCGCTAACACAGTCCGGTGATGATGAAATCGAGCGTATGGGACGCGCTGAGGTGGCGTATGCGGAGGTGGTGTCGGCGGCGATTGCGCGACTGATTGATGACAATTACTTGAATAAAGCACACATCGCAGCGATTGGCAGTCATGGCCAAACTATCCGGCATCGACCGGCAGCGGGTTTTAGTCTACAGATCGGTGATCCAAATCTAATTGCCGAGCGCACGGGAATTACGGTGGTGGCGGATTTTCGGCGGCGTGATCTGGCGGCGGGCGGTCAAGGTGCGCCGTTGGTGCCTGCGTTTCATCAAGCGGTGTTTCAGTGTGTAGAGCAAAATCGGATTATTTTGAATTTAGGTGGCATTGCCAATATCAGTGTGTTACCGGCGGGACAGCCCGATGCGGTGTATGGCTTTGATACCGGCCCTGCCAATCTGTTGATGGATGCGTGGTGCAACCTACACACTGCCAAGCCCTACGACGCGGATGGCGCTTGGGGTGCGAGTGGCACAGTAAATGAACGGTTATTGGCGCAGTTATTGGCGCATGCGTATTTTGCACAGCCGATTCCCAAAAGTACTGGCCGTGAAGATTTTAATCTGGACTGGCTACAACAACAACTGACTGGATTTGGACAAGTCAGGGCTGTCGATGTGCAGGCGACGTTACAAGCGCTGACCGCGCACAGCGTGGCGCAAGCGGTGCAGCAAACCGATCTGGACGGTGGAGAGTTAGTCTTGTGTGGCGGTGGTGCGTGGAACTCCGCAGTATGTCATCTGCTGGCCGAAGCATTACCCGATTGGCAACTGATCGCTTCTACGCAACTGGGACTCGCGCCGACATGGGTGGAAGCGGCGGCGTTTGCGTGGCTGGCGCAACAGCGCTTACAGATGCAAGCAGGCAACCTGCCGCGCGTTACGGGTGCGCAAGGCAAGCGAGTCTTGGGTGCAATTTACGCAGCTTAGCGGTGATCACATTCAACTGAGTCGCTGGTCATACAGCGCCAACTCTTGCGTACAGGCTTTGAGTGAATGCAGCAGATGTCCCAAGAGCACCGATTTGCTGGTGGTAATGACCAGCAGCATCGGATGGTTGGTAGAATTCACTGCTGCAATAATGGCTTTGCCGTTTTCGGCCTCTAACGTCATCGACTGGCAGCCGGTAAACTGGATTTCACCTAAAAAAGCCTGCACCAACGCTAAAATCGAGCTACTGACCGCTGCCAATTTACTGCCTTGGACTTGGCTATCACGTTGTACCGCACACAACTCAAAGCCGTCAGTAGAGGCTAGGATGACGTTTTGGATACCCGGTACATTACCCATGAGCTGCTGAATGCTTGCTTTCGCTTGCTGTATAAACGCCTCAGGTGGCGCGCGCTTGGTTGTGGCTTGAGCAGGCATAGTATGAGATCCTCTAATAAGTGGTTGCCATGATGGCCTAGCGAGAATCTTCTGCCTCTAGCTTCGCAATCATGGTTTCAACGAGCAACAGCACGTCATCCCTGACCCGTGCATCAATACTAAACAAAGGGTACAACAATTGCCGCGACATCAGCCAATCCCGATAGATACTGATCGGGCGTTCAGGCTTTAGATCAACGTGCGTGACCCCAATAATCAGGTTGCTTGAGGTCTTGCTAAAATCGTTCAAATACATTTCTAGATCATTCAGTGGGTTGGCGACACTATGATCCAGCAAAATAATAATACCTAAGGCGCCTTCACCAATAATCGGCCAGATAAAGCTAAATCGATCCTGCCCTGGCGTTCCATATAAGCCAATACACGTCTCAGCATCGAGCGTGATTTCGCCATAGTCGATCCCAACAGTGGTCAACAGTTTGCTGTGTGCCTGCTCATCGGTGTTTAATGCCTCAGTCGCGAGCACCCGTATATCCGAAAGCGACGCAATCGCCTGAGATTTTCCAGCCCCCATCGCGCCACCAAACACAATCTTATAACGCTGCATGTCTTCAGCTTCCCTGACTTAGCTTGTGCTTTGATTGTTTGCTAAGCCATTATAAACCAAACTGATGGCGTAGTTTTGACAAAAACCCTCTCAGTTTACCTGCTTCATGTCCGGTCTCATCTGCCCGAGCCATCGCTTGCTGCGGGGTATCACCCACTGCATAAG
>JBAQKP010000248.1:0-22726 GCA_049301135.1 Moraxellaceae bacterium | reverse complement strand
GATTTGCAGCAGGTGCAGCGCATTGATCAACTGGCCGGTTCTGTGGTGTTGCTGCCTGAAAATCATGGGGTTATTTTTCCATCTGGTTTTTATTTAAGCAGTGGCGATCTCAAAATTTATGAGATTCCTGATGAGGATTTTCGGTTTTTACGCACGATCCGCGCCCCCAATGGCGAAGATGTACTGTTTGTGTTTTTTGCGCAAAAAACCGGCCATGTGCTGCTGTATCGCTATAATTTGATTAACAAAAGCACTGACACGCCACTGATTGGGCATGGCTACGCACTGCACAATAGCGGCCGGCTGGCGATTTTTCACGCTGAAGGTGAGCCGACTTTGGTGCATCCGCTGCAACTGTGGCAAACGCCGTTTATGACGGACAGCGTGCATGCCGAACAGCAGCAGCGCAACGACAGTGTGCTGGGCAAAATCGGTAATCCTGAGCTGGTGCGTGGGATTGCTGAACTCAACGGTATCGTCAAGCTGATTGAGCAATCCACTGCTTCTGAACGACATTTTAATGGGTTAATTCGGCAAATTGATCGGACGTTGGATCAGTATTTTTGGCTGAGTGAAGCGCATTTTCAGACTTTTCAACAGCAAATGGTGGCGGCGCGTGGCACTGCCGAGTTGATGATTGATGAATACGAAAAAGTCCAAGCGATTCGGCAGCAATCCAATCAGGCGATTGAGCAAATCGCGCAACAACAGGCACAACTGCTGCGCGATCTCAAACCAAAACAATGGAACGCGCCAGATCAGTTTGTCAGTTATCTGAAAAAACTGCGTGACCATCAAGGTCAACTGATGACCTTAAAGGATCGTCGCTATATTGATACGGTGCGACTGGATCAATTGCAAACTGAATTAAAAACTGCACAAGATCAACTGACCGTACAAACCTTTGATTTTTTGGCCTCTGATGCGGCGTTGCAAGGCTATCGCAACACGCTTGCCGAGCTGGTGCGCCAAGTCGCGCAAGCACAAAGCCGCGATCAACTCAGTAAGCTGGTGGCGCAATATCGCGAACTAACGCTGGGTCTGGATATGATTCAGAGCATGTTGGCCTCGATGAGTGGCGATAACACCACCCAACAAACCCAAATCGCCGAAAATATTTCCAGTATTTACGCCACCATCAACCAACAACGCGCCGAGGCCGAAATCCGCTTGCGCGAACAAGGCAGTGCCGAAGCACGGGCGCAATTTGCCGCCAGAATTCGCTTGTACGAACAAAGCCTTGCCAATGGCATCGGTGCACTCTCCGCACCGGATGACTGTGATGGCTTACTGGCGCGGATGCTGGATCAACTGCAAGAACTCGAAAGCCAATTTAGCGAGTTTGATGATTTTTTGCTGCTGATTTTAGAGCAGCGCGATAACACGCAAGACAGCATCGAAGCGCGGCGCTTGCAACTGCAAGAGCAACGCCAACAGCGAATTAACACGCTGAGCGATGCTAGCAAACGCATCCTTGCCAACATCAAACAACGCAGTGAGCGCTTTGCTGAACTTGCTGAATTACATGCGTTTTTTGCCAGTGATGCGATGGTCGCTAAAGTGCGGCAGATGGCGGCACAATTGCGTGACATCGGGGCAAGCCTAGAAGCGGATGCTGCGGAGGGTCAGCTACGCGCCAGTCAAGATGCGGCGATGCGTAGCGTGCGTGACCGTGCTGATATTTTTGAGGATGGCGGCAATCTGATTCGGCTTGGGCGACATCGGTTTAGTGTCAATCAGCAACAGCTTGATTTAACGCTGATTCCGCGCGATGGACAGTTGATGCTGCATCTGACCGGCACGCAGTTTTATGAGCCATTACAAGACGCTCGACTGGCCGAACTGCAACAGTATTGGAACATCCAAATTCCGTCCGAATCTGAGCAGGTGTATCGGGCGGAGTATTTGGCCTATTTGATCTTGCAACAACTCAGCAGCAGCCCCCAACTGCCGTTTAATCTGGCCGATCAAACCGCACTGATTGATTATATTCGACAGTTTGCTTCGCCGCGCTATCGTGAAAGCTAC
Source organism: Moraxellaceae bacterium (assembly GCA_049301135.1). GTDB lineage: Bacteria > Pseudomonadota > Gammaproteobacteria > Pseudomonadales > Moraxellaceae > JAYXXU01. The sequence goes on along the minus strand of JBAQKP010000248.1, from coordinate 20,698 downwards.
GAGAAAGGCATTCATGATGTGGATGCCGCTAAGATCGTCAGCACGCTATGGACGGCGCAACAACAGGCCGGACTGTTACGCTACTCGCCGACTGCCCGCGCGATGGCGATGCTGTTTTGGCAAGCCCTGACCCAGCAACCGAACTGCCAAACCGCCAGCAGCTTACAGGCGCGCGCCCAGTCCGCCGGTAGTTTGCACAAGATTCTTGGCAGCGAGCAACTGCTGCAACGACTCACCGCCGAAATTCAGCCCGCCCTATCCGAGTTTATCCAGCGGCAACAGCTCCCCGCCAACGCCACACAAACCCAGCAAGCCGCAGCGTATTTGATCAGGCAACTGGCCGAGACCACACAGGCAAGCACCCTAGCACAAGGCCAAGCCCTGCGTTTTGTCAGCACTCAATACGCCGAGCAGCAACGCCACGCGTTTCAGCAAGCCGCGCAACAACAAGGTTTTCAGGCAGAATTTCAGCAAGCGCTTGAGCAGACGCTTGGACAATCTCAGCAACAATACGGCAAAGCATGGGCGGTCGCCGAGACATGGCTCAGTGCATTTTTGCAAAAACTGCCGGAGCAACAACGCCAAGCGCACTATCTGCCCGAAGCGATTGCGCGACTGCTGACACCAACGCTGTCGCATCACGTCCAATCGGTCGAGTTGTCCTTTGTGATTGGCAGTTTAATCGGCCAGCATACACGTTTAAACGGTCAAACCCTGCCGATTCAGTTGGATGAGTTTTTTGAGCGCTTACAACAGCATGAACACGTCGTGGTGACCGGTTGGCAACAGCTCCAACATCTACGGCATGAGATTTTGCAGCAGCAGCGTGAACGCTTACGTTTGAGTGAATACACGCCCAAGCCACTGTCGTCGTTTGTGCGTAACAAGCTGATTAGTGAAAGTTATCTGCCGTTGATTGGCGATAACCTTGCCAAACAAATGGGCACAGTCGGCGAAAATCGGCGCACCGATCAGACCGGCCTATTGATGATGATTTCGCCACCAGGTTATGGCAAAACCACCCTGATGGAATACGTCGCCAATCGGTTGGGTTTGATTTTTATGAAAATCAACTGCCCAAGCCTCGGCCATGAGGTGACCTCACTCGACCCTGAGCAAGCATTGCACTCTACCGCCAAATCCGAACTGATCAAGCTGAATCTGGCCCTAGAAATGGGCAACAACGTGATGCTGTATCTGGATGATATTCAGCACACGCATCCTGAATTTTTACAAAAATTCATCTCGTTATGTGATGGCACACGGCGGATTGAAGGTGTATGGCGCGGCAAAAGCAAAACCTACGACATGCGCGGCAAGCGCTTTTGTATTGCGATGGCGGGCAATCCCTACACCGAAAGCGGTGACGTGTTTAAAATTCCTGACATGCTGGCCAACCGTGCCGATATCTATAATTTGGGCGATGTGTTGAGCGGGATGGAACAGGTGTTTGCGCTGTCCTATATCGAAAACGCCATCAGCTCCAATCCGATCATCGCACCGATGGCGACACGCGGGATGGATGATTTTTATCGGTTTGTTGACCTTGCCAATGGCCGTGATGTGCCAAGCACTGATTTTGACTATGATTACAGTGCCGCTGAGCGACAGGACATCACCGCAGTGATGAAAAACCTGTTTAAAGTGCGCGAAACCGTGCTGCGGGTCAATCAAGAATATATCGCCTCAAGTGCGCAAGCCGATCAGTATCGGACTGAACCGAGTTTTCGGCTGCAAGGCAGCTATCGCAACATGAACCGCTTGGCCGAAAAAATCTCGCCGATCATGACTGAAGCCGAACTCGAACGACTGTTGGACGATCACTATCTGGGCGAAGCGCAACTGCTGACCCAAGGCGCGGAAGAAAACTTACTCAAACTAAAATCCATGCGCGGGACACTCAGCGATGAGGAACATGAACGCTGGACACAGATCACCAGCGAGTTTCAACGCCGACAACAGATGGGCGGCGATCAAGACACTGGTGAAAAAGTGGTGCGCCAGTTGGTGTTTATTGCTGAAGGGCTTCAGCAACTCCAAATGACTGCCAGTCAACAAACCGAGCGACAACTTCAGCAGCAAGGCGAGCAATTTGGCCGACTGGTTGATGGTCTATCGGGTTTGCAACACAGTCAACAACAACTCACTGAGCAACGCGGCACACAACAGGCCGAGTCATACAACAAACAACTGCGCTTGGAACAATTCCGCCTCCAACGCGAACAAGACTGGCAACAACAGCAGCAGCAACATCTCAGCAGTCTGGCCACGCAACTGATGGATCAGTTACAAAAACTTGATCTCACACCACAGGTGCATGTGCAGATTGATGAACCGCACAGCATCAGCGAAGTACTCAAGCAAATGTCGAGCTTACTGGCGCAAGTGCTGGGACAACTCGGCAGTGCAGATGATGGCGCAAATGCTGAACTGGCCGCCCAGACCGAAGCGATTCAAACGGCGATCCAAACCGGTCAAAGCCAGACCGTGCAACTGCTACGGCAATTGCGCATGCTGCTGGTACGCTTGGATGGACAGGTGCGACAAAGCAACATCCAACAGGCACAGTTGGCTAGCGTGCCGCCTGAAGCCGACGCGGAGAAACAGTAGAGTATGAACCCATCTAAACACATCCTACTGGTCGAAGACGATCCAGCGATTGCCGAACCGATGCGCTACGCCCTACAGCGCGAAGGTTGGCAGGTCGATTGGCAAAGCACTGCCCAAGGCGCATTGCAACGATTCAGCAGCCAAAGCTTTGACTGCATTATTTTGGACGTGGGTTTGCCTGATATGGATGGTTTCGATCTGTGTCGGCAGATTCGCCAAACCCACCAGACGCCGCTGCTGTTTTTGACCGCGCGCAATGACGAAATCGAACGGATTATTGGCCTCGAAATCGGCGCGGATGATTACTGCGCCAAACCGTTTAGCCCGCGTGAAATCATCTCACGCATCAAGGCGATCTGGCGACGTATGCAGCCGAGCAGCAGTGAGCCAACCGAAAGCCCGCCGCCCGCCGCGCACATCCAGCAGATCACGCAAGCCGCGCCTGATCCACACACATGGGGCGCTTGGCGTTATCAGCCGCACAGTTATCAGCTATTTTATCATCAGCAATTGCTGAATCTCACCCGCTACGAATTGGGCTTGATCTTGCTGTTCCTACAACAGCCTGAACGGGTGTTTAGCCGTGAACAACTGATGCAGCAGATCTGGCAGCATCCCGAGCATAGCCTTGAGCGCACGGTGGACAGCCATATTAAAACGCTGCGCCACAAGCTACGCGCTATTCACCCAACTGATCCGATTGTGACCCATCGCGGCTTGGGCTATAGCTTGCAGCGTGATTAACATCCAACCGACGTCCGTAATCAGTGCCATACTGAGTACAAGTAGCGACTTTCGGGTGAGATGAAGATGTCGATTTTTGTGCGGATTTGGGCGGCGTTTACGCTGGTATTGCTGATTGGTAGTCTGCTCACCATCCACGCCTTACAACAACAAATCAAACCCAACATGCGGCAAGTGGTCGAGGATACGTTAGCGGACAATGCTAATCTGATCGCTGGATTGGTTGCCGATGATCTACGCGATGGGCGTTTGCAAAACGTGGCGTTTGACCAAAAAATCCAAGCCGCACTCAGTCGTGAGCTGAATGCCACAATCCGCAGCATGCCAAAAACCACTGCTCAGCAAACCCTGTATATCACGGACGCACAAGGCATCGTGCGCTATGATTCGACAGGACAAGCGACGAGACAAGACTACTCGCGCTGGAACGATGTCTATCTGACTTTGCGCGGTCAATATGGCGCACGCTCCAGTCGCAGTGACCCAAATGACGAAAACAGCTCGGTGATGTATGTCGCCGCGCCTGTAATTGATCGTGGACAAATCATCGGTGTGGTCAGTGTCGGCAAAGCAGGTCGCACCGTACAGCCGTATATCGACAATGCCCAACGCGAGATGCTGCAACAAGCCGCGCTGATGGTACTGATCTCACTGCTGTTGTGTGGCGTGGTCGCATGGTGGCTACGCCGTAGCATCAATAAAGTCCGCCGCTACGCACTGTCCCTGCCCGCGCACGGCCTGCCCGCCCCGCACTTTTATTCAGCCAGTGAACTCAACGACCTGACTCAAGCGCTGACCCAAATGCGCAGCCAACTCGAAGACCGCGCCTATATTGAGCAAGTGGTACACAGCCTGACCCACGAACTCAAAAGCCCACTAACCGCAATCAATGCCAGCGCCGAACTGCTGCAAGACCCGCTGCCACTGGCCGATCAGCAACTGTTTGCGGCCAATATTCAGCAACAGACTGACCGTCTACAACAACTGGTCGAACGCCTGTTGATCTTAGTGCGCTTGGAACAACAAGCCACTGAAATGACCCTACAACCCTGTAACCTGAGCCAACTGGTGGCCGACTGCTTACAGACACGGCATAGCCTGCTGCTGACTGGGCAGATCCATATCAATAACAGCCTGCCTGCTGAACTGTGGGTTTTGGCTGAACCATTTTGGCTGGGACAAGCCATCGGCAACCTGTTGGACAATGCGATTGATTTTACCCCTGCACAGGGCGAGATTCGGCTACGGCAAGGCCATGAGGCACCGCCTGACCAGCAGCAGGTACATCTGATGATCGAAAACGACGGTGAGCCAATCCCCGCCTATGCTTTATCGCATGTATTTGAACGCTATTACTCGCTGCCCCGACCAGCGACCGGCCGCAAGAGTACCGGCATCGGTTTGACCTTGGTCAAAGAAATCATGCTGCGTCACGAAGGCGCAGTCACGCTGGACAACAGCGCAAGCGGCGTATGTGCCAGTTTGTGGTTGGCGCATGCACACACTCATCCTGCTGCAAAAACCGATAAATGAAAAACACCTAAGAACTGTCATAAAAACGTCAACTTTAGGGTCTAACGTAATAGCATGAAAAATAAAAACCTCACCTGCTCGGCACAGAGCATATTTATTAAAATCAACGCCAACCGAATCAGATTGGGATTAAAAACAAACCTAGCTTTAACCATCAGTCAGGAGGACTGAATATGACGAATAATCCCCTCAACACCACCCGCGATCTTCAACGTTTTAAAGCGCCACGATTACCACTGATCATGATTACCGCCCTGCCCCTTTTGGGGCTGGTCGCACTGCGTTATGCGGACAGCGTCTTGTTGCTGATCCTCTGCTGTGTGATCGGCGGACTGCAATATCGAACAGGGCGTCGCCACCAACGCTCACACTATATTGAAAATTATCAAATTCCATTGTACATACTGCACGATGTACGACGTGAATATGCACTCACACCGGAGCAACTGCCACTCATCGAGCGTGGCTTTAAGGATTTTTGTTTGATTTACTTGGATCATCCTTACCAGCTGCACAACATGCCATCGAAAGCGGTCGATGCACTGTGGCACGCATTTATCTTAGATACACGGAGTTATGATCAGTTTTGTCGGCGTGCCTTCGGTCATATGCTGCACCATCGCCCATCAGTCGACATGCAACGACTATCCAATAGCACACAGCAAAACGCCCTTAAAGCCACGTGGCACGGTGCTTGCCAACTGGAAAACATGCGCCCGCAAGCAGCGTATGCACTCCCCCTGTTGTTTGCGATTGATCAACACCTCGAATGGCCGCATGGCTTGCACTACAGCTTAGATCAGTTGCAACAGTTGCTCAGGGTGCGTGATGCGAGTTCGGCTGGTGACGGGGGTGGAAGCTGCGGTGGAACCAGCATTGATGTTAGCGATAGTGGCAGTTCAGGGAGTGACTCAGGTGGTGATTCGGGCTGTGGCGGGGGGTGCGGGGATTAATTACGCTTGATTTCACACAGACTTCACACCCGCTCCAATTCGATCCCTTTTCCATGCAGCACACTTTCTCTCATCATCAAGCTGAGAGGATTATCAGATGCAGCGCTTTTTAAGTTTAAAATTTTTGATCATGGCAGGGCTGATTTTTGGCTTCTTGGTGTGTTTTATGTTTATGCGCGGCATTGTGCATGAGCGACAGCAATATAGCCAAAACGTGATGGCCGAGATTGGTCGTGACAGCGTCCGCCCACAAACCATCATGAGTCCGTTTATCATCGTACCGGTGTCTGAGCAAAGTTTTTGTCTGGCCGGACAGCCAACTGAAACTGCCCCAAGCTCAACCACGGCCTCGACAACGCCTAAGTCACTGCCTTGTGTCACGCATAGCCAAGTCGTGCTCACGCCCAACCAATCGAAGTGGACACACAACATCCAAGTCAGCGATCAAAAATACGCCCGCGGCGTGTATCGTGCTACCTCGTATACAGATCAGATCCAACTCAGCGCTGACTTTACACCGTCAGATGTCCTGCTCAAACCAAAGGCAGGCCAAACCATCCATTGGGAACAGGCGCAAATGCTGCTGCCGATCTCGGACTTGCGCGGCCTGTATCGGCAGCCGGTACTGACGGTTGGGACAGAAAAACTGCTGTTTGAAATCTCTACCGATGGTGACAACTCACTGTTTAACCAACCATATAGCCAAGTCAATATCGGCTTACGCGCCAAAAATCCACTCAAAATCCAACTTGATCTGTCTTTGGATGGACTACAGCAATTGGCGATTCAACCGCTCGGCAAACAGACTCAGATGAGTATGCAGGCTAATTGGCCGCATCCGCAATTTGGCGGCGAGGCACTGCCGCAGCGTAAAAATATTTTGGCGGATCGGTTTAGCGCAGAATGGCAAAACAGCTATTTGGCGATTCACAACACGCAGTTGTTAAATGCCTGTATCCAGCGCCAGCATGCACCGGCCTGTCATGCGCTGAATATCACCGCAGTAGCTAACAATCCCCAGTCTAGCTATGCCCAGTCTAGCTATGCCCAGTCTGCTTATGCCGCAGTGGATGCAGCGGCACAACCGGCTGAGTCCTTACAAGCCTTTCAGATCGGCTTTATTGATCCAATCAATATCTATAGCCTGACCGACCGCACCTTAAAATATGCTGCGTTGTTTTTGGTGCTGATTTTTGGTGTGTTCTTTTTGTTTGAAGTGCTGAAAGACCTGCGGGTGCATCCGATTCAGTATGCGTTGGTCGGTGCGGCGCAAGCGGTGTTTTATCTGTTGCTGCTGTCATTTAGTGAGCAATTTGCGTTTGCGTGGGCATATCTCGGCTCGAGTGTCGCTTGTGTGCTGCTGATCACGTGGTATGTCAGCTATGTGTTGCGTGGGGTTAGACGTGCCTTGGGATTGGGGGTGATTTTGGCCAGTTTGTATGCCGCGCTGTATGTGATTTTGCAGTCACAGCAACACACCTTAATTTTGGGTTCGGTGTTGGTGTTTGTGGTGATTACGCTGGTGATGTATTTGACTCGGCATATTGATTGGTATCAACTGGGCAGTAAATCACATGACTAATCCAGCGTCTTTAATAGCATTGAGTGAGCTGTGTGGACAATCGCGTACAGTGGCATTGCAGCAGTTACAGCGGCAGGTCAAAGGCCAACTACAGGTGATTGCGGGGCTGGATCATCTGGATGACAGTCGGCGCGACTGGCTGCCGCAACTGCAAGTCAGCTTGCGTTATGACCTAAACGACTGTGTGCAGCAGGTCATGCTGAATACGCGTGTGGCACAGCCGGAGCGCTACTCGACGACCAGTCTGCTAAAACCGCAAGAATTGCTAGCAGATTGGCGGGCGCGTGGCCTGCCATTCCTGAATCTGGGTGGCGTGCTGCACAGCATCCGTGACGGGATCAGCTTTTGTTTTGAACAACAGCAGTTGGTTCAGGTGGTGCTGTCTGCACCACGCACAAGCTGACCTGTTTGCAAACAAAATGGCAGCAGTCGTAGCTCAACCTGTCCCCCACCGACATGACTAAACCGCCAACCCTTGACCGGCTGCGCAAATCGCTCAGTTTTGGGATAGATCAAACAGACCTGCCCACCCGCCGGCAGGTAGGCGGCGGCATAGGCTTGCATTTGATACAAATCGGCGGGGCTGACCGACTGCATGGGATTCGGCGTGTCGAGCAGCTTCCATTTGGTATCAAGGACTTGCTCGGCTTTGCCGTTGATTTGATACAGCAGATCCGGCTTTAGGCAGCCATGTTTTTCTAGCCCTTGCGCTGACTGACGATGCAATACAGTTTTTTCGCGTGATTGCGCCAGTAGCTGATGACCTGTGGGTAAATTTCGACTTAAACACACCAATACATAGCGCTCAAACAGTTGATTCATATCAAACCAAAGACTTAATGCCTCTTGCTGACCGGCGTTAATCAGTGGGCTGTGTTGATCAAGCAGAATTTTTGTCCACGCCAAGGCAGGCCGATAATAAGACATATTGCGATCTAGGCGCACGGCGCGCCAGTCTTGTGCTGGTTGTGTTGACGCGGGAACGGCGCCGATCCGTACTAACAACTCATGCGCCAAATGTTGCTGTTTGGCCGATCTGGCGATGCGATTGGCCAGCAGCACAGCTGATTTGAGCAGCCGATTTTCGGCACGATTCGAAGTGTAGTCATCGTGTGCAGTAAAAAACTGTGCCTGATTGGTCACGTTATGCTGGAGATGTTGACTGACCAGCAACCGCCCGCGCAAAGTCGGTAGATTGCCCTGCTCCGTCCGATAATCACGACGCAGCCCACGCTGAATCACCTGTGCAAAGCTGTCGAGCGCCAACTGCAAAAACACCTCAAGCAGTGGCATTTTGGTGAGTTGTACCGCAGCAGCAGTATGCAGCAATGGTGTCATGTCAGGTACAGCTGCCAGCATTTTCAGCAAGATCGCACGAGCCGCTTCGGGCGTGTCGTCGTGTTTAAAAATCTTCGGCAAAATCTCCAGCACCACCCCATCAGGGCAGCGCAGCACACCAACATATTGCTGAAATTTAATCACCGGCACGCCGCGCACCGCTTCTAATACGAAGCAATTGCGCGAGGATTCAAGCTGTTGCAACAACCATGCAAACGTAGCAGCTGGAAGCACTGTTATATCCGACCGACCCGCAATCGCAACTGCCGAAACGCGTTGATGCTCAAACAAACAGTAATATAGCGCGTCGAAATGACCCACGCTCAGTACATCGCCCAATAGGTTTCGGGCTGTCCGAACACGTCCAGATCCGGCTCAATATCATCTAGCATCAATATTGGATTGACCTGATAGCTTGGCATGACTGACGAGATCGACGCATCTCCAAACAGCCGCTCAAGCTGTGCGCTATCGGAGATTTTAACTTGAATAAACTGCCGTTCTGGTATGTTCGTTTTTTGGTTATCGGCCAATATCAAGCGCACCTTGTCCCAATCGTCAAAACAGTGTTCCTGCAACTGCGGAATGATTTTGTGACGCATCACGTTTTTGAGATCAGCTAGCGTTTTGACCGACCAAAAATACGCATGCCCCAACCAATAATCACGACCGAGTAAGACTTCAATCCGGTCATTCAGCTTTTGTAACAGTGCAACCAGATTTACACCCTCAATCTCCGCGCCTTGCTCGCGTTGACTCAGTGCATCTGGGACAGGCATAAACTCCACAAACGCAAAACGACGGCGTAGCGCGGTATCCAGCGGCGTGAGTGATCGGTCGGCGCTGTTCATCGTGCCGTAGATGCTGACGTTAACCGGCACGCTAAAGCTTTGTTTGGAGTACGGTAGGGTTACGCTCAAGGCATTGGCACAGCCTGCCCGTTTGTCCAATTCGATCAGGCTGATCAATTCGCCAAAAATCTTACTGACGTTGCCGCGATTGATTTCATCAATAAATATGGCGTACTGATGTGTGGGGTCTTGTCGCGCCCGCTCGCAGAGTTCGACGAAGGCGCCTTGTTTGATTTCGTAACGCACTTGACCATCACTTGGGCTGTCGGCGAATCGCTCATCATCGGCCAGCACCGGACGTAAGCCTTCAATAAAATCTTCATAGCTATACGACTGGTGAAAGGTGACGAAGCGATAACGCTGAATCGTTTCGCCTTGTTGTGCACCATCTTGGATGCTGGTGAGTAGTTGGCGAAGGTCGGCTAAGTCTTCTCGCTCGGCATCCAACAAACGCCATAAACCCGCATCATCTTTGTCAAACCATGCCCATTTTGATTTTTTATTGACTCTCACGGTTTCAGAGTCTTCTGGCGCGTTGCGTTGTAAAACTGCCCAAGCATTGGCCTGTGGCTTTTGAATGCCGTGAATTTTGACCTTTGCCAAATACAGTGGATGTTGAATTAACTCAGGCACGCGTAGAGATCTGCCTTCCTCCAAAAACACCAACGCAATCACCTCTGCCCAACTGCGATCCCGTAGTTTTTCAGCCAAAAAAGTCTCGTGGTCTTGGGTGGCAAGGGTTTCGGTATATTGCTGCTGAAGTTGCTGCAAGGCGTAGGTCTTACCTGTACCTGCTGCGCCGTATAGGATTTGGTTGGTGGCGGTCATTGGCATCCAGCCCAAATAGTGTTTAGGTCGTAGCATCTCACCTCTCAAAAACTCGAAGTAAGCATCCTGACTGACACGAATGGCCTTAACCACTTGATCCACAAAATGACATGCTGCTGTGAAATCACGGTCATTTAACGTAAAAAAGTATCTTTGACCCAAAAACTTAGATAGCCCCAAGCTGGCAAAGGTTTCTTTTTTGGGATTATGTAACTCAACATAAAATGCAGGAGCTTCATAGCTGTCTGAAGAGTAGCCGCCATCATCATCAAAAAAACCATCGAAGTCCTCAGCTTTTTCAGAGCTAAAACGACAAGAGTCAATAATAAATACTGGATAGCCGCGTACGTCATGAATGGGCTTTCTACCTACCCTGAGTTGACGCGAAGCAACAAAATGGTCTGCTTTGGGTGCAATCTTCTCAATGTGCCTTAAAAACTCATTAAATCTTTTGATTTGCTTTTCTCTCTTTTCTCCCAAGAACGCCTTATCAAAAGCAGCCTTCAACACGGGATCATATTCGTAATCAAACAACATCTTCACGCCGCGACCACCTCAATCCTTTTGACCTGTGCCAAACGCGCCGCATACAACAACACCGCTGTAATATCCTCAGCCTCTAAGTCCTCATAGTCGGCCAAAATCTCCTCAGTTGTCATCCCACTACTGAGTAGTTCCAACAGCCAACGCACCGAATAACGCAGGCCACGAATACACGGCTGACCATGACAGACCAGCGGATCAAGCGTAATCCTTGCCATCGCGTCCATAATTACACCCCTGCTAAAACCGACTCAGACCAACCCATCATACGCTGTTTTGCAACCATCTATCACACCCCAACCTCAATCGCCATCCCAGCCGCTTTCGCCGCCCGCGTCCCGCCAGTCAGTTCCACCAGCCGTCGCGCTGGCTCAATCGACGCAATCAACGCCGCTGCTCGACCCGCTTTCGTGCCGCCGCCACACAACACATAAATCGGCTGATCGGCAGGCACAGCCGCCACCTGCTCAGGTGTAATCTGATCAAGTGGCCGATGCAGCGCACCTCGCACATGTCCTTCGGTATAGGCTGCCGCATCACGGACATCCCATACAGTCACTGGTTGATTTAAATCAAATTCAGTAATCAATAACTGCTCAATCATCACACCCGCTCCTACAACCAATGCACTTTGCGTAGCTTGCGATACAACGCATACGACACCGCAAACATCACCGCAATCAACAAGTAATAGCCATAGCGCCAATGCAACTCCGGCATATTGTCAAAATTCATCCCATAAAAACTCGCCATCAAGGTCGGCACCGCCAAAATTGCCGCCCACGAGGCCAAGCGCTTCACAATCTCGTTTTGACTAAAGCCCACCAAGCCCAGATAGGTATCCATCGCCACCTGCTGCATATCGCTCAAGCCCTGCACCGCATCCAACGTGCGCAACACATGATCTTGAATGTCCCGAAAATACGGCAACGCATTGGCCGAAATCGCCAACCCCATATCCTCCTGATCATGATAAATAAAATAACTACAGATATCCTGCATGGGATTAATCGCCAACCGAAAGCGAATCAACTCCGCCTTTAAATCATACAAATAGCGCAACGTCTTCTTCTGAAAACGCTCCGAAAAAATATTCTTTTCCAAGTGCCGTAACTGCTCACCCAACTGATCGGTAATCGGAAAAAACTGATCCACCACAAAATCTAAAATCGAATACAGCACATAGACAGGGCCAAATTTCATTTTTTCGGGATGCCGCTCACAATGCTCGCGCACCGGCTGATAACTGAGCGATGCGCCCTGCCGAATACTGATCAAAAACCGCTCACCGACAAACAAATAGGTCGCCCCAAACTGCACATGTTTTTTGACCAACTGGGCAGTCCGCAGCACCACAAACAACACATTGTCGTAGCTTTCGATTTTGGCGCGTTGATGACTACGAGTGGCATCCTCCACCGCCAAATCATGCAAATCAAACTCATGCTGCACCTCTTGCAACACCGACGCGCTCGGCTCGAACAAGCCAATCCACACATACGCGTCCGGCTCATGTGCTAGCAACTCGCTGACATCACACAGCGGCAGCGTCGCGATTTTTGCCCCCGTACTGCGTCGATAGGCCACACAACTGACCACGCCGTGACTTTGCTCATTGCCAGAGCGCCAACTGGCCTCGGTCAGCGGCAACGGCTCAATCGGCGTAATCACCGATTCCGGTGGCCGTTGTTCGCTATGATTCGTGCTGCTCATTCAGATCTACTTCGCCTCTATACCATCATCATCTTGTGTTGCACGCAGACCAACATCACACGTTTTGTCCTTGTCAGCACGCCAAAAGCAGCCTAGCATCCTCACAATCTAATCTGCTGTAAAGGTGAATCATGCCCTCTTTTGACGTTGTATCCGAGTTAGAGATTTTTGAAGTCAATCACGCGGTGCAAAACACCCAAAAAGAAATCGCCACCCGCTTTGATTTTCGTGGTTCGGAAGTCAAGATCGAACTGAATGAAAAAGCCAAAGAAATCAAGATCACTGGCGAAAACGAAATGCAAGTCGAAAACGTCTACGCGATGCTCGAAAATCATATGCTCAAGCGTAAAGTAGACACCCAAGCGCTTGATCTACAAGACCCTAGCGCGTCTGGCAAATACATTCACCAAATCGTCAAACTTAAAGACGGATTGGACACTGAGACCGCCAAAAAAATCAACAAAGCCATTAAAGAAAGTGGCATTAAAGCGCAGGCTTCGATTCAAGGCGACAAAATCCGCGTGACCGACAAAAAGCGTGACACCCTGCAACAAGTCATGACTTTTCTGAAAGACAAGCAATTTGGTGTGCCATTGCAATTTAACAACTTTAAGGACTAAGCCGATGAGCAAACCGAATCGCATCAGCAAAATCGTCAATGCCACCGCCAAACTACCGGCTGGCCTCCGCACTAAACTGTTGTCCACTGCATTTGGTCGTGTGGTGCCGTTGGTCGGTACAGCCGGCATTCGCTACGATCTGGTCACCCCACACAAGATGATCTGTAGCATCAAAAACCGCCGTCCGGTACAAAACCACATCAACGGCGTACATGCTGCTGCGATGGCACTACTGGCCGAAACCGCTACTGGTTTTGTGGTCGGCATGAACGTGCCAGACGACCGCATCATGCTGATCAAGTCGCTGCACGTCGACTATAAGCGCCCGTCTAAAGGCGACATGGTCGCGGTCGCCACACTGACCGATGCACAACGCAACCTGATCATCACGACCGACAAAGGTGAACTGCTGGTCGATGTCGTCGTCACCGATGAGTCGGGACAAGAGCCGATCCAATGTCAGATGCTGTGGGCATGGCTACCGAAAAAGAAAAAAGACAGCTAACCGCGCTGTAAGTCCTGTACGCTCACTCGCCGTAACAACGGCTGAGTGGGTTGCAGAATATCCTGTGAATAGTCCCGACCAACCACCTGATTACGGCCACTCTCCTTAGCCTGATACAGTGCGGCATCTGCCTCACGCAATATAAAATCCACTGACACATCATGTCCGGCCAACACGGTCGCGACCCCAAAACTCGCGGTCAACGTCACCACTTGTGCTTGCTCAGTCAGCACATGAATCTGCTCGATTTTTTTTCGATAGCGCTCTGCCGCCTGTAACGCCGCCTCATGCGAGGTTTCACTCAGCACCAATAAAAACTCCTCACCGCCAAAGCGTGCCACGATATCGGTTTTTCTTAATACGGATTGCAAGGTTTTTGCAGTAGTCTGTAATACCAAATCACCAATCAAATGCCCATAAGTATCGTTGATTAATTTAAAAAAATCCAAATCAACCAAGACCACTGACACCGGCTGTGCTGACTTTGCTTGCAAGGCCAGACTTAAATGCTCCTGACCGATCCTCCGATTAAACAGCTGGGTCAGCCCATCCCGCTCACTGGTATGTTTAAACAACGCCTCGCGCCGCTTCCAGTCATATAAGAACCAATGCGCACTCAGTAACACCGCCATCAAAAACGGAATCGAAAAATAAAACTGACTGATAAAATAAAAACGGGAGTACGCCATGTCCACGCCAATCAACTGCTGCCTAAAAATCGGCGCATACGGCAAACCCAGATATAACGTGGCCACACCTAGAATCGCAATCGTTAATGAGGCCAAGGCTGCTGCAATCAGCACCACCCGTGGCGGTAACATCAATACGCCAATAAATGTCGCGCCAGCCAGTACCACACCAAGTGCCATGGTGAGTAGACCACTGAGCCAGCCCATCAGCAGCATATCGAATACATAAAAACCAACCGCCAGCACCATCAGCCTACGGCTAAACTGCTGACGCTTGAGCTGTCTGAGCGCCAACATCATCAGTCCAAGACACATGAAAATGGAGATCACGATCAGCTTGATTTTGAGCAACACCACAGAGATATCGACAAAGCGATGGTAGGCCTCACGGCAAAACACAAAGACATCCCAAGCCAGAGACGTGACTAATTGCAAAATCATGGCAAACATCAACAGCACGGTTCTTTCGCCGTCTTTCATGTTTAATATGCTGTACTGCCGCAAAATATTGACCTCTTATTTTGTGCTTAACATTGAATTTATCTATGGTAAACCAATTTAATATGAAGTGTTACTACATCCCGCCGAGCTGTATTGTGAAGCTAAAACGACTCAACTAGCCCGTGCAATACGGTCTATCAGCCACCAATTCATCTATTTTTTTGACCGTTGAGACATAAAATACTGGCATTTTTTTGAGATAACGCCTTCTTCAGCAACAGCATAAGCAATCACACCGGCATGCCAAAACTTACAGTCCTACACGCTTTTTACAAATCATCGACCCATACAATCCACTGACAGACCCTAGACCAAGCGCCGCAATAGCGGATGCGTCATGCTCATGGCTGCATTCGGGCAAGCGTGTCCCACCACCTGATTACGTCCCGCATCCTTGGCTGCATATAGCGCATGATCGGCCTGCCGCAAGATCTCATCCACTGGAATCGGGTCGCCATTGGTGATCATACAAGCTACCCCAAAACTCGCACTCAAGGCAACGGCATGGCCATGATCGTTCAGTACCACACAGGCCGCAATTTGCTGGCGACAACGTTCAGCGACGTTTTTGGCACTATTACAGCTCATGCCATCTAGTACCAATAAAAACTCCTCTCCGCCAAAACGTGCGACCAAATCATTTTGTCGCACACTATCGCGCAACACCGCTGCGACGGCCATCAGCACCCGATCACCGACCAAATGACCATGCTGATCATTAATTTTTTTAAAAAAATCAAGATCCAACAACACTACCGACAACGGGCGGCGCTCTGAGCGACTGAGCCGCTGGGTCAGTGCCTCTTGCGCGGTGCGGCGGTTATACAGTTGGGTCAGCGAGTCGGTTTGGCTCAAGTGTAAAATCTGCGCTTCACGCTGACTGGCTTGCATCAAATAAACCAAAGAGGTCAAAATGGTCAGCACCAAAAAAGGAAATACAAAATAAATCTGACTGGCAAAATAAAACGCCGCATAGTCATGTGACTCATTCATAAGCTGTGCTTGAAACAGTGGGGCATAAGGTAATACACCTTGCACAGTGGCAATTGCCATGATGACAATTGCAATACACCCAAGCCCTGTGGTGATCAGCACTGCCCGCGCGGGAAACACAATCATCCCAACAAATGGGGTGGCAGCCAAAACCGCACCAAGAGACATCGCAAACAGGCCACTCGCCCAACCAGCAAACAACATTACCAAGAGAAAAATTGCCATGCCACCGACCATCAAGACACGCTGCACTTGCTCTCTTGCATGTCGGTGATACAAGCACGCGGCCAACCAAACGCCACCGATCAAAACACTCAAGACGCAGAACCGCAGCAGATACCAAACCATCTCTGCCTGAACAAACGCCTGATACACTGGGTCAGTCACACTGTACCAACCCCACAAGATATAGCTCAGTAACTGGCCGATCATCAGCAGCATAAACAACGCCGTGGTCTCGCTATACTTTAAATTCAGCAAACTAAACATCCATGTCCTTCCATGTCCTTCCAGATCGGTGTGCGTCCAGATTACTCAGCCGATATGCGCTTGTTGTTTGAGAGGCAGTAGGTTACGACAAGCGGGCTGCCTCTGCGATTTGCTCACCGAGCCGACGCGCTTGCGGATTGGTCAATCCTAGACGCTCATTTGGGCAAGCATGTGTCACCACCTGATTGCGGCCATTTTCCTTAGCTTTATAGAGTGCCTCATCCGCTTGACGCAAAATATCATCGACGACAAACTGCCCACCGGTCAAGATGCACGCGACGCCAAAGCTACCCGTCATCGTAATCTGCTCACCGGCATCATTCAGCACGGCAGTTTTCATCAGCAGTTTACGGCAACGTTCAGCCACTTTTTCGGCGGTATTGCAGGTAATCCCATCCAAAATCAACAAGAACTCTTCACCGCCAAAACGCGCAATCAAGTCATTTTTACGCAGACTGTCACGCAATACTTGTGACACCGATTTGAGCACCCGATCCCCAGTCAAGTGACCATGCGTATCATTGATTCTTTTAAAAAAATCCAAATCCAGCAACACCACAGAAATCGGATAACCAGCGGGGTTTTTCATGAGCTCAATCAGTCGTTCTTGCGCGGTACGGCGGTTATACAACTGGGTTAACGGATCGGTTTGGCTCAGGTGAAGAATCTGCGCTTCACGCTGACGGGATTGATGCAGGAACAACAGCGACACCACAATACTCGTCAGCAAAAATGGCAGCACAAAGTACACTTGGGTTGCAAAATAAAACGCCGCATAGACCGGCGACTGGCTGAGGGGCTGCTCAACAAACAGCGGTGCATATGGCAACACGCCTTGCACGGTCAGGATCGCCAAGATGGTAATCACCACGGCAGCAAAGCCCACAGTAATCAACACCATCCGTGCGGGCAATAGAATAATACCGAGAAACGGTGAGCTGGCTAAAATCACCCCCAGCGACATCGCAAATAAACCACTGACAAAGCCCGCACCCAGCATCACCAGTACAAAAATCGCCAAGGCACTGTGGACTAAGATATTTTTCCAGCGCAGGGAGGTGCGATGCTTCCAGCATAGCGTTGCCCAAAACAGACCGACCGATATCACAATCAGCGCTGGCCAAAAAATTGCATCGACCACGTAGGCATCAACAAACTGATGATAAATTGGATGGGCTTTGGCGTATAACCCCCAGATCACATAGCTACCGATCTGAAACACCATCAGTAGCATCAGTAGCGCTGCGGTTTCGGTATGACGTAACCGACCTAAATCAATCATGGATTCCCTTCCATTTTATGGGACATCGCAACCTGATGGCCGCGATGTCCATACTCAAACTGCTTGTCATCCCTGATCGCTTTATCCTTGCGACATCAAGACAACACGTGTTGTAACCATTGCAACAGTTGCGGTGCGCGCATCGCACCGGCCTGCCGCGCAATCTCCCGCCCACCTTGAAACAAGATCAGTGTCGGAATACTGCGAATCGCGTACTGCGCACTGACGTGTTGCGCCTGCTCAGTATCGACCTTAGCAAACCGGACTTGCGGCATCTGACTGGCTGCTTGGGCAAACTGTGGCGCCATCATCTGACAAGGGCCACACCATGCCGCCCAAAAATCCACAATCACCGGCAACTCGGTATATTGAATATAGTGCGCTAGCGTCTGATCGCCCAATGCAATCGGATAGCTGGGCAATAATTCCGCTTGACAGCGCCCGCAGGTTGGCTTTTCGACCACACGTTCGTCAGGTAGACGGTTTTTTGTCCAGCAATGTGGACAGACAATCAACATTTACGCTTCTCCTCACGCCGCGTCAATCCCCAATAATCGCTAGGGTGTGTTGACGTTTAGGTCAGTTGCTGCTTTAAAAACGTCAGTTGCGCTTTTAGGTTATCGTTAAGCCACTGACCGTGATACGGATCAAAGTGACCCATCGGCCACTCATAAAACTCGACTTGCTTGATTTTATCGACGGTTGCGCGTACCGCCTGAATCGGAATCAAGGAGTCATCACGCGCCGCAATCAGCAGCACCGGACATTTAATTTTGGCGACTTCTTTGATGGGACGATATTGCGAGATCGTCAGCAAAATTCGGGCAGGCACTAAACCGAGCCACGATGAGCCTTCTGGAATCATCGCCCGATAGCCGTCATAACAGTCGGACTCCGCCAAACAGCGCACGCCGCTCGGCGCAACCACTGGAATCCGCACCGGATCACGGCCGATTTTTGAGCCTGCAAAATCCTTGGCCGCCAAGATACTGACTTGCGGTAATAGATGCTTGGGGTACATCAGCGTACTGGCTAACCCATCAACGTGCGGCACTTGGGCGATGACTGCTTTGATATTTTTTTCGCGTGCCGCAGTGGTCAATACATGCCCACCACTAAACGACGTGCCCCACAACACGATTTTTTTGACATCAATATCTTTGCGTTTTTTGACTTGATTGAGCACTGCCCGCCAGTCTTCTAAATGATGACTGGGCGAGACCAATTCACGCGGCTTACCGGTCGACCCACCAAAGCCACGATAGTCAAACAACACCACCGCATAGCCCACATCAGCAAACGCTGCGGCAAACTTCGGCAACGCAAACTTGCGCTCGGCCGCAAAGCCATGTGCCATGATAATGACGGGGGGACGACGACCACGTGCCGGACGATAAAAATCTGCGCCCAACGTGTCATCATGACTTTTTAAAATTAAAGGTTCGACGGTGTGCGCCATTGTGGTTCATCCTGACTAGAACGGTTGTCTTTATCATGCCAGAACTTGCACCACGATGGGGACGAGTTTTTTTAACGCCTCGATTGATCACTCAACGCCGTAAAACCCGTCATGGTAACCCGTCACTCCATCGGTAAATGATGCCCCAGTAGGTTCAGCGGAATCTTTAGGTAATGTACCCCGTTGGCCTCAGCCGGTGGCAACTGCCCTGCCCGAATATTCACCTGTACTGAGGGTAAAATCAGCCGAGGCATCGCCAAACCCAAGTCACGCTGGGTGCGCATCTGCACAAACTCATCCTCACCAATGCCATCATGCACATGGATATTACTGGCTTTTTGCGCGGCGACCGTGGTGACTGCCTGATGCGCACGGCCAGCCGGTGGATAATCGTGACACAGATACAGCCGAGTTTCTGGTGGCAAGCTGAGCAGTGTTTGAATCGACCGATACAACGTCCGCGCATCACCACCGGGGAAATCACAACGTGCTGTACCCACATCTGGCATAAACAGCGTGTCACCGACAAACACTGCATCATCAATCTGATACGCCATATCGGCTGGTGTGTGACCGGCCACATGCAACACGTGGGCAGTCAATTCGCCGATTTGGAATTGGTCACCAGCGGCAAATAAGTGATCAAACTGCCGGCCATCGGTGGCAAACTCAGGCTCGAGGTGAAATAATTTTTTAAAGACCTGCTGTACCCGATCAATCGGCTGTCCAATCGCAATCTTGCCGCCTAACTGCTGCTGCAAGTAAGGCGCAGACGATAAATGATCTGCGTGGGCGTGGGTTTCGATAATCCACTCAACTTGTAGCTGATGAGCGCGGACAAATTCAATCAGTTGATCGGCTGAAGTGGTGCGGGTATGACCAGACTTGGGATCAAAATCCAACACCGGATCAAAAATCGCGCACGCCGCGCCCACCCCTGCATAGGCAATATGACTAAAGGTTTCGGTATCGGCATCTAAAAAAGATTGCACCAGTAGCTTCGACATTACACCCTCTCACTGACGCAGATTGGCTGCATCAAAAAACAATATATAATTTTTTAATATATTGACTGATATATTGTCAAGCCTTAATATGTATACATCCTATCCGACAGAGCCGCGAAGACTGATCATGCCCGCCGACATCCTCAATCCAACTCAGCTCACCCATAATCAGCGCACGCCTGTCCTGCCAAACGACGCTGCACCGCTCCCGACCGCTGCGCCGAGCTTTGTGCAAATGCAAGCCGCAGCATTACACGCCAGTGCGTTGCTGAAGGTCTTGTCGCATCCCGATCGGTTGCTGCTGCTGTGTCAATTGTCACAAGGCGAATATTGTGTCAGTGAACTTGAAGCCTTGATCGGCTTGGGTCAGCCCAGCCTATCACAGCAACTTGGTGTACTGCGCCAAGAAGGCTTGGTCGAAACTCGTCGCGCCGGTAAACAAATCTACTACCGGATCG
>JBAQKP010000247.1:0-8081 GCA_049301135.1 Moraxellaceae bacterium | reverse complement strand
GGATTGGCATGGATACGTTACTCAGCCTTCGGGTTTTTCGTGAAATCGTCGAATGCAAAAGCTTCGTCGCAGCAGCAGATCGGCTGAATTTATCCACAGCAATGACCAGCAAACACGTGTCACGCCTCGAACAAGACCTTGGTGTACGGCTACTGAATCGCACCACGCGCCACCTCAGCCTGACCGAAGCCGGACAGATTTATTATGACCAATGCTGTGAAGCGCTAGATATTTTAGAAAATGCCAGCCAAGCGATTGGGCAAGCAGTGACCGAGCCACGCGGCACGCTGCGGGTGACTGCACCGATCTGGCTCGCCAATACGTATTTTGCGGCGCTGATGACCGAATATCACCAGCGTTTTCCGGATGTGGTGGTCGAAATGGTGCTGGAAAATCGGCACGTCAACCTGACTGAAGAAGGCTATGATTTAGCGTTACGTGCCACTTATGAGCCTGCCCCCAACCTGATTGCCCGTCCACTCACACCGGTTGAATTCGTGTTGGTCGCTGCGCCACACTACCTCGAACAACACCCACCGATTACCGAACCACGCCAAATCGAACAACATGCAATGATTTTACCGACGTATGTATCGATGGAAAAAATCACGATCAATACGCCAACCGGTGAAGTGAAGATTCACCACAATGCCGTGTTTCGCACCAATGACAATGCCTTAGGTTTAGAATTGGCACGCACCGGCATCGGCATGACTTACCTGCCGCTGTGGATGGCTAAAAATGATTTGGCGACCGGCCGTTTGCGACAAATTTTACCGGATCAGGCCTTTTTTGCGCCGACACTCTACGCGGTGTATACCAGCCGTAAGTACTTGACGCCCAAGGTTCGAAGCCTGATTGATTTTTTGGTCGAAAAATTGGTGCTGCCACAACAGAAAACATAAGCTACAGCCTCCGCATCAGATTAACAGCATACAAAAAAGCAGCGTGTCCTAGACCACACTGCTTTTTGTGCTGTTTTAATGGCCATCAAGCGATGTCAATTTACCGCACTGATCAAGCCAGCAAGCTTTCTTTAATAACCAAGCTGCCGACTGGCCAACTCTTTCATGACTTCTTCAGCCCCGCCGCCGATCATGTTGACTTTAACCTCACGATAGATCCGCTCGACCCGCGTGCCGCGCATATAGCCCATACCACCAAGGGTTTGTACCGCATGATCAGCACACAATTGCATGGTGCGCGTGGCAAGATTTTTTAGCATACAAATCTGCGCGATCAAATCATTGCCCTGTTGATCCGGTTGATTCAGTCGCCATGCGGTATCTTCGAGCAGTGCGCGAGTGGCATGCAATTGCGTTGCCATTTCGATCAACTTATGCCGTACCACTTGATGATCGACCAGACGTTTGCCAAAGGTTTTGCGTTGTTGCGCCCAATCCAAGGTATCTTCATAGCAAACTTTGGCAAAGCCATAACTCGACGCGGCTAGGAAAAACCGCTCCATGTTAAAATTTTGCATGATCACCATAAAGCCAAGGTTTTCAGGGCCGATCAGGTTGCTCACCGGCACACGGCATTGATCAAAATGCAATTGTGCGGTATCTGACGACCACCAGCCCATTTTCTTCAGCGGGGTTTTACTGATGCCTGCAGTGTCGCCTTCGATCAGTAACATCGACACGCCGTTAGCGCCTTTGGCGGTTGGATCGGTACGCACCGCTACACTGTAATAGTCCGCACGCATGCCAGAGGTAATAAAGATCTTCTCGCCACTGACCAGATAGTCATCACCGTCGCGCACGGCTTTGGTGGTCAGCCCTGCCACATCCGAGCCGCCACCGGGTTCAGTGATCGCCAAGGCAGAGATTTTTTCACCGGATAAAATCTGCGGCAATACACGGGCTTTCATCTCGGCGCTGCCCGCGTTTTTGATCGGCGGCGCACCAATACTGTGTGACAATAACGAGGCCAGCACACCACCTGAACCGCACTGTGCCAGCTCGACCGCCGCCAATAACACATGAAATGCATCGGTATCCGCAATCCCGCCGAACTCTTCTGGAAAGCCCAAACCCAATAAACCAACGTCTGCGGCTTTACGGTACAGCTCACGTGGAAACGTCTCAGCCTCCTCCCAGTCGTTGACAAAAGGGCTGATTTCTTGCGCGGTAAATTTGCGTACTGCATCGGCAAAAGCAAGGTGTTCAGCATTATAATACAGCGGGTTAAGGTGCATCGTTACGTTCCAGTTGGCAAAAGTCCTGCTTGGATCATGGCATACTTACAGCAGTGAACCAGCAGCCAAAACGCTCAGTTTTTTTAAAGCATTTGGTCAGTCCACTGACCTGTACATTCAGGTAAAAAGCCGCACGATCAGCCCAAGCAGCACTTGCAAAATAAATATATATGTATATATTTCTATGTATAAATTTCATCATCATGGAATACCATCGCTATGATTTTTGCTTGTGTGAATACCAAAGGCGGCGTCGGCAAAACCACCACTGCCGTGCATTTGGCCACCATGTTGGCACGTCAACATCGTACCCTTTTGATTGATGGCGACCCACAGGCCAGCGCTGCCAGTTGGGCAGCATGGCGGCGCGAGTCAGACTATAATCCGTCACCGACCACCACTTGTCTGACCGGCAAGGCGATTTTAAGTGAAGGCAAACCGCTGTCGAAAGGCTTCGAGCATACCGTGGTGGATGCTGGTGGCCGCGACTCAACGGGTCTACGCTCCGCCCTATTGCTCGCCCAACGCGCGGTGATTCCCGTCGGTGCCTCTAATCTTGATGCGGCCGCGATGACCGATCTACTAGAAGTGGTCGAAATGGCACGCGATTACAATCCTGAGCTTGATGTGCGGGTGTTGCTGACGCGGATTGATCCACGCACCAAAGATGCAGCGGAAATGCTGGCGTTTTTACACGAGCAAAAGCTCAATGTATTGCCCACGCGCATTTGCGAGCGTGTGGCGTTTCGTCGTGCGATTGGTGAAGGTGCGGTGGTGCAAGAACTGGGGCGTGACCAAGTCGCCATCCAAGAAATGGAAGCTTTTTTTAAGGAAGTGCAGCTATGAGTATGCGCAAAAAACCGGATACCCGCGCGTTTTTAGCCCCAAAAGATCCCAGTGCTTTTTTGGACGGGGTCAGTGCCGAACAACCTGAAAAAACACCCAGTACAACGGTGTCTGCCACACCTGCACGCAGCGGTCAACCGAAACTGACCAAGATCTTTAATTTGACACCAGAATTGGTACAAGCCCTTAAACGTGAAGCGTTTGAACGCTCGATGCAAGAGGGTCGCCGCGTCACCGAAACTGAGTTGGTAGACACTGCTTTACGGCAATATTTAAATATATAAAACTATATACATATAAATCTATACCTCGATTATCGTGTCGGCACTGGCCAGCTTGATCAGTTGCTGGCGCGTGTTTTTCAGCAGGACTTGCAGTGCTGCCACATCTTGCCGCCGATGTGCCGAACAGACCACCAGCCCATCAATACTCAGCAGCATCAACGTGGCACGTAAATTAAGCTCTTCACGAGAAGCGCGCGGTAAGAGTGGTTTAATCAAAGCACGCAGTTGCTTGCGCTCGCGCAACTGCACTTTTTCCAGTAACTCAGCGGCAAATGTATGACGAGTGGATAACGCCCAAATCTCACAAAACACCGCCGCAAAGGCTTGCTGCGTCACGTCATGCAAAAACAAATCAATCGCCGCGCAGAACTGTTCAATCGCAGGCTGACCCTCCAAGCTGCATTGAATCTCAGCGACCGCCCAGCGATAACGATCTAAGATTCTGTACAGTAATGCCTCGACCAGATCTTCTTTATTTTTATAGTAATGCTGCACGTGACTCAGACTCATCCCCAACTCTGCTGCAACGGCACGCATCGACAAACCAACAAAGCCATCCGCAATAAACAATCGCGTCGCCGCCTCAACAATTGCAGATGCCCGCTCCATGCCTTTTTCGGTAGTAAGCGACGGCTTATGCCGCAGCGATGACGCCAAATCTTGTGACATATCAATGCTCAACAGACAAAAATGCGGTCATACCTATCTTGCATGGCAGCTTGTGCCAGTTTACCCACAAAAATGAGCGTCTGCAAAATTGACTTCTAGGTCATCCGACCTATAATTGGACTAATACTAGGTCAACTGACCTATTTTAAACCAACCCATTAACTGACTCGTATTGCCGAGTCCTCACGACTGATCTGAAGGATATTTTATGGCCTACCCAACCCCGACATGGATGGACTCTGACCTTGAATTGTACCGTAATAGCGTTCGGCGTTTTGTAGAAACAGAAATCGCTGTACATGAGAACAAATGGCGCGAGCAACAGCACGTTGATCGCGCGCTGTGGACAAAAGCTGGCGAACTTGGTGTGTTGCTCGCAGATGTGCCAGAACAATATGGCGGTGCAGGCGGAGATTTTCGCCACATGGCGATCTTGTTTGAGGAGCAAGCTTATGCCGGTGATCGTGCGCTTGGCACACATGTCCATGCAATTGCCGCCCACTACATCCTCAACCAAGGGACAGAGGCGCAAAAACAACAGTATTTACCCAAGCTGGCATCCGGTGAAATGATTGGCGCAATTGCCATGTCAGAACCCAATGCGGGTTCAGACCTGCAAGGCATTCGTACCAAAGCCGTCAAAGACGGTGATGATTACCTGATCAGCGGCTCTAAAATCTTTATCTCAAATGGTTATTTGGCCGATCTGATCGTTGTCGTGGCCAAAACCGACCCCAATGCTGGCTCAAAAGGTGTGTCCTTGTTTTTGGTCGAAACCCGCAATGTCGAGGGTTTTAAAGTCGGACGTATCCTCGAAAAACTCGGCCAAAAAGGCCAAGACACCTGTGAGTTGTATTTTGATGACGTGCGAGTGCCTGCGAGTGCGCTACTCGGTGGGGTGGAAGGTAAAGGTTTTGCCCACTTGATGACTGAATTGCCGTATGAGCGACTGATGCTCGGCGTGTCCGCAATTGCTTCGATTGAACGCGCGATTGCCTTGACCGTTGATTACACAAAGCAGCGTAAAGCATTCGGCAAAACCTTGTTCGAAATGCAAAACACCCGCTTTGTCCTCGCCGATGTACAAGCCCAAGCGGTGATGGCACGCGCATTTGTGGATCAGTGCATCGTACAGATCAATCAGGGCAAGCTAGACACCGTGACGGCATCGATTGCCAAGCTGACCTTAAGTGAGTTGGAGTGCAGCGTGATTGACCGCTGTCTACAGTTGTTTGGCGGCTACGGCTACATGCTGGAATATCCAATCACCCAGATGTATGCCGATGCCCGTGTGCAGCGTATTTACGGTGGCTCCAGCGAAATCATGAAGGAAATTATCGCGCGCGCGCTGTAACAATTCAGGTCAAATCTACAATCAATGCAGCACCGAATGAATGAGTGCTGCATTGATTAAAACCAGCCATGTTTAACAAGAGGGAACGTTCAAATGAGTTATCACGGCATTAATTTTGGTTTGGGTGACACCATCGACGCACTGCGTGACAGTGTTGAACAGTTCACTACGAAAGAAATCAGCCCACGCGCCGCAGACGTGGATCGAAACAATCAATTTCCACAGGATCTTTGGCAAAAATTTGGTGATTTAGGGTTACTTGGCATCACCGTCAGTGAAGCGTGTGGTGGCACTGGACTGGGATATTTGGCACATGTGATCGCTGTAGAAGAAATCGCTCGTGGCTCAGCAGCAATTGCATTGTCTTATGGTGCGCACTCTAACCTGTGCGTCAATCAGATATTTAGAAACGGCAATACTGCCCAGCAGCAAAAATACCTCCCCAAGCTGCTGACTGGCGAGCATATCGGCGCATTAGCGATGAGTGAACCAAATGCTGGTTCTGACGTGGTCAGTATGAAATTACGCGCAGATCAAAAAGGCGACGTGTATATTTTAAATGGCACTAAAATGTGGATTACCAATGGGCCTGATGCAGATACTTATGTCATCTACGCCAAAACTGATACAGCAGCCGGTGCACATGGCATTACTGCATTTATTGTTGAGCGTGGCTTTGCAGGATTTAGCCAAGCGCCTAAGCTAGATAAACTCGGCATGCGTGGCTCTAACACCTGCGAGCTTATTTTTCAAGACTGCGAAATTTCAGCAGAAAATATTCTGGGCAGTTTGAATCAAGGTGTTAAAGTCTTGATGTCTGGCCTTGATTATGAACGCGTAGTAGTTGCTGCAATTAGTCTGGGCATTATGCAGGCTAGTTTGGATTTGGTATTGCCTTATATTCATCAGCGCGAACAATTTGGACAGGCAATTGGCGAATTTCAACTGATGCAGGGTAAAATTGCGGATATGTATACCGCTTTAAACTCATCCCGTGCCTACTTATATGCGGTTGCGCAAGCGTGTGATCGCGGTGAATCGGTACGCAAAGACTCTGCTGCTGCAATCCTAATGTGTGCGGAAAATGGTACGAAGTTGGCGCTTGAAGCAATTCAAAGTTTAGGCGGGAATGGCTACATGAATGACTGTCCGGCAGGTCGCTTACTACGCGATGCCAAACTGCTTGAAATTGGCGCAGGAACCAGCGAAATTCGCCGGATGTTGATTGGTCGTGAGCTGTTTAACGAAACACGCTGAGTTTTGGATAGGTTTTTAGGGCTTCGTGTGAAATTTTTAGCAAGTTTCACACGGAATTTTATTAAATAAAGCAATATCTTAACTTATAACTATCGCTTATTGATCTGTCGTATCAAACACGGCGACACTTCGAACCAACCTAGCGCGCAGCTATGCCGATGCTATTGTGCGTTTTAAGCTCATGATCCATCATAAGGCTACAAAGGCTCATATTTCCTTCAAGAACAGCTTCTAAGAGCATTTTATGTTGTTCTAACGCGTTTGTTGATGCTTGATAACGTCTTATCTTGCAATTTCACCTAGAATTTAAAAATCTCGTTGCTTGGGGCTAAGTATTAGAAAAGTGTATTTTTCAGTGAACACTTCAACCAAGCAGATAAGCACCGACATGGTTATTTTTTGACCATATAAGCTTTTTTTTAAAAAATTAAAAAAGTCTTTTTAAGGTTAAAAAATGGTTAAGAATATGGTTAAAGATAGGTTAAAGAGAAAAAATGTGCTGTAAAACTATAATTTTAATCATTTTTTTTGAGGGTGTTTGCGCAGCTATGCCGATAAAGCGCGCAGCTATGCCGTTTTGCCGCGCAGCTATGCCGATAAAGCGCGCAGCTATGCCGATGGAAGCGCGCAGCTATGCCGATGAAACGCGCAGCTATGCCGATGGACAAATTAAACTAAACCTGAAATGCTTAAAGCGCAGCATGCATTACAGAAAACTAATTTTGACCATAATAGTAGCTGCTTTGCCCTAGTGCTTGAGTTTGCGCGTCATGTTGCTGTGATCAGGCTTATTTACGGCTCATAAAAAATCGAAATAACGGAAATTTGACCGATATGATCGGTTCGTCGCGACTCAAAAGCGCGCAGCTATGCCGATGGTTGAGTGATCTGTTCTTGAGGGGTGCGCAACCAAGAAACTTTACCATCGCTTCTGATCTGAGCGTTGCGAATGAGGCCAAGTCGCTCTAGCTCTTGCAGTGCCTTAAGCAACGAACGCGCCTGAAAGTCACGCAGCCGACCAGTCGAGCCGCTCCAAAGTTGTAATAACTGTGCGCTAATCACATGAGTTTTGCCTTCTTCGTGTGTGGCGACATAATTTTGCAACCATTTAGCCATATCCTGTTTACGCCCAATTCTCAAGCGCGTGTGCATATCGACTAAACCATATTCCATATGGCCGAATAATTTAATAATCTCTGGATTCATGCGCAGCCAGTATTCGCCAGTTTCTTCGTCGAGCGCATATCCATCAATCAGATGGAGTGCCGCTTTATAGCGTTTGGTTTGAATTAGTACTGTGCCGCTGGTGAGCCGATAAAAACTTTCTTGCAGCCACTCATATTGTGACTTGCCAGTAGTTCGGCCAATTTCGCGCAGAAATTGTGCCCGATTAAAATAAATACTGTCACCCAATCGTGCGCCTTGTGCGACGCGCAATGCCTGTAAAAAAACATCATTATCTGCCATGTCT
>JBAQKP010000246.1:0-1927 GCA_049301135.1 Moraxellaceae bacterium | reverse complement strand
AAATCGAGGTCGTGGGTCGGGTCCTCGGATCGTACCGCCCGCGATAAAAGCGGTAAGTCTGCCTCTTTTGGATTGACGCGGTAGAAATGCCGCCTTAGTGTCTGGTCATCGGCTTCACCGGGACCACGCACATGATCACCCGCATCCTAGAACCCACAGACGGCCACGAGTTCACCGCCAGCGTTGAGGCTCACCCTGTAGTTGGGCCGTGCCTGACGATTTCCGGTTTGTTCGATGGCTCGGTTGAGATCGTCGGCGAACGGGACATCAAGGCGCTGATCTGGGCTTGCCAGCAGGCTCTCGCTGTTCGGGGTGTCTCGGCTCAAGTGTCGAGGGCTGCTTGATGGCCTCCCGGAGCCTTCCCAGCGGCGACGCGAAGAGCGCTGCCACCAAGTCCGCGCCTGCTGCGGCTTTCACGCCGGGTCCGTGGCATCTATTTAGGAGCAGCTACGCCGCCGCACGAGGCGCGGTTGAGGTCAATGACCCGAGCGGCCTAACGGTCGCCTACACCGTCAACTTTGTGGTTGAATTCTCGCCGAAGAGCGACGCCAACGCCCGCCTGATAGCTGCCGCGCCCGAACTACTCGCCGCCCTTCAAGGCTCTATCGGCGCGCTGGAGTTCAGCCAGGATTTTCACCGCGATCTTGGCAACGAGGAGCAGGCGTTTGTCGCCGACAAACTCGACGCGGCTCTGAAGGCCATCGCCAAGGCGACCGGCCAATGATCGCCCCCCTCGCCTTCTGGCACGCGGGCGGCTCGATTTGCGCCCGACAAGCCTTCCTCACCGACGACGACGCGACAGCCATCATTGGCGTGTTTCGCGACGAAGCCAAAGCAGCTTGGCAGGCTGGTGACTACCCAGCCCACGCCATAGCCGCAGACCTCCACGGACAGCTCTACACGGCCCGACTTAAGGCTCGGGAGTGGGTGAGCGGTCGCCGTCAGCATGATCGGAAAGACGCATGACCGAAGAAGCAACCTCCCCCTCTGTCGATCTCACCGCCGACCGCCTCTACCCGCTCGGCTGGGGCCTCATCTTCCGATGCGCTTGCGCTCCGACTTCATGGTCCCCCGAACGCGTCGGTGACGAGATGACCGCGATGGACCCGCCCGGAACATC
Organism: Moraxellaceae bacterium; assembly: GCA_049301135.1. Classification (GTDB taxonomy): domain Bacteria; phylum Pseudomonadota; class Gammaproteobacteria; order Pseudomonadales; family Moraxellaceae; genus JAYXXU01. The sequence goes on along the minus strand of JBAQKP010000246.1, from coordinate 807 downwards.
GGCGAACCGCTGGGTTGTCTCTGAGCCTTCTGAGCGTGGCGATGAATACGACAACGTCAACCAACTGCCCTGCCCCGACGAACCGGGTCGGACGCATTGGCTGCTGAACTGCTGAGGACAACATGACCTCGATCACCAACCAACGCGCCCTCGCGCCCTTCCGCAAAGACCCCGCCTTTGTGGTCCAGACCCTGCCCGCTCGCCGTGTGAGCCTTGGCTGGATCGCCTACCACCTCGCCGCCCTCGCCAGCCTGTCGGGCTTCCTGGGCTTCATTCTCTACATCGCATTCTGGAGCGCTGGCCGATGACTGCCACTGCACGAACCGAAGTCGCCGCCAACGAGGCCGCGCGAAGCCCCATCCTAAGCGAGAGCGCCGCCGTAATCCAAATGCTGGAGCGCGCGGTTCTCAACCCCGATGTGGACATCGAGAAGATGGAGCGCCTGTTCGCCATGCGCGAGCGGATGGAAGCCACTGACGCCAAGCGCGCCTACTTCGCAGCTATGGCGGAAGTTCAAGTCGAATTGCCAGCCATCGCCGAAAAGGGCGGTATCAAGAACAACGCCGGCAAGGTGCAGTCCACCTACGCGCGCTGGGAAGACATCAACGAGGCTATCAAGCCCGTGCTGTCGCGGCACGGCTTCGCCCTCTCCTTCCGCACCGGACAGGACAACGGCCAGATCGTCGTCACCGGCATTCTGAGTCACGCGCAAGGGCACATGGAAGAGACCACCATGCGCCTGCCGATTGACGGCTCGGGCAGCAAGAACGCAGTACAGTCCATCGGCTCAAGCACGAGCTACGGGAA
>JBAQKP010000245.1:0-9749 GCA_049301135.1 Moraxellaceae bacterium | reverse complement strand
CACCTAGTCGCACAGGAAACAAGTAACGCACTGACGAACGCAGAATGTCCAGCAACGCAGACCGATTGACACGCGGCACATGCCACTGCCGATCTAGCCTGACTAACCCAATCTCCAGCAAATGATTGAGCAACAGGCTGACCTGACTCTTGCTAATACCCGTCTGCTCTGCCAAACGCCGAACACCGTATTGCTGAACATCCACGTGCTCACTCTTACGCTCAGCATTTTCGATACAGACCAGCTTGAGCAACAACCCAACTGCTTGACTCTTCAACATCGCAACACCTGTCCAGTGTCCTAGGACTTGGGACAGAGAGTAACATGCTGAAGGAGGTACTGGCTAGCACGTGCTTCTATTGTGGTATGTTTACAGCAGCAATCCTAGATTGATGAATACTTTACCGAGCCTTATACATGACCATCAAACGCCGGATTCGAACACGCCTACAGCGCTCGAAGCGGTACGTGTTTACTCGTGACGACTTCAGCGACTTGGCCAGATATGACCAAGTCGGACGTGTGCTGCGCGAACTGGTCAAAGACGAAGTCTTACTCAAGGTTGGCTATGGTCTGTATACCAAAGCCAAGCGCAATAGCATCACAGGCAATCTGATGCCAGCCTGTCCCGCTGGATCAGATGCCGTCATCTTAGAAGCACTCGACCGTCTTAAAGTTGACTACACATTGGACGACAGCACCACACGTTACCTGAGCGGACAATCCACCCAGATCCCAGCCTTCACCAAACTGCATATCTCAGGACGATTTAGCAGACGTCTTGCCATCGGCCACAGTCAATTAAATTTGGAACGGGTCAAATGAACATGTACAACCCAGTTCATGCAGGTCAACTGATCGTTGAATGGCTAGAGGGCTTAAAACGCAACGGACAGGCGATCAGCGTTACACAACTGGCGCAACATATCCAAATCACACGCCACAAGCTGTCACATATCATTCACGGGAAGACTTCACTAACCGCAGATGTCGCGTTACGCCTAGAGGCGGCTTTGGGCATCAGTTCAGATCTACTGATGTGTGTTCAGGTCAAGCATGATCTTTGGGTCGCAGTTGAATATAAACGCGAAGAACAGGGCTGACTTACAACGGGTTCTACCTACGTCCAACTTTTATTATAAAACGTCGCTAAACGCTCAAAAACGGCCTTCTCGGGCATGTTTGATTCGAACCTTTGGCAGCACTGGATAGCTCTTTTGGAAAACCTATCCGTTTTGTCCATGTGACTCGTGTCAAAAATAAAACTTTTTTCAAAAAACTATTGCCTTTGACTCATGACGGAACCCCCCCGTTTTTTTCAAAAAAAATGGTTTTCCCCCTTTTAATAACTTTTAAAAGCTTTTAAAAGCTTTTCCGACCTTTATTCGTTATTTGAATCAAAGCCTTACAAGGATATCTCCCTACAAACAGTCCGTCAACTCCCTACAAATAGTCCGTCAACTCCCTACAAACAGTCCTTGAAGTCCCTACAAACAGTCCATAAACTCCCTACAACATTAAAATTTGTAGCAATTGATGAGCAACCTACCCGTTAAAGACTCTTCAATCGTTGTCAAATCGAACAATATGATTGAATCGGCGCATGGTCTAACGCTGGCCGAACAGCGCATTATTACCATGGCAATTGCGTGGTCGAGAGACTATGCGGAACCGCTCAACATCGAGTCTTGGGTCGAAATTCGTGCTGATAATTACGCCGAGCTTTTTAGTGTAGACATTGACACTGCTTACAAGCAGATGCGGGGAGCAGCCAAAGATTTAACTGAGCGAAAAATCAAGCTTAAAGGTCTGGATATAAAAACTGGTCTCAGAGCGACCTATCTTGCCAACTGGGTCAGTGCAGCCATTTACGTCGAAAGCATCGGTGTGATCAGAGTCCGTTTTGACGAAATGGTCATTGCTTGTATTTCGCAGGTAGAGCGGTCTTTTACCAGCTACAAGGTCTCCAACATTAAAAAGTTATCAAGCCTATACGCCATTCGCTTATACGAGATTTTGCGACAGTTTAAAGTTCCAAAAAAACGCTACCTGACCATTCAAGAAATTCGAGAGTACCTTGAAGTGGAAGGTGCTTCCTATGACCGCCCTGATAACTTAAAAGCACGTGTACTTGAGCCCGCAGTGAAGCAGATCAACGAGCAGACTGATCTCACGGTGAGCTATCAGCGTGTGCTGCAAGGTCGAGCTACAGTCGGCTATGAGTTTATTATTTTATCCAACGATGATGCCAAGCAAATCATCGATCAACCGTCACGGGTCATCGACAGACCACCCACTGGAAAAGAGTTGGCACAGGTTCTCGTTAATCCAGCATTTGGTGGCAAGTACGCACAGGCGGGCGAGTCACAGTTTGATTTTGAGCGGCGCATCAGACCGCTGTTAGCTGACGGAAAAATACAGGACTGGCGGCGCTTTATTGGTTAATGCGTTGAGGTGAAGACTTGAGATAAGGAATGCTACAGATACTTGCCACTCACAGGCAGGTATTCGTAGCATTCTTTCTTAGCGTGATCGCAGCACAAAAGGCAGGACAACGAACGACTCGGAAAACGACTTAATTTTTTTAAAGTGGTTCTTTGACGCCATTAAACTACCTTTGTTCATCATTAGACTACTTTGATTCTATCGGTAGTTTTTAATGCCTGTTCTGGGTTTTTTAGGGTGTTTTTTGACCTGTTTTTTAGATGGCAAGCTGTTTCTTGCGCACGATAAAACTACCTTTTTTCATCATCAATTGATGACTTTTCACTACATCATCAGTTTTTCTGGCTGGGCACAATATGTAGATATCAAACCGAGCAGTAGGAATCTTGTTGTCAGAGGGAAAGCTCCAAGCGGCTGGTACTTTCAACAGAGATTAGTTTGGGTGAAAGAGCGTTACTCAGGAAGATTGTTGAAAAAACAGGTCGTTTAGAGAGTGATATTCTCACAGAGGCCAGCGCGTTATCGAATGCACATGATGACGTTTTGATTGCACTAGATGGCATACTTAGAAGTTTATTAGATTGATTTTATTTATGTTTGATTTTAATTATATCTAGGATATCCAAAATATCTAAGATTTGCGAAATATCCTAAATATCTTTCATTTTTGAGATATTTAGGATATCTTATTGCTATATTTTTCTGTCTGGAACACTGATGATCCTGCTGATTGCATATGAAAAAGGCGGTACAGGCAAATCTACATTAGCCAAGAATTTGTCTGTATACCTACAACACAAAGGGCGTGACTTGATCACGGTAGATACTGATCCTCAAGAGACCTTGTATCGTTGGTCTGAGGTCAGAAAGTCTAACCCAGATGCAAAGCCGATTAATTGCGTCAAGCTGACTGGCCGCCATATTTTGTCTGAGCTGAAATCACTGTCTACCAAGTATCAAGATTTAGTCATTGACGCGGGTGGAGCAGACTCGCCTGCGCTGCGAGCGGCGATGAGTATCGCAACTCATTTACTTGTTCCACTACAGGCAAACGTCGGCGATCTGGAGATTTTGGATCACATGGCGGATGTAGTCGAGCAAGCGCAACTGATTAACCCGAATCTACACACCCGTGCTGTGATGACCATGTGTCCTGCGTTGCCCAGTATGGCGGGTGCAATCTTAGACGCCAAAGAATTTTGCAAGATGAAAAATATCCAGCCACTGAATGCGATTATTTATCGTCGGCAGTCTTACGATTTGTCTAGCCTCAGCGGTCTGACCGCGTTGGAATCAGGCGATCAGAAAGCCCGTCAAGAGGTTGTGGATTTAGCGACTGAGTTCTTGGAGGTTTAGTGATGTCGAATAGATTTGCAGGTCTTGCTAGCCGTACTGCACCTTCCCCAAAAGTTGAGGAGTTTATTCAAGGTGCGGTTGATCGTCAGAACGGCACTACTGACAGCAGTTCGATGCCTGAACCCATGCAGCAGCGTAAGCCTAAAGAAAAAAAACAAGTGCAAAAGGTCTTGGTGTCATTCACTGTGCCAGATGCTCAGTTGCTGGGTGAGCTAGCTAACTTACCAATCAAATGCACACAGTCTGAGATTGTCAGTGCAGCAGTACGGGCATTTGATGAGATGACCGTAGAGCAGCAGCTTGAGTGGATTAAGCGAGTTCAGATATAGATAATATTTCAGATATCTTCTAATTTTGAGATATCTGATATATTCAAGATATAAAAAATGATGTGTATGAATTTGATTTTTCTATGGTTGACTGAGCTAAGGATGATTTCATGATCGACGCTAACCCATCTAGCAACTCATTGGCTGATCTTGTCACCCAGATTGCCACACAGGTTGAGCAAGCGCGTCAGCATGTCCGTCAAGCCGTTAACACTGCGATGGTCGAGAGCTACTGGCAAATTGGCCGCATGATTGTTGAGCATGAGCAGCACGGCAACAGCCGAGCCGAGTACGGTCAGCAACAACTCTCGCAACTGTCACAGCAACTCACCGACCGATTGGGTAAAGGTTTTGATGTCGGCAATCTGCGTAACATGCGCCAGTTTTATCTCACCTTTCCAATTCACGACGCAGTGCGTAGTGAATTAAGCTGGACACATTACCGAAGCTTGATGCGCGTGAACCAGACCGCTGCCCGACAATGGTATTTACAGGAAGCCATTCATCACAGTTGGAGTGCCCGCGCCCTTGAGCGACAGATCAGCACCCTGTACTACGAACGACTATTAGCAAGCCAAGACAGGGCAGTGGTCGAACAAGAAGCTCAGGCCAAGACTACGCCGCTGCAAGAAACCGTCAAAGACTACCTGCGCGATCCGTACATTTTGGACTTCCTGAATCTACAGGACAAAACCTACCAAGAAAGTGAACTTGAAAATGCCATCATCGGCAACCTGCAACAGTTTTTGCTGGAATTGGGTAAAGGCTTTGCCTTTGTCGAGCGGCAGCAACGGATTCGCTTCGACGATGAAGACTTCTACATTGATCTGGTGTTCTATAACTTCAAGCTCAAATGTTTTTTACTGATCGACCTCAAGCTGGGCAAACTGAAACATCAAGACATCGGTCAAATGGACACCTACGTGCGCCTGTACGATGAACAACGCAAAGGGGCAGACGACAACCCCACCATTGGCCTTGTTCTGTGCAGCGAAAAAAGCGAAGCGATTGTCAAATACTCCATCCTCGCTGACCAACGTCACCTGTTTGCCGCCAAGTATTTGCCGTACCTTCCCAGCGAAGAAGAACTCAAACGCGAGCTAGAGCGCGAACGCACTGCTGCCATCGCCCGACTCGGACAAATCGGAACCCAAGATGACTAACTCGCAGCCCTGCCCATTTTGCACGCTACCACCCGAACGCATTCTGCACCGCAACAGCAGCGGCGTAGTGATTCGGGACGGCTACCCGATCTCAGCAGGGCATAGCCTCATCATCCCACACCGGCACATTGGCTCCTTCTTTGAACTCGCCAGCATCGAGCGTGAAAACCTACTGGCACTACTGGACTTGGCAAAACAACAACTCAGTGAAGAATATTCCCCCGACGGCTGGAACATCGGCATCAACGACGGCGCAGCAGCAGGGCAGACCGTCCTACACCTGCACATCCACCTGATTCCCCGCTATCACGATGACCTTGCTGACCCACGTGGTGGCGTCCGCTGGATCATCCCTGCCAAAGCCGACTACTGGAGCAAGCCATGATCGCGCCAGTCAGTGCAACAGTGACAACAACAACCGCCTCTGCAACTGCCATAACCCTATATGCCATTCCAAATGCTGACCAACAACTACAATTCCTTCAGCGCATCCAACAACTGCTCACCGACGCCAGTTTCACCTCCACCTATAAATTTGCCCTGCTATTGGCCATCACCGAACTCAGTGTCGAAATCGGCCAAGACAACGGCCAACCACTTGCCATCCCCATTTGGCTACTGGCCGAAAAAACCATTGAACTGTACTGGCAACAAACCCTACCGTACTGGACAGCCCAACCAGACCATAATGGCATCTTCTGGCAAAACACCAGCAAACAAGCCGCCATCATCAACAGTGTCCTTAGCCTAAGGCAAGCAGGTTGTGACAGCCTTGCCCAAGCCAGAACCCATCCAGAATGGGCAAGCATCGTCCGACAAGTCGGTGACACCCTGAAGAAGATGCCGATTCAATACCTACAAAACATCAACGGCCAACCACTGCCATTTCTCTACCAGCCACAACTCCAGAAATCTCCAAATAACCAAGGTCACCATCTGATCCTGCACAGTGGCGTCATGTACTGCCTACGCCAATTCCAAAGCATCATCCAACAACTGGTACGGCAAAAATGGATCACCTTCATCCAAAAGGTTGCTGCCAACCAACCCATACTGGGTGATCAACACGACCTTGAATCCTTCCTGTTTGGCACACCACGTGCCACGCTTGCCCAAGTTGAAAAGATCCTCAAGCCCATGCAGAACCACCGCTGCTTTTTCTGCCACGGCACACTACAAGAGCGGGGCAGTGCAGTAGATCACTTCATCCCGTGGTCACGCTATCCACGCGACACCGCCCTAAACTTCGTGGTTGCCCACAGCAAATGCAACAACGACAAAAGCGACCTACTGGCGGCTGAACCTCACCTGACCCACTGGCTCGACCGCAACAGCCGCGAAGGGATCGAAATCCACGGCCACCTCAATCAGCTTGGCTTTAACGGCACAGCTGACACCTCAAAGCACATCGCACACTGGGCTTACCAACACGCCCTGCAACAAAGCGCCTTACTCTGGGTCGGCGTCAAATCACTTGAGCCGATCCAGAGTCGGGTGATGGGGTGTTTTTAGGACAAGCGAGCGTATTTCTCTTTTCCGTTTTCATCTAGGGCTACTTTGCGGTATTCCGTGTCAATTAATCGCTCCAAAAATTCACTATCTGACTTATTTGACAAGGCAGCCAATTGAGTCAGTTGAGTGTGGGTAGCCTTAGTCAATGGCAGGTGATAAGCTTTTTTGGTCTTGCCTGCGTCTCGGAATTTTTGTTGCGACCAAGCCGCCTTAATCTTGAATAAAAAAGCATCTCTTATAGAAAAATCTTGGTGATGCAGGCTGTAGAAGTACCCCATTGCGTCAAAATGTGCCAAAATCAGGGAGTGGTAACCAGCAATAGAGTCCGGAAGCAATCCATAAAAAGTTAGATTGCCGCGCTTTCCGATGTACTCAAAAATCCATGCCAACTGATCCGAATTTTCTGGGTCTATCCATTTTTCTTTTTTAACTGGCATCTTGGTTTTAAGCCAATATTGTTGCAATAAATCAAGCTGCAACTGCTTTTCATTTGAGCCGTTTGGTAGGAATTTTATAGAGTCAAGATTGTGGATGATCGCATCGTATAGAGATAAATTGTTGATAATGCTAGGTGTTTTAAATATTGCAGCGTCATTATTAGGTTGATATCCTTTTACAAAACTTTGGCCTTTTAAAAGTAACCAGTACAACATTCTTAGGTCATTTTTATCAATCCACGAGAGATCAACAACATTCGCTTTTTTGAGAGCCAGCACTTTCGTGTAAAATTTTTCAGTAGCTTCTTCACAAGAAGTGCCCACGATCGATCTTCTTTCGCTATCAATTTCTCTTCTAAAATGCTCCACCAGATCTACTTCTTTTTCATGTGTGTTTTTGTCGGAAACAATTACAAAGTAAAAGCCATAGCACCATGTCACGTCACGCTCATCAAATGAACGCAGTTCCTCTGGCCAACCAGAGATGTGCAAGTTATCTGATTTTTCTATTTCGTACGCCATGGCTCACCTCAGGTTGGTTGTCTAACCATCACTATATCAAAATTATTTGGCAAACGTTTCAATTAAAATTTCATAATTTTTTTAAATTATTTCCATTGTTTTTTCGTGACTTATTAAAAATATTTTCGTAATATTTTTACAATCAAAAATGCGTAAAAGCCAAGGATAGCAAGGGATACAGTCCAATTTTTAGGAATTTTTCAAAAAACATCTTAGCTTGTAGCTGGCCAATATTTTTCAAACGATTTCTCAAGGATTAAACAAGCATCGATGTCTCCCTGCAATCGTTTGAATCTATGGTTTAGTGGTAAGAATCTAATATGCCTGACCAGTGTAGCTGGCTGACATTTTCGGGATGAGTACGTAAGCCTGCCGCCAGAGAATTTGCATCAATCCAACTCAAAATGTAAGTTTCAACGGGCGTGGGTAAGCTATGGAGCTGGTGGTATTAGGCTATGCATGTTTGGGTAGGTTTGTAGGTTTGGGGATAGCAGTGGAGTACAGTCGCTCGGATTTTTGATTTGTTGACACATCAGACGACGAGGTGTCGCAGGAAGGGCGGCGACTAGGCATGCGTGACTTTGCAGCTTACTTTAATTCCAGAGTGAATTTTCTGGGATTTTGAAGTTCTTATACAATATAGGGGGTGTTAATTTTTGGCCTAAATCGTGTTGGTTTAGTATTATAAACTAGGTATTAGATTATATAAACTAGGTATTAGATTATAATACTAAATACATAGATAACATTAGAATACAAAGATATAAGAGAGAATCATACCTAGTATAGATTATCATCTGAGATGATCAGTCAGTATAGATAGGCATGATGATATGAGTGACTACTCATATTTAATTACAGAGTGACACATCCTATGAATCCGTACATAGGAGTGAGATTCATGTCTATCCATCTTCATCCACATAACCACAACCTGACCGTGTACAACAACGAGTCTTGGTGGAACGATCACCCTGTCTTGCAACAGCCCTTGGGCTTGGTTGAGCAGTATTTGCGACGTATCCAGCAAACATTGGATCACGCCTGTACAGAGTACACCCGTTTGTCTGTGATGCGATTTGATTTGCATTTTCCACAGAACCTGCACTGTCGAGATGATCAGGCCATTTCACGTTTTGTCGATGCGCTAAAGGCCAAAATCCGTGCGGACCAGCAGCGCAAGCAGGCGCAGGGCAAGCGCGCGTATCCCTGTAATTTGTACTATGTTTGGGCAAAGGAGCGAGTAAGCTCTGAAGCCTGTCACTACCACATGGCGATTATGTTAAACCGTGACGCTTACTTTACGTTGGGTAACTATACCGCCGCTCCGTGCTGTAACGATCCAGATATGCCTGTCGATCATTGGCAGGAGCCACCAGAAAACATGGCAGGGCGGATTTTATCGGCTTGGGCGAGTGCTTTGGGTATGAGTATGGCGCATATGGTGGGACTGGTACATTTCCCTGACAATCCCGTGTACAGCCTTGATCGTAACGACATGGCATTCACTCATCAGTACAACGCTGTTTTCAAGCGACTGAGTTACTTTGCCAAGGTGGAAAGTAAACATTACGGTGATCGTATTCGGCATTTCGGCTGTAGTCGTGGCTGACCGGAGGCAAAAAAATAGGAGCCCACCGCTCCTGTTTATCCCAATACCCAGACCGTTGTCTGGGCATTGGGTTGTGACAAATCCGATTTTAGGCGATCAATACTCATCCGCCATCAACAGCGTTGTAGCACTACGATCAGCCTCAGTAATAATCCAAAGCTTCTCATCGCCAATCAAATACGAAGACAGCAGGCGTCCGCCGTATTTCACGGCATCGTTGTTTAACTCGGCATCCTCTTCACAAACGGCGCCCCAGTCGCCTTGACGGTGACGCATGATTAAGTGTCGTGGGTCGATCTGTGCATTAGCCAAGGTTTGTTTGGCGGCAGTGGTGGACAGGATTTGTCCGAGCTTAAAACGGGCACTCATGAGC
>JBAQKP010000244.1:0-14154 GCA_049301135.1 Moraxellaceae bacterium | reverse complement strand
GTCCAGTGCGCGGCTGTTTTGGTTAGGCATCTGCTTGGGGTCAAACAAGGTGGTGAACTGGACAAAACGTGCGCTGCTCTTTGGCTGAAAGCGCTTGAGTAGATCACCGAGCGAAAAACCAAGCCATGGCACGACCATCGACCACGCTTCAACACAGCGAAACCGATAGATGCGGTCTTCTAAGGTATGCGGCTTGAGCAGGTCTTCCAGACTATATTGGCCGCCTTTGTCACATAAGCCGTCAACGGTGACTGTCCAAGGATTCACTTTAAGCGTACCGGCATTTTCGGCAGGATCGGCTTTATCTGTACCGAACTCATAAAAATTATTGTAAGTGGTGACCGATTCGTATGGGGTCAGTGCAATGCCGGTAGGATTGCGGGTGGCGATTTTACGGGCGGCGATTTTTTGGCGTAGATAGGCAGGTGCGTCGGCACGTTCAGGTGCTGCGCTGTAAACACTGTTTGCAGTAGAAGGCGTGGCGCTGGATTGGGCTTGTGCCAAATGTGACGGTAAGATCAGTCCCGCAGCACCCATCACACCTGCATTTTTGAACAATTGACGGCGGTTCAGCCATGTTGATTCAGGGGTGATCTCGCTAGGCAGCGGCTGATGACGGTCGTGATGATGAATCAACATGACAAATTCCATCGTCTAAAATGAGAGATACAGTTTAGACGGACGAAGACGCTGAATCTGACAGCGTCTTTGCAGTTTTTTATGGGTCGCTTGTAAAGATTAGGTTTTTTTGGGCAAAAAGCGGGTTTGTAGCGTGGTCACAATCCCTGAAGCCGCGTAGATCACCGCAACCGCAAAAATTCCAATCGGAATATCGTAGGTAATCGTGACCAAGATCAGCACAATCGGCAACATCACCGCAAAGGGTACGCGCTGGCGGTCGAGCTGCTTAAAACTAAAGTACTTGACGCTGCTGACCATCAATAAACCACTGATCACGGATAAGGCTGCAAACAAACACAACACCAAGCTGTCGGCACGATCAAACCACGCAGGATTGTCTAAACCAACCCACACGCCACTGGATAGCAAAATCGCGGCAAGCGGACTGGCCAAACCGATAAAATAACGCTTATCGACCACGGCAATCTGCACGTTAAAACGTGCCAGACGAAACGCTGCACAGGCAGTAAAAATAAATGCACAAGCCAAACCGACTCGACCCAACGGCGCTAGCGCCCAGCTATACACCAGTATCGCTGGTGCAACGCCAAACGACAGCATGTCAGACAGTGAGTCGAACTGCTCACCAAATGGACTTTGTGCATTCAGCATGCGTGCCGCGCGACCGTCCATCCCATCCAGCAGGCCAGCCAGAAAAATTGCCAGAATCGCGTGAACAAACTGACCATTGGTGCTGGCGATAATCGAATAGAATCCAGACAACAAGGCCGCTGTGGTAATCGCATTTGGCACCAGATAAATGCCACGACTACGGACTTGCTGGCCTTCTTGGGTGCGTTCCTCTTCGACCACTTCAAAGGTCAGTCCAGCAGACTCGTCTTCTGGTGACCTGTCTTGTATTGGTAATTGATCAGGCGTTGTCATCGCTGACTCCATGAATGTTTTTTTCAAAAAATAAATTTGGGATTATTCGCCAACCAGCCAACGCACCGCCGCATGACCACCCTGCTCGGCCATTTTCAGGTGCGGGAATAACCACTGTAGCAGCACATCAGCTTGATCGGCAAACTGCCACGGCGGATTGATGATCAATAGACCACAGCCGTTCAGGCCAATCGGCGTATCATCTGGCCAAACGCATAGCTCACAGATCAATTGCCGCCGAATGCCGGATTTCAGCATTTTTTTCTCAAAGCGTTCAATCATGGCGCGGTCTTTAATCGGATACCAAACGGCAAACACACCCGTTGACCATTTTTGGTGGGCTTTAATCAGCAGCTCAACCAATTGCGGAAAATCCCTACGCTCCATCTCATACGGTGGATCAATCATGACCAAGCCGCGTTTTTCTTTCGGAGGAATTACGCCCAGCAAGCCTTCATAGGCATCCCGCTCGTGAATCCCCAGCCGGTTGTCGCGCATGTTGAATTTAAGCTCTTCGTGTACGTCAGGCTGTAGCTCAAATGCAGTGGCACGGTCGGTTTCGCGTAACTGTTGTAGTGCAAACCACGGTGATCCGGCATATAAACCCTGCCCCATTTCGCTGCGCAATTGCTCAACCAAGCCAATATAACGCTGAATCTGCGCAGGGGCTTGGCGAACGACGGGACTCGGCAATTGCATCAGCCGATGAATGCCATCCATGTATTCGCCAGATTTTTGCGCGGGGGCAAGCGACAGATCGTACAAGCCTGCACCGGCATGGGTGTCGATATAGCGATAGGCTTTGTCTTTTTGGTTCAGCCGTTCTAGCAATTCAAGCAACAGCACATGCTTCATGATATCGGCAAAATTGCCTGCATGGTAATGGTGACGATAGTTCATGGGCACTCAACACAGGGTAAAGATCAAAATCAGATGGCTATGGTAACATGCTTGCTGGTTTTCCAGATATGTTGATCGTGGCCTATCATGCCCGCTTCTCCTCAACCGCAATTGCACAGTGCTCATGTCGATACTGCATTATCAGCGCCGAATACTACGGTGGATTGGTCAGTGCAATTGACCGATGTATTACTGGATCAACTGGCTGATACGGGTGTGATCGTGTTGCACGACGTGCTGCCCGAGCGATTGTTACAGGCGTTGCGCTTGGCCAGCCGCGAGATGCATGGTTATCGCGCGGCGCAGTTGATCACCGATGGGGTGCAACAACAGATTCGCAATGATACGACGCGCTGGCTACAGGCAGATGATGCAGTAGCCGCTGCTTATTTACGCGTGTTGCAGGACTTGGGGGCGTTTTTAAATCAGCAGTTATTTTTGGGGATTCGCTGGGCTGAGGCGCATTTTGCCTGCTATCAGGCTGGGCAGTTTTATGCACAGCATCGCGACAATCCCAAAAATAGCCCGAAGCAGGGTGGCGCGCGCGCGATTTCGACGGTGTTGTATTTAAATCCGGCTTGGCCAGTTACCGCCGGTGGACAGTTACAGGTGATTGATCGGCAGGGCGCAGTTCACGAAATTTTGCCTTATGACAATCAATTGGTGCTGTTTGACAGTGATTTATTGCACGAAGTCTGCCCTGCCACGCAAGTGCGTTATTCGATTGCCAGTTGGTTACGTCGTGATGCTGCGCCAGAGCTTTAACCCGATGTCGAAATGCTGTATCGATGTAGCGTTATGCAGTTTTTTGTGGCGTCTGTGCCCGTGCTATGGGTGTGACAGATGATTCGTGTTAAATCTGAGCGATTGAGCGGACTGAGTGAGTCAAACTGATGGGCTATTTTTTTGTATATCTGGTGGCATTGTCGCTGTTTTTAGGCATTGATTACGTCTGGCTGACCAACATGGTGGATCAGTTGTATCGGCCTGAAATCGGTCATTTGATGCGGGCGCAACCTGACATGGCGGCAGCCGGTGGGTTTTATTTGTTCTATATCGTGGCGTTAATGGTTTTGGTGATCGTGCCACAACTGCGACAAGGCGGCTCTGTCGCGCTCACCTTTGTATTGGGTGCAGTTGCCGGTGCTTTTGCCTACGGCACCTATGATTTTACCAATCTGGCCACACTGGAAGGCTGGACAGTTAAAATGACCGTGGTCGATCTGGCATGGGGTACGCTGCTGACCGGCACAGTCTGCGCGGCAACGGTGGCAATCGCACGGCGCTTTGGCTGGCTGACGCAGCAGAAACATTCGATTGAGCGAGCATAAATGACGACACTGACGACGAGTACCAGACAACTGATCGAACGACTCGGTGCAACCGATCAACTGGCGCAACAGGATCAAAGCATAGGCTTGGCGCGTGAACGGGCTGAATTGCGGCAACGCTTGGCTACCTTCAGTCAGCAAAAAACCGAACAACTGTATCTGCTCGGCGAGGCGGCGGTATTATTGGAGAACGCCCTGCTGAGCACTGACGACCAACCGACGCACGTACAGTTATCGGCGCAGTTGGCTGATTTGTATTTGCAGTTTTTTGCGGTAACGCACGAGCAGCGTTATCTGTTGATCGCCGGACAAATCCTCAAGCCACTGTCACAGAGCGATTACCCACTGATTGGCTGGCAATTACTACGGCTGCATGCACTGAGTCAGCAACCCGCACTGACCCAGCACTGGCTGAAAAAACTACTAAAATCCGGTGTGCTCACGTGGACGCAATTGGACGAACTGCCCGAATTGAATCCGATGCGCACACAAGATTGGTTCAGTCAGTTGCAGCGGCAGTATCAGCACTAGCCGCTGGTTTTGCAGGAAGCGGGTTGGGTTTTAGCCCAGATTAAACTCACCGCCCTGCGCCAACGCCCGCTGATAAGCCGGACGCGCATGAATACGCGCCAAAAACGCGCTGAGATTCGGATAGCGCTGGTCTAAGCCACCGCGTGCTGCTGCGGCTTCGAGCGGAAAGCTCATTTGAATATCTGCCGCGCTAAACTGCGCACCAGCAAACCACGTGCGCTGCGCCAATTCTGACTCTAAAAACACCAAATGTAGCTTGAGCTGTGGGCTGATAAACTGCTGATTGGTTTTTTTGACCACCGCTTGCACGATGGGCTTGGCAAAAAACGGCATCGGACTGCTGTTGATTTTATTAAACACCAACTTCAACAGCAGTGGCGGCATCAGTGAGCCTTCGGCGTAGTGCATAAAATACTGATAGCGCCAATAATCTGCCGACTCAGCACTCGGTGCAAACTGGCCTTCACCATAACGCTGTGCCAAATACTCAATAATTACTCCCGATTCGGCCAGCACCTGCTGATCATCGCTGATCACAGGCGATTTGCCGAGCGGATGAATACGGCGCAAGGCTGGCGGTGCTAGCATGGTTTTGGCATCGCGCTGATAACGCTCAATCTGGTACGGAACGCCCAACTCTTCAAGCATCCACAGCACCCGCTGCGAACGTGAGTTGTTTAAGTGGTGTAAGGTAATCATCGTGCTGTTTCCTTCATCACATCATGCATCAGGGGCAATCAAAAACGTTCGCAAGTGATTGGTCAATGGGTCAAATAAGAACGGATCAAGCTGCTGACCGAGTTTACGCAGGTTTTTGTATGACATCGAGGTGGTCATGTTGATCACCCCATTTAAAGTTTTATCGACCACAAAGTTAAATTTCAGCAGAGTTTTCGGCTGTTTAAGTAGTACCTCTAATGACACATCAATCACTTGAATCAGTCCTTCAATCGCATCGGCAGCGGTTTTAACCCGACGTTGCTCCAAATCTTCCAGTGATTTCAGCGCAAGTTGAGCCACCGGATCGGGCAAAGCAAACACCAAAAACGGTTGGTTTGTGCCATCGACCTGACGCGACTGCAACAAGCTGGCATAGTGTTTGGCGACTGGTGCTAGCCGCTCATTGCTAAAAAAACTAATCGCCCACGGCAGATATTTGCGCAGTACGGCTTTGACCTCATCAATCGCGGTTAACGACTCCCGAAATGCCGGTGACGCTTTGACGTGCAAAAATTGTTGCACCAAATCACCAAACACCACATCAATCAGCTGACAGCCGACATCGCTCATCACCTGCCCTGCTTCAGTTGACAATGATTCACGCTGACCGGCTTGTAATTGTTCGGTGAGGCGATTAATCCGTGCCGCAGTCTCTGCGCGCAGGGGCAAGGCAATACAGTATGGATGACTCATGAGGGAAAAACTCCATCAATAAACGGCTTAAAACCTGCTGATTGGCCATAAGCAGGACGGTGTTTGTTATTCAGACGTTCGGACAATCGGCATGATCTTATCGGATTGATTGGTCTAAACAATGGCATCTTTGACCGCAATCGACCGTGAATTATTCCGCGCGACACCACTGTACAACGCCGGTCAGCACATTTTTTAACCGGCGGCGCACAGAGCCACCACGGAGCGTAACAGCTTTCATCATGAGCAGTGCGGCGAGTTGACGTAGGCTCTGCTGACACCACCTTTCATTGAATGGATGATTTTGTAATGACCAAACTGATGAATGCAATCGCCCTCAGCACCGCCTTGAGTACGACGTTACTGACCGGTGTGGCACACGCTGCCCATCATGGCATGCATGACGATAAAGCCATGGTGATGGTCGGCGGCCAAAGTATGCTGGCCAGCAAGGATATTATTGATAACGCAGTTAATTCTGCCGATCACAAAACCCTCGTGGCCGCAGTGACTGCTGCTGGTCTGGTTGATACTTTAAAAGGCAAAGGGCCTTTTACTGTGTTTGCGCCGACTGATGCGGCATTTGGCAAACTGCCTGCCGGCACGGTTGAAAGCTTGGTCAAACCCGAAAGCAAAGCCGCACTCACTGGCATCCTGACCTACCATGTGGTTGCTGGTAAATTTGACTTTGATGCAGTCAAAAAAGCCATCAAAGATGGCAAAGGCAGCGCCAGCCTGACCACTGTCAACGGTGCCAAACTCACTGCCAAAATGAATGGTAAGAACAACATCATGCTGACCGATAGCAAAGGCGGCACAGCCAATATCAGCACCTATGATGTGTACCAGTCAAACGGTGTGATCCATGTGATCGACAGCGTCCTGATGCCGTAACGGATTGGTCACCCGCGTGCTGCCGCCATACGTAGCAGTCGCTGTGACTGAGTTACCTTAAAAGCCCTGACCTTGTGTCGAGGCTTTTTGCTGTACAGTCAGTGTTGACTGTACAGCAACTTAAAGTAGTCCAATCAACCAACTGACCACCCAATACACACTAAACACCAGCCACAACAGCACCAACACCCCTAGAAAATCAGGAATTCGCAGCCACAACCAAGCGACCACAGGGTTACGCCAAAAGGCGGACTGCTGCTGTTTTTGCTCCAGCACCCGATGCAACACCGGATGGTCAGTATGATCGGTGCTTTCGATCCCGTGTAGCTCGCGCAAGTGATCGTTAACGATGTTGACAGCGCGGCGACTCGGTCGGATAAACACATCGGCCATATCACCGACCATCGGCACAAGACCCACCCCAACATCCAAAAATGCCAAGCGAATCGCAGGCGTGAGTTTGTGTAATGGCACGCCAATTTGTTTGGCACGCACAATCGCATAGCCAGCCAGTAATAATCCGGCTGCATCACCGATCACTGGCACGACACCAACAGCAGCATCTGCGCCGATGCCTTGGCGGGTAAATGGTATGCGTACCAGACTGTCCATCGTATTGGCATAGGTGGCCAGTTGCCGCTGTAACAACATGGCTTGCTGACGTGCAGGGCTATGGATTGGCTGGGCAGGCATACGCGCCAGCGGCACGGGATGACTCGACTGATCGGGTGGCAACATAGCAAACACGCCTCTTTGAAAGACAAAACAACACCGTGATGGCAGACGATGCTACGTTTTTAAGCAGCAACCTGTCAGAATAATAGAGCATGTTGCGCACAGTCGATGGTGTGACATTTGTTTTGGATGTGAACTTTTGACTGGGATAAGCACGAGGATGATCAGGGCGCTATGAATCACGATACAGTTGAGCCTAGTGCCCTGATTCACATGCTGGATGCGCTGCTACCGCAAACCCAATGCGGTTTATGTGGGCATCCCGATGGCTGCTTGCCGTATGCCACTGCGATGGTGAGCCAAGCCGAACTCGCCAATAAATGTGTCCCTGGTGGCCAGCCGGTCGCAGATGGTCTGGCCGCACTGCTGAAACGCCCGTATCTGCCGGTCGATGCCAGTGATTGGCCGATTGCGGCAGATGGCCGACCGCAGCGGATTCGCGCGGTGATTCGGGAGGATGAGTGTATCGGCTGCACCAAATGTATCGCCGCCTGTCCGGTCGATGCGATTATTGGCAGCGGCAAACTGATGCACAGTGTATTGACCGACTGGTGTACTGGCTGTGAATTGTGTCTGCCGCCGTGTCCGGTCGATTGTATCGATCTGGTCGATTGGCCATTTGTCCCAACTGCTGCCCAACAGCAGCAAGAACAAGATCAACTGCGACACCGCTATCAGACCCGTAACCAGCGTGAACAGCAGCGCGCGCTACAACAGCAACAACAGCGCAGCGCTCGTCCGATTATTGCGGTGCAATCTCACATCAGCATGCCAGCACAGCCTGTCACCGCTCATTCAACGCCCATGTCGATGCCTGTGTCAAAATTAAACCAGCAAACGCCGGAATTGATGGTACAGCAAGCGACGTTGCGCAGTCAGATCGGCAAACTACAACGGCAACTGCGCAGCCAACTCAATGCCGAGCAAACCGCCGAAAAACAGACTCAACTGGCCGCATTGCAACAGCAACTCAGTCAATTGGAATCATCGACATGAAAAAAGCAGATGTGGAGACGTTTTTTGCGCGACTCAAAGCCGAACGGCCAGAACCACGCACCGAACTGGTGTACCACAGCCCGTTTGAACTGCTGATTGCGGTGATTTTATCGGCGCAAGCCACCGACGTCAGCGTGAATAAAGCTACCGCCAAACTGTATGCTATCGCCAACACGCCTGAACAGATCTTGGCGCTTGGCGTGGATGGCCTGAAAAGCTATATCCGCACCATCGGTCTATATAACAGTAAGGCCGAAAATATCATCAAAACCTGCCAAATGCTGATCGAACAACATCAGTCAACAGTCCCAGAAACCCGTGAAGCACTACAACAACTGGCCGGTGTTGGACGTAAGACGGCCAACGTGGTGTTGAATACCGCATTTGGTCAGCCGACGATGGCGGTGGATACGCATATTTTTCGGGTCAGCAATCGCACGGGACTAGCCAAGGCTGCAACAGTGGACGCAGTCGAGGCCAAACTGATGAAAGCGATACCCAAACATTATTTGATGGATGCGCACCATTGGTTGATTTTGCATGGCCGCTATACTTGTAAGGCGCGTAGTCCATTGTGCGGCAGTTGTTTGGTGGCGGATCTGTGCAGTTTTAAGCCTAAAAACCTGCCAAGCCACACATTGCCCACGATCTCCAACTAGGTTTTGGGGAGTTTTGCGGCACTCGGCGTCGAGGACTCAACAGTCGGCTTGGCGTCAGGTTTAACCCACTGAAACTCAACCCGCTCATTCCAAAAGCGGCCTTGTTCACTGGCGTTTTCGGCAATCGGCTGCTGCTGTCCCATACCCACCACCAACAATTGCTGCGCATCTACACCCTGCTCAACCCATGCGTCGCGAATCGCTTCAGCGCGCCGGTTGGCCAGCTCACGACTGTATTGTGAGCTGCCAACTGCGGCAGTAAATACCCGAATCTGCAATTGCAACTCTGGATATTGCTTTAGATACGGTGCAACCAGCTCCAGTAACGGCTGATTCAAGGGTGGAATATTAGACTCATCAAAACCAAATCGAATAATTTGTTGGTTTAACAAAGCAGTAATATCAGCTGGACGGGGCGTTTGGGGCAGCATTTTCAGCATCTGATTGGCGGTTTGTACGCTTTGTAGTACCGTTTCGGCAATATCGACCGGCTGCAAAGGATGCAGCGAAAACGCATTACCAGTTTGTTCACGCACAGCGCTTTCAATTTTGGCAAACTCTTCCATATCCGGCGTACCGATCACCACTGCGCCAGTGCTGCCGAGCGTCTGTTCGGGCGCGATCATTTCGACATGATTGATCGCAATCATCACATCGGCACGGTTGTGTAGGATCTGCGCCAGCCGAATCACCGCATTCACGTCCATTAATTCTGGCTGGTACGCCGCATCATAACGAATTTCACACGGCTGATATTGTTCAATAAAAATACTTGAAATCCGCTCAAGCAATTGCTGCCGCAGCACTGGGTCACCGACCACACCGGAGCAGCCGACCAGTTGCCCCGTCGAGTCAGTCACTAGACTTAATTTGGCTGGATACAGTGCCAACGCCGGTTCAGCCAATGGCGCACGCTGCATCGGTACAGCCACAACAGGCGTTACCGGCGTAGCATCTGCTGAGTGCTCTGCAGCCTGCCGTTTGAGCGCGGATTGTTGGGTCTGCCAATACGCTCCTGCCACAATCAACAGCACCACGATGATCAGCGCAATCATGCCGGTTTGAACTGCGCCGGTTTGCGCCGAACGACCCGCCGAGATCAGCTTCGACAGCGGCAACGGTTGTCCGCTGTGGGATCGGTGATCTTGTCGATGAAGCTGACTCACGGCAAGGCACTCCTTAATCAGTAAATAGCAGTGTTAGATTCTGCGGCTATAGTCTGTCGATTGCGCAGCATTTGACTGGCTGCCCTCGCAAGCTGTTACATTTGCTTGCAGGTTAAGAATGGACAATTTTAGCGACGGATACCAGCGCTAACGTAGCGGCATTTTGTATACAAAGACGCTGTCGTGCACCAACTCTGCAATTTTTTACATAAACGGGCGGGTGTGGAGCGTTATCGCGCAAAAATACAGCCAAAAAAATCCCCCAAGTATCACTTGAGGGATGATTTACAGCAGCGACCAACCAACGTTGGACAGATCTGCGTTAGCGATCCAACACAGCAAACAACTTGGATTTCACTTGCTCGATATCATCAAGGCCATTCAATTTGTCGTAGCTGGGTGCATTGTGGCCAGAGCTTGCGCGTGACTGATAAAAACCAACCAACTGTTCAGTTTCTTGGTGATACGAGGTGAGACGACGACGAATAGTATCTTCTTGGTCGTCTGGACGCTGTACCAACGGCTCGCCAGTCAAATCATCCAGCCCGTCTTGCTTGGGTGGGTTATACACCAAGTGATAGACGCGGCCAGAATTTGCATGCTGACGCCGACCAGACAGACGTTTGACGATTTCTTCGTCTGGCACGTCGATTTCGATCACATGATCAATCGCCACACCAGCTTTTTCGAGTGCTTCTGCCTGTGGGATCGTGCGTGGGAAGCCATCAAAAATACAGCCATTCACACAATCCGGCTGGGTCAGGCGATCTTTGACCAAGCCAATAATCAGCTCATCAGACACCAAACCACCCGCGTCCATCACGCTTTTGGCTTGCTGACCCAACGCCGAACCCTCACGAATCGCGGCGCGTAACATATCGCCCGTCGAAATTTGGGGGATTTGATAGCGTTGACAGATCAACTGAGCTTGAGTGCCCTTCCCTGCGCCCGGTGGACCAAGCAAAATAATACGCATACAGCGTCCTCGATAGTGACAACAATCAATCTGTAAAATGGCTGCCAAGATAACGACTTGGCAGCGTGGACTCAAGCGATTTTGGTGATCAGCGTACTCGATCAATCACCAACTGAAATTGTTTTTCGCTGGCAAGCGGTACAGGCAGTGATTCTAGATCACCTGCGGCTGCAACGGGATTACCCGTTTGGCTAATACGCGCGCCAACTGCGAGTGCGACACCCTCTTGCTGCGCGGCAGAAATCGAGCGTTCGGCCATCATGGCATTTTGATCAGACAACACAACACGAATAGTTTGGCCACTGAGCAGCAACGCGACATCTTGTTTATGTACAGCATACGGAATTGTTGCGCCTTGTAAAGCCCGCACATACACAAACAGCGTATCGCTTGGCTTGACTTGCGCCCGCAAGGTCGCCGCCAGTGACACCTCGACCTCAATCCGGCTGCTCTGCGCGTCTTGCTGCAACTGTTGCGCTTGCATGATCGCCCGATCCAGTTGTACCACGGCTTCGGATGCTGGGTTTGGATCGCGTGCCAGACGTAAGCCTTTAATTTGGTTTAAATAACCAATCGATTTTGGATAGTCACCTGCGCGTTGCAATCCCATTGCCAGTAACAACATTGCACCTTCATGTTGTGGATTGCGTATCAAAACCTCGTTCAGCACTTGTTTGGTTTTGTCATCCAGCTTGCCCTCTTGGCTAAAAAACCGCATTTGCGCATAGGTCATCGCGATCTGGTCATCTTCGGGCGCACGCCGCTGTGCGCGTGACAAGGCCTCCAATGCGGGTTCAATCGCTTCCACCGCGACATACGCTTCAGACATGGCGAGCCAACGCTGCGCATCGGTTGGATTGCGATACACATGGGTTTGCATCGCTTGCAATAACCCAATCGGATCAGTGACGGATGCAGGCACGCGATCAATCTGACCAGTCAGCAGTTGCTCGGCCACCTGATCATACTGATCTAGCGCTTGCCAGTAGGCATACACGCCTTGCCGGTCTCCGATCAACACATAGCCTGCCACCGCCAATAATGGCAACCACAAAAACACCAAACCGACCACCAATCGTGGCGCACGGCGCTGACCCGTCAGATCGACCGAATCGGTCACCGCCAACAACTGCCGCTCTAATTCGGTTTTTTGGGATTGATAGGCGTCAGGCTCTAAGCGTCCAGCCTGCTGATCGGCGTCTAACTCAGCCAAGCGCTCACGAAACACCGCTACATTCAGCTCTAGCAAGCTCACCGATGCAGGTGTTGCCCGCAACCACGGCCAGACAATCACCAACGACAGCAACAACAACAGCGCCAAGCCGGTCAACACAAACACACTAAGCGTCATTGGATTTTTCTCCTACGTGAGCTTGGCCTGCATCAGATACGTCAGTACGCGTCGATGGCGTGGACGGAGAACGCTGTAATAACACCGCTAAACGCTGCTGTTCGGCAACACTCAGTTGCTGGGTGGCGCTGTGTCGCTGCCGCCGATGGACGGTGACCAGCCAACCGACCAATACCACCACCAACAATAGCGGCGGAAAAAACCATAACACCCAAGTCGAAGGTCGCACCGGCGGTCGATAACTGACAAAATCCCCATAGCGCGCAATCATATAATCGCGGATCTGTTGATCAGTCTGACCATCCATCACCATCTCATAGGTTTTTTGCTTGAGATCCTGCGCAATCGGTGCATCCGAACCGGCGAGGTTTTGATTTTGGCACTTGGGACAGCGCAGCTCCGCGACCAAGCCCTGATACTGTGCCTCTTGCGCCGGACTGTTAAACTGATACGGATCAATCGCCGATGCCATGCTACTGCACACACCGAGCAGTCCAACCAGTATCGATTGGCACAACCAACGATTTAGCGACATGCGTCTGTACTCCCCGATTGTGTCAAGGCTGGTGTCAAGGCTTGCAGACACGGTTGCAAGCGATCACGCCAGTTGTCTGCATCGACAATGCCGACCAAATGCAAGCGAATCACCCCACCCGCATCGACCACAAAGGTTTCCGGAGCACCGGTCAAGCCCAAATCCAAGCCTAAACTGCCCGCTTCGTCTTGCAGATTCAGCACAAATGGATCTTGGTGTTTGGCCAAATACGACAGCGCATCGGCTTGCTCATCATTATAGTTGACCCCAACAATCGGCACGCCTTGTGCTGCAATCTCCAGCAGCATCGGATGCTCGACCACACAACTCGGACACCACGAGCCCCAGACGTTCAGCAAATACGGCGTCTTCGGCAAGTCTTGTGGCGTCAAGGGCGAACCATCGGTTAGGTTCGGCAAGCTAAACGCCGGTAACGGTTTACCGACCATCTGACTGACTTGAATCGCCGGATCTTCACCCAAACGACTACCGAGCAATACGGCCAAACCGACAAACAACAATAACGGAATCAACCAGAGCCAGAGGCGGCGTTTCGGCGGTTGCGGCAATAGATCATTGCCCTGCACATCGGTCATGCTTGCCCCTCCACGGATGGGGTCAGGGTTTTATGTACTCGATAACGCCGATCCAGCATTGACAACAGCGCACCCAACGCCATCAGCAACGCCCCCAGCCAAATCCAGCGCACAAACGGCTTGTAATAGACCCGCACCGCCCACGCGCCTTCTGGTTGATTTGCATCGAGTGGCTCACCGAGTGCCACATACAGGTCACGCCAGAACGTGCCATGAATCCCAACTTCAGTCATCGGCTGCCGTTGAATGATATAAAAACGCTTTTCAGGGTACAGCGTGGTGATCTGCTGACCGTCTTTGAACACGGTCACCACCGCTTTGGTCGAATCGTAGTTTGCGCCTTTGATTTGTTTAATTTGTTCAAAACGAAATTGGTACTGTTGCAACTGTACTGACTGATTTGGCGCGAGTGCCACATCACGCTCAATCGTCAGGTGCGAGGTCAAACTAATCCCCATAATCATCAGCAGCAGACCAAAATGCGCCACCTGCATGCCCCAATAAC
>JBAQKP010000243.1:0-3648 GCA_049301135.1 Moraxellaceae bacterium | reverse complement strand
CCGCTGGCGTCACGATCTTGAACACTGGTATCGGCTGGCATGAAGCGCGTGTGCCGACCATCGCGACCCAAGTGCCGCGCATGGCATTCCGCCAAGTGACCGCCAATATTAAGCAACACCTGTCGATTCCAGTGATCGCTTCAAACCGCTTTAACACCCCAGAAGACTGCGATGCCACCATCGCCGCCGGTGACGCTGACCTGATCTCGATGGCGCGTCCATTGCTGGCCGATTCGGAGTTTGTCAACAAAGCCAAAGCCGGTCAGCCCGAAGCGATTAATACCTGTATTGCCTGTAATCAAGGCTGCCTTGACCTCGCAATGGGCAACAAACGCGTGACTTGCTTGGTCAATCCGCGTGCTGGTTACGAAACCGAACTGGTTTACCTAAAAGCCAAACAACCCAAAAACATCGCCGTGGTTGGCGGTGGTATGGCGGGTCTAACCGCTGCTACGGTTGCCGCAGGTCGTGGGCATAAGGTCACCTTGTTTGAATCGGCGGCCGACATCGGCGGGCAGTTCAACATGGCAGCTGCGATTCCGGGTAAAGAAGAATTTCAAGAAACCATTCGCTACTACCGCAACGAAATCAAGCGTACCGGCGTACAGGTTAAACTGAACAGTCGAGTCACTGCCGATCAGCTTGGCGGCTTCGACGATGTCGTGGTCGCCAGTGGTGTACAACCGCGTATTCCACAATTTGATGGTTTAGACCATCCCAAAGTCGTGGCCTATAACCAAGTGCTGAGCGGTCAAGTCGAAGTCGGCCAGCGCGTCGCGGTGATTGGTTCCGGCGGTATTGGCATCGATACCTGCGCCTACCTGCTGGAACACCCGAATCAAACGGTTGATCAATATTGCAAGCAATGGGGCATTGATCTGGACGTAACAGATCAAGGGGGTCTGGCTGCCGCAGTACGCCCACCAAAAACCCGTGAAATCACCATGCTCCAGCGTAAAGCTGGCGTCAAAAAAATGGGCGCAGGGCCGGGCAAAACCACCGGCTGGATTCACAAGGCTGTGCTGGGGCAACACAGTGTCAAAATGCTAGCTGAAGTCGAATATGTCAAAGTCGATGATCTTGGTTTACATATCCGTGTTGCGGGTGAGTCGCAGATTTTGAATGTCGATCATGTGATCCTGTGCGCCGGTCAAGTGTCAGTTAACACGCTGGTTCAACTCGATGACAAAGGCAATCCGGTCGACTCACGCTATCACGTGATCGGTGGTGCAAAGTTTGCGGGTGAACTGGATGCCCGTCGTGCGATCCGTGAAGGCGCACAATTGGCTGCTCGCTTGTAATCTGATCAAATCCCGTTGGGTAGTGCTTGCTTTTAGGGAAATTCCTGATAGAATGCACGCCACTACGGGAGTGTGGCAGAGCGGTTTAATGCACCGGTCTTGAAAACCGACGAGGGTGTGAGCCCTCCGTGAGTTCGAATCTCACCGCTCCCGCCATATTTGGTAATGTACACCGCTATACACTGATAAAGACCCTTACACTGTAAGGGTTTTTTCATTTCCGGCTTATGTGGCTTGATGTGGGCTGATAACCGCTAATAAGAAGTTTCGGGGTACATTATGGGTATATTCACCAAATATACCCATTCGAGGACGATATACCCCATGCTGACCGAAATATCATGCAAGCAAGCAAAATCAGAAGCAAAACAATACAAGCTATCTGACAGATACGGCCTTTTCCTTCTGGTACACCCTAACGGCTCAAAATACTGGCGTTGGCGGCATCGTACTGCCGGAAAAGATACCACAAAAGCAATCGGCATCTATTGCGACACTCACGGCAAGACGCAAATGTCCCTAAAGCAAGCGCGGGAGGTCGTCGAGGATCTTCGGGTAAAGCTGCGCGAAACAGGGACTATTGAAGATGTACCCACTGATGTACCCCAGCCCCAGCCGACATTTAGAGAAGTCGCCGAACAATGGTATAGCAAGAAGTCTGGCCAATGGTCAGAAAAGCATTCTAAGCAGGTCTATGCCAGCCTAGTGTTTGAGGCATATCCTGCGCTTGGTGGTAAACCTGTTGACCAGATCACGCCGCCTGAAATTTTGACAATGCTGCGTCAAATTGAGGATCGAGGCGCGAATGACGTGGCGCACCGAACATTACAACGGGTCAGGGCTGTGTTTAGCTTTGCCATTGCCAGCGGCTACCGCGACAACAACCCAGCAGAATATTTGGGCGATGCACTGGGCGATAAAAGAAATGGGGAGTTTGCGCACCTGCCGATTAAAGATTTGCCCGAATACTTCCATGCGATCAAAACACAAGGACGGATGAACAATCTGACTGAGTGTGCATTCTGGCTGCTGTTCTATACAGTGGTACGCACAACTGAACTGATTGGCGCAGAATGGTCTGAATTCGACCTCGAGCGTCGATTGTGGACGATCCCCGCCGCAAGGATGAAGAAAAATCGAGAGCATTTAGTCCCACTGTCTGATCAATCATTACAGATTTTGATCGAGCTACAGGGCATGACCGGCAGCCTTAAGTATTTATTTCCCAATCGCTCAAGTCTTAACAAGCCAATGTCTAATATGGCGATCCTATCGGCTATCAAACGTGCTGGCTATCAAGGCCGCATGACCGGCCACGCCTGCCGCAAATCGTTCAGCACTCACGCCAATGAGTCAAACCTGTGGGGCATAGATGCGATTGAACGACAATTGGCTCACGTTCCGTTGAATAAGGTTCGAGGTGCTTACAACAAAGCATTACACCTGCCGGAGCGAACTAAAATGATGCAATGGTGGGCTGATTATTTGGATTCGTTAAAAAGTTAGCCGGTTTTATGTAATCCAGCTGCTGGAAGTGCTGTTTTATATTGCTCTGAGCAGCTGGATTATAATTAGGTCGAATTCGACCTAATTAATAACTAGAATCTATTGGCATGTACCGCGAATCGCGGTAAAATAACAACATAGACAGCGATAACGCAGTCGCCGCAAGTCCAGCGGATTATTTGGACGGAAGATCAGCTATGACCACCAACATCTATGCCAAGTATTGTCCAAACGTCTATGTCGCCAAATGCACCGAGCAGCACGAAAAAGGCGACACCATCGAAGTTGAAACCCGACACGGCAAAATCAACGAATGCATTGTTTGCAATCTGGTCGCCCAGCGCAACGGCGAGTTTTATTATTCAATCGTTCGGGCTGACGGATTCAACACCAACGTCCGCAACCAGAATAAAGCCGACCGGTACACGAATTGGGCACAAACTGCTGCCACCAAGTCCTATACGTTCTTCAAGGCTTCACAGGAAGGCCGCGAATTTCTGAGCCTTGCCGAGCCTATCAAGATCGGCCACCACAGCGAACGCCGCCATCGTGCATTGATTGAGCGCAACCACAACCGCATGGGCAGATCAGTAGCATTTGATCGTCTGGCCGAGTCGCACATGCAAAAGGCCGAAAACTACGAAGCACGCACCGACATCATTAACTTGTCGATGCCTGAATCAATCGAGTATTTTAAAGCCGAACTCGAAAAAGCGCGGGCAACCCATGCCGGACTCAAAGACGGATCGATCCCACGCAGACACAGCTACTCGCTGACCTACGCAACAAAAGAGGTCAAGGAGTTGCAGAAAAAAGTAGAACTGGCCGAAAAGCTCTGGGG
>JBAQKP010000242.1:0-4659 GCA_049301135.1 Moraxellaceae bacterium | reverse complement strand
GTATAGGTCGGTGCTTGCCATTGCTGCTGGGTGCTGACTTTGGGCAGTTCATCCAGCGGCTGACTCAGTTGTAATTCACGATAGGCCGCCAAGTCTTGCACGGTCAGCCGCCGCTGCTGCGCCAGTTGCGCCAACGGATGGCTACGACAGACATAACAGCCAATCAGTGAGCGCTCTTGTAACGTGACTGCCGAAATATCCGGCGGATAGTGCGCCTGAGTGGCAACCAGTCCCAATTGCGCTGCGCCAGATTGCACCAAGGCGACCAACGCGGCTTGTTCGGCGATTTGGCAGCGAAAATTGACGATACTAAAGCGCTCAGCAAACGCCCGCATGATGGTTTCAAAATGATCGGACTGATAGGTATCCGACAGTACCAGACTAAACTCCGCTTCAAGTCCGGCACTCAGTTGCAAGGCGGTCGCGGTCAAATCGGCTTCTGCTGCCAGCACGCGCTCGGCCTGCGCCAAGATCAACCGACCCGCTGCGGTCAGTTGCGGCTTACGAAAGCTACGATCAAACAACTGTAGATTCAGATCCGCTTCAAGGTTGGCGATGCTGGTACTAATGGTGGATTGCTGCTTGCCGAGTTGTCGCGCCGCGGCACTAAACGAGCCAAGTTGCGCCGCATGTGCAAAGGCCAACAATGCTTCAGGAGAAAGCTGCATGGTTAAACTATCAATTTTTACGATGGTTACTCAGTTTAATCTATCGAACGATTCAATCACAATAGGCGGGTTCGGTCATCTTAAGAGGTTAAAAGATCGTCATGCAACAGGTGAGCAGTGATTTTCAGCGGTCGTTGAAAGAGCGGATTTTTCACGCGCTGGGTTATGAAGTCATCGGGATTCTGCTGTTTACCCCGATTTTGGCATGGTGGTTTGGTTTTGATTTGTTACACACGGGGATTTTGACAGCGGCGATTTCGGCGATTGCGATGCTGTGGAACATGTTATTTAACGTGTTGTTTGATCGGTGGGCGGTACGGCTGAACTGGACGCGCACGGTCAAAATCCGTGTGCTGCATGCGCTGCTGTTTGAGGCGGGTTTGGTGTTGGCGATTGTACCGCTGGCAGCGTGGTGGTTGGAAATTTCTCTGTGGCAGGCGTTTTTGTTGGACATTGGGTTTTTGTTGGCCTTTTTACCTTATACATATATATATAACTGGATGTATGATCATGTTCGGGCGCGTTATTGGCCAAAGACGGCCGAATGTTCATAACAAACAAATTCTCATGAAAAGCCAACCGCAGTTGCCATGGATGGCATGCTTTCTGCTTGTTTACAAGAATTCAACAGAGGTGCTAAGGTGCGTGCAACGCGGATTTAAATTGCCAATCACCGCAGTTGGATCAAAAGCGGCGTGAATAATCACCGATCTGATCGACTCAACGATCAATTTCTTATGAGGTTTAGGCTATGCCCAATCTATTCTGGGCGGCGTTATTGCTGCTATTGTCATTGATGTCACCAGCCGCATGGGCAGCAGATCCAGCGGCTGTCGGCGGGGTTGATGGGGTGATCCGGTCGATTTTTGAACCGATCTCAAATGTAATTACCCCGATTGTGTTCGCCAAAGTGCCCGGCACCGAGATTCTGTGGATCGTGATGTGGCTGGCCATCGCCTCGGTCACCTGTACGGTCTATCTGCGCTTTATTCAGTTTCGCTTGTTTGGTCTTGCGCTACAGGCAGTGCGTGGTCGGTTTAGCCAAAAAACCGATCAAGGTGAAGTCAGCCACTTCCAAGCACTGAGTACCGCGCTGGCAGGCACGGTCGGCTTGGGCAATATCGCCGGTGTGGCGGTGGCGATTTCCATCGGGGGACCGGGTGCGACCTTTTGGATGATCATGATGGGGCTGTGCGGCATGGCGACCAAATGTGTCGAGTGTACACTTGGGGTCAAATACCGTCAGATCAATGCGGATGGCAGTGTCTCCGGTGGCCCGATGTATTACCTCAAAGCAGGGCTGGCCGAGCGCGGTTTTCCACGTTTTGGTAAGTTCTTGGGTGCGACGGCGGCGCTGATTTTGGCGTTTGCCGCGTTTGGGATTGGGAATTTATTTCAGGTCAACCAAGCCACTGCACAGATTATGAATCAGTTCCAAATCACCGAAGGTGCGTATTTATTTGGGATTGGCTTCGGGGTAGCCTGTGGACTGGTAATCATCGGCGGCATTAAGAGTATTGCGCGGGTGTCTGGCGTTCTAGTGCCGGTGATGGTCGGCATTTATATGTTGGCCGGTGCGGTGATTTTAGGCTTAAATATTGATAAATTGCCTGCGGCGTTTGGTGCGATTATCAGTGGGGCGTTTACCCCTGAAGCGGGTTTTGGTGGTTTTGTTGGTGCACTGATGCAGGGTTTAAAACGTGCATCGTTTTCCAATGAGGCCGGTTTTGGTTCTGCGCCAATTGCGCATGCGGCGGTCAAAACCAATGAGCCGAGCACCGAAGGTTTGGTGGCATTGCTGGAGCCGTTTATTGATACGGTGATTATTTGTACCATGACGGCATTGGTGATTATTGTGACTGGTGCGTACTTGGACAAAGACGTGACCGGCGCGGTGATGACCTCGAATGCCTTTAACGCAGCCTTGCCCGGTTTTGATGTGGTGCTGACCATTTCGATTGTGCTGTTTGCGTTTTCGACGATGCTGTCGTGGTCGTACTATGGCTTAAAGGGCTGGACGTACTTGTTCGGCGAAAAAACCGCCTTGCTGTATAAGCTGGTGTTTTGTGCAATGAGTGTGATTGCAGCCGCGATGAGTTTGGGCGCGGTGATCGACTTGTCGGATGCCTTGGTGTTCATTTTGGCGTTCTTTAACGTGCTGGGCTTGTATTTCTTGCTGCCGATTGTGCGCGCTGAGATCAATGGTTTTTTACACAAACTAAAAACTGGCGAAATCAAACCGAATAAATAAAATATCTCTCCCCACCAACAACCGTGCACGTCTAAAACGCTGCACGGTTTTTTTTGTGCAGCACTATTGTGGTTCTCGTACGAGACTTTTGCAACAAAGTGGATTTAGTTTGCATGGTTTTGAATCTATTTATGGGGTTTGCGCGTATAGGTAGTTGACTGATCAAACAACGCCGATTGGATCGGGGTTGGTCAGTAGCACAACGCGATCTGGATATGCACTTTGCACTCACCAAAAAATGGAGTTATCCCATGAACCGCCTTACTGCGCTTTCTGCTGCCGTATCCGCTGCGATGTTGTTGGCCATGACTGCGGTCACAGCCAACGCCTCTAGCCACCGTGAAGCCCCCAGTATTACCAAAAGCCCAAAAGTTGATGCAACTGATTTTTATATGTTCAAAAGCTATGAGTCTGGCCGCAGTGGTTTTGTGACCCTGATCGCCAACTACCAGCCGCTGCAAGACGCCTACGGCGGGCCGAACTATTTTTCGATGGATCCTAATGCACTGTACGAGATTCATGTCGATAATAATGGCGACGCCAAAGAAGATGTGACCTTTCAGTTTAAGTTTACCCAGACCCTGAATGACCTAAAAGTGCCAGTCGGTGGCCAGATGGTGTCCGTGCCGTTGTCGAATATCGGTGGGATTACCAACAATAGCAGCAGTGCGCAGAACACCAGCGAACGCTATAGCGTCACTATGGTGAAAGGCGACCGCCGTGCCGGTACACGCAGCAATCTGGGCACTTTTAACAAGCCGTTTGACAATGTCGGTACCAAGTCGATCCCGAACTATGCCGCCTACGCCAACAGCTTTGTGCAAAATGTGAATTTCCCAAGTTGTGGTGCAGGCAAAGTATTTGTCGGTCAGCGCAAAGACTCGTTTGCAGTCAACCTTGGTGAGATTTTTGACTTGGTCAACATCCAAGCCCCTGCGACGGTATTTGATGCGGGCGCAGAAGACAAAGGTCTGGACACTTTGGCCGACAAAAATGTCACCACCATCGCGATGGAAGTGCCGGTTGCCTGTCTGACTGCCGGTAATGATCCGGTGATTGGGGCGTGGACAACCGCCAGTCTGCGTCAAGGTCGCTTGCTTAATCCAACACCGGCCAGCAACCTGACCACTGCGACCAAAGAGGGCGGTGCATGGACACAGGTGTCACGTCTGGGCATGCCACTGGTCAATGAAGTGGTGATCGGCCTCAAAGACAAAGACAAGTTTAATGCTAGCAAACCGCAAAACGATGGTCAGTTTGCCACCTATGTGACCAACCCAACCCTGCCGACGTTGCTGGAAGTGTTGTTCAAAGATGCGACCAGTGGCGCAGTGGTTGCACCAACCAATTTCCCTCGCGGTGATTTGGTTGGTACTTTTTTGACTGGAATTAAAGGATTAAACCAACCCGCACGGCCAGTCGCTTCAGAAATGTTGCGCTTAAATACTGCGATTCCAGCGACTGCCAAAGCCAACCAAAACCGGATGGGTGTATTGGCTGGTGACTTTGCGGGTTTTCCAAATGGCCGTCGCCCCGGCGATGACGTGGTCGATGCCGCCCTGCGCGTATCGATGGGTCTGCTCTGTCATGTCGATGCTATTGGTCCGATTGCCGATCTGAATGGTGACCTCGGCTGTAAAGCAACTGATGCCAAAGCCGGTACGATTTCGTTTACCGATGGTGCGCTGCAAAGCCCAACCCAGTTCGGTGATCGCTTCCCGTACTTAAACACCCCAATCG
>JBAQKP010000241.1:0-9009 GCA_049301135.1 Moraxellaceae bacterium | reverse complement strand
GTGTGTATTCAATAGAACAACCGTATCAGCCGGAGACCTGTACCACAGGCGGCTTGCAGTGCGGCGGTTATGGTTCGGCCACGGTGATGACGGCCAGTGTTGGCTTGGTGGCCGTGGCGGAAGTGTTGAAGAAGCTGAAGTGACTCACATTTACCAGATGCGTGTCACACCATAAGCATCCATTGCGACATCAACACTGATCAATGGAATATCTTCGCCTAACGCTTGTGCAGCCAACATGCGGTCAAATGGATCGCGATGGTGAAAGGGTAGTTTAGAAACGCGGTCGGCATGTTGAATTGTAATGGGTAAAATGCTGAATTGGTTGATAGACAGTTGTTGCGTCATGAAGCTTTCTAGTGGCTCAGGCAGTTGGTATTTGCCAAGACTGATTTTGATGGCGAGCTCCCAGTAGCTTGCCGGACTGACATAAATCAGATGGTTAGGATTTTCGATCTGCTGTTTTGCGGTTGCAGAGAGGCTTGGTGTATCAAGCAAAAACCATAACAGCGCGTGGGTGTCGAGTAGGAATTTCAAGACATATAATCCTGAAAGTCAGCCAAGTGCGCGTCATCATCTTGCAAGATGATGAGTTGATGCTTTGCAGAACCTGCTTGCCGTTTTGCTGCGATAGGCTGGACAAGTGGTTCATTCGTCGCTGTGAGGTGCTGGCTTTGCTGCTCCAAAAACTCGACAAAAGCCAATGCTTGCCGCGCGGCATCTTCAGGCAGACGCAAGCTATGCTGGTAAATTTTTTCGGCAATACCCATCAGAAAGCTGCCTTTTTAACGTGAATACCATAGTCAATTTAATGAGTTTGGCTGATTTATACAAGGCTTGGCGACAAGGTTTCATGACAAGGTTTCGTGATCTGGCTTTATGAGCAAAACACACGGTAGATTGACGGTTCAGTTCAACCATTGATCTACCGTGCAAACGATCTGCTGTTTAGATCAATTCAATCGCCACCGCAGTCGCTTCACCGCCACCGATACACAGTGCAGCGATGCCTTTTTTGCCGCCGGTACGCTTGAGCGCGTGAATCAGGGACAAGATAATCCGTGAGCCGGTTGAGCCGACCGGATGACCCAGCGCACATGCACCCCCGTGAATATTCACTTTGGCGGCATCTAGGCTGTACTTGTCAATCGCGGCCATGGTCACCATCGCAAACGCTTCGTTAATTTCCCACAGGTCAACAGATTCAGCCGTCCAGCCTGCCTTGTCCAAGACCTTTTGGATTGCACCAACAGGCGCAATAGTAAATTCGCTTGGGTGCTGGCTGTTGCTTGAGGTGGCCACAATCCGCGCCAGTGGGCTTAAGCCTTTGGCAGTAGCAGTGGATTCCCGCATCAACACCAAAGCCGACGCACCATCAGAAATAGAGCTGGCATTGGCCGCAGTGATTGTACCGTCTTTGGCAAAGGCGGGCTTGAGCGTTGGGATTTTGTCCAGCTTGGCGTTGAGTGGCTGCTCATCGACTTCAACCGAGACTTCATCGGCGCGGCCTTTGACCATTACAGGCGTGATTTCGTCTTTAAACCAGCCATTGTTGATCGCATCTTGCGCACGCTTGAGCGAGCGAATCGCAAAATCATCCATCTGTTCACGGGTATAGCTCATTTTGGTGGCCATATCCTGCGCGAATGAACCCATCAAGCGACCGGTTTCGGCATCTTCCAGACCATCCAAGAACATGTGGTCTTTGATTTCGCCGTGTCCCATGCGAAAGCCGCCGCGTGCCTTTGGCAAAACATAAGGCGCGTTGGTCATCGACTCCATACCACCGGCAACCACCACATCAGCGCTTTCGGCCTTCAACATATCGGTGGCCTGCATGACGGCTTTCATGCCTGAGCCGCACAGTTTATTGATGGTCACAGCTCCAGTGTGATCGGGTAGGCCAGCTTGACGCATCGCTTGGCGAGCAGGGCCTTGTTTGAGGCCAGCCGGTAATACGCAGCCCATAATCACTTCTTGCACATCAGTCGGCGCGATGCCCGCGCGTTCAACCGCAGCTTTGATGGCAACAGCACCCAGTTCAGGGGCACTGACCGCAGCCAACGCGCCTTGAAAGCCGCCCATTGCGGTACGCGCACCATTGACGATAACGACAGATTCGGTCATGAATTGATTCCTTAAAACACAATATAAACAAGCTGATTAAATGAGTGATCAACGACACCCGCACAGACTGCCCAGTATCATACTGGGTTTAGCAGCGCACGTCTTTGCTGCTTTTTCGCAACACGCCGGTATTGCGCATCACCAGCCTGAATAAATGTTTTTGCTCAAAATCACAATAGTGAAAACTGCCATAACTTGCATGCGGCATGCCAGACGTGTGTTCAAACACAACAACAGTGGTGAGTTTGACACCGCCAATCCAGCGCCATGTGCCGTATTTTAGGTTCAGCGGTTCAAAACGCAGCACAACATCGACATCAGGGCTATACAGATGGTCTAAGTTCACATCATGAAACATCAGCATGCCTTCCTGCCAATTGACCGGATCACATGAAGTGGCCTGCTGACTGCCACAAATTATGATGCGTTGACGTAACGAAAAGGCCGTATTACGTCCTTCTTGTAACAGTTGT
Source organism: Moraxellaceae bacterium (assembly GCA_049301135.1). Classification (GTDB taxonomy): domain Bacteria; phylum Pseudomonadota; class Gammaproteobacteria; order Pseudomonadales; family Moraxellaceae; genus JAYXXU01. Next base: position 6,409 of record JBAQKP010000241.1, on the reverse strand, counting down.
TGCGAGATTCGTTCGACTTTAAAACGCTCATAATACTGTTGAGTCTCGCTGAGAGAAGGCAGTGCAACTGATGCCAATATCCCAATCAGTGCCACCACGACCAGTAGCTCAACCAAGCCAAAGCCGGCTTGATATAACAAGGATAAATGGCGGTTAACAAATCGTTTGTCGCCACGCTGCACGGGTTTTTTAGCAAGATTTTGCATCAAGTATGCAGATCTAGCGTAACTGCTCGCCCAGTGAATCAGGCATTGTTTCAGGTTTCTATTCAAGGCATTACACTCTTTTTATCGGAACTTTGATTTACTAAACTGCAACGGACGATCAGATTGAAATTGTCAACAATTGCGTCAGTAGATTGATTGCGTTCTGGCAGCGATATGTGCCGTGTAGTCTGTTATCGGTTGACTTCTGATGAATTCAGGCTATCGTATACACGATGGATTAATCACCACACGCTGTCATTTGTAATAAAATGTGTTCTGACGACCTTAAGTCTGATCCTTCTGGAGGATATCTATGAAACTCAATCGTATTGCCTTGGCAATCCTCGTGGCAGCACCCCTGCCAATGGTCGCAAACGCTGGTGTTACCATCACCCCGCTGATGCTTGGCTATCACTACATGAACGAAGCGCATGATGACCAGCGCGCTGTGTTGTTGGATCGTCAAGGTCAAGCAACAAATCCGGGTGTTGGCGCTCCAACACCAGGTGGTGTGGCACTGGATAGCGACTTGTTTGTTGGTGCAGCTATCGGTATCGAAGTCACTCCTTGGATGGGTGTAGAGCTTGAGTATGGCCAGACCAATGGCGATGCAAAAGCAAGCGATGCTGCCGTTGCCGCTGGTGTGCAAGGTCAGCCATGGGATTATAAGCAGCAGATGTTGACTGCCAATGCCTATGTCACATCTGATTTGATCACCCAAAACTACGAAGGCGCGTTTAAGCCTTATGTATTATTAGGTGTTGGTCGTAGCGAAATCGAAGTTCAAGATCCAACCGGCTTCAACCCATCGACACGTGACACCATCGGTAACCTCGGCGCTGGTGCGTTCTGGCGTCTCGGTGAGACCGTATCGCTCCGCGGTGAAGGTCGTGCCATCCACAACTTCGACAACAACTGGTGGGAGTTCATGGGTCTGGCAGGTCTACAGGTTGTCCTTGGCGGTCATCTGATGCCATCGATCCCAGTACCACCACCAGCAGTTGAGCCAGTACCTGAGCCAGTTGCACCTGTGGTTGTAACTCCACCAGTCGTCGTTGCACCAGTCGATACTGATGGTGATGGCGTGACTGATGATCTGGATCAATGTCCAAATACCGCTGCTGGCGTTGCTGTTGATGCCAAAGGCTGTCCAGTTCAGTTGACCGAAGACCTGCAACTAGAATTGCGTGTGTTCTTCGATGTTAACAAGTCGAACATCAAAGACCAGTACAAGCCAGAAGTTGCGAAAGTTGCTGATGCGCTGACCACTTACAAAGATGCGACTGCGAAAATCGAAGGTCATACTGACAACACCGGTCCGCGTAAGCTGAACGAGCGTCTGTCATTGGCACGTGCCAACTCGGTTAAAACCATGTTGGTTAGCGATTATGGTATCGCTGCAACCCGTATCGAAACCCAAGGTTTTGCATGGGACAAGCCGATTGCACCAAACGACACCGTCGAAGGCCGTGCAATGAATCGTCGCGTCTATGCGGTAATTCAAGGTCAACGTGAAGTTGTCAAAATGCAAGACGGTTCGACTCAACCAGCTAAGTAATTAGCTCGGTTAAGTTAAACCGCTAAAAAACAGCCACTTTCGAGTGGCTGTTTTTTTGGTTGTCGATTTTGATCAGATGGGCTTGTGGCTGGATGGGCTAGGGGTGGAGCGAGTTGGATTTTATTTTTGGACGACGTTTTTAGGCACAGCGGCTTTGCTGGCCAGTTTCAAATGCAGACCGGCTTGTGCCATCAGATTGGCCGATACTGGCGCAGTGATAAACACAAACAAAACAATCAATAACTCTGCGATGCCCGCCCGACCTTGCACCACACCGAGCATGATCGAAACAATCAAAACGCCACCGAGCCCCAGTGTCGAGGCTTTGGTCGGTGCATGTAAGCGCATAAAAAAATCAGGCAGACGGGCAAGGCCAATCGCCCCAACCAGCAGAAAAAACGCCGAAATCACAATCAAACCCGCCGCTAACCATTCAACTATTGGGTGCATGTTGTGTCGCTCCTTATTCGATGGTGTCACCACGCGTGACATAACGCGCCAAAGCCACGGTGGATACGAAGCCGAGCATCGCTACCAGCAATGCGGCTTCAAACAGCAGGGTATTGTTGAGGTACAGTCCCAGTAAAATAATCAGGGTGACTGTATTTAGGTACAGCGTATCTAAGGCGAGGATGCGATCTGCCACAGAAGGGCCTTTGAGCAAGCGCCAGCCGGTCAAGATCATTGACACGGCAATTGCAAATAAGCCCACCAGCAACGCGATGCTTAAAATTGGATATTGCATCAGCGTTGCTCCTGTTGCGCCGGTATTGATGCAGGTATGGCCACTGCAAAAATCTCCAGCAACGGCTGCTCATAGCGCTGTTTCATCTCAAGCGCAGCAGCGTTTGCGTCATCCCCATTCAGTGCATGTACCCAGATGATGCCGCGCTGTTCATCCACCACGGCCGAGACTGTACCCGGTGTGGTGGTGATGATCATGGCAAACAGGGCATTGACGGTGGGATGTGCCGAGGCCAGCGGAACCGCAATCCAGAGCGGGTGCATATGTTCCAGCTTGCCCAACACCAGTCGCGACACCGTGATATTGGAGATCACAATATCCCACAGTACGATGCCAGTCAGGCGCAGCGCTTTGAGCCAGTCCACTCGATGACGATCCCCTAAAAACGGCTGAATCAACCGCGGGATGACCAGACCGAGAGCTAGACCCGCAACAATATGAAAAATCTCGATGCTGTGCATCAACGCCATCCAACTGATTGCAATCAGCACGGTGAGAATCGGATGCGAAAACCACTTGTGGGCAGGCAGTGCTGAAGTTGTCATGGCAGTGCTTGCACCTCGCTGGGCTGTGGATCAGTCTGTTGTTGGTATTTGTTTGGAATTGTGGTCGGAGGTTCGCCGAGATACAGGCGTGTTGTCGTGTTTTGGGTCAAGTCGCCACTCAGTCCCAGTACAGCCAGAGCATAAGCAGGTCGGTCGTACAGTTGCTGTGCGGTGGCATCCATGTAACGCTTCATCGGTGCAGCACAAGAGGTCATGACCAAACCCATACTGAGCAAGAGTAATGTCATCGCGATCAGTATGCGATTTGGCGGCGGCGGCAACTGGTCGGGTTGTAGATCAATTGGAACATGCCAAAATAAAACTACCCCCGCCCGTGCCAAACCAATCATCCCCAGCAAACCGACCGACAACACCACTGTCCAGACTAAAGCATGCTCAGGCAAGCCACTCGCGCTTTCTAAAATCATCAGTTTACCCAGAAAACCGGGTAACGGCGGCAATCCGGCGGCTGACGCCGCACCGAGCAGTAGGAGTAATCCCAGCAAAACCGGCTCTCGGACACGCAAGGCTGGTTGTAACATATCTTTGGTTTTACCGCGTTGGCTGGCGATCAGTTCAACAAATAAAAACAGCCCTGCAATCACCAAAGTGCTGTGCATCATGTAGTACAACGCCGCCGCCAAACTGCTGGGCGTATATAAGCCCACCGCAATCAAAATCGTACCAACCGACGATACAGTAAGATAGGCGACCAAGCGTTTCAGGCTGTGTGCCGCCAACGCACCCAACACCCCAAGTACACTGGTCAGCAGTGCCAACGGCAGCAGCCACGTACTAACCGCCAACGCCGATGCACCCGCATCTACCCCGAAGATCAGCGCGTGTACCCGAATAATGCTATACACCCCAACCTTGGTCATGATCGCAAACAACGTGGCGACTGGTGCAGAGGCCGCCGCGTAGGTATTCGGTAGCCAAAAATACAAGGGAAACAGGGCAGCTTTCACCCCAAATACCACCAAAAGCACCACTGCGGCGGCTTGTGCCAATACGGCTTCATCACCGGTCAGCACTGCGACTTTTAGGGCAATATCGGTCATGTTCAAGGTGCCGGTGGCCGCATAAATCAAGCCCAAGCCCAGCAAAAACAGCGCCGATGCGACCAGATTCAGCACCACATAATGCACCCCCATGCGAAAGCGCTTGGCACCTTGCCCATGCAGCAGCAGCACATATGATGCAATCAGTAAAATTTCAAAAAACACAAACAGGTTAAACAAGTCGCCCGTCAAAAACGCACCGGCCAGACCCATCAACTGAAACTGAAACATCGCATGAAAATAACGTCCACGCTGATCCCAACCACAGCAGGCGTATATCAACGCGGGCACCGCCACCAGATAGGTCAGCAGTAGCATCAACGCCGACAAGCGATCCAGCACCAAGTTAATCCCAAACGGTGCCTGCCATTCGCCAAGTGCATACGACACAATCACGCCCTGTTGTGCGTGACTGAGCAACACGCCAGCCATCGCCAAACCGAGCAGGGCAGAGCCGATACTGAGCCAGCGTTGTCGGCACACGCCACGTTGTGCCTTGTTTGGATCATCAGATCGCGCATCACCCAGCAACACCAACAACACGGCGGTCAATGCGGGCAATAGCACCGAAAACAGCGGCAGATGCTGCTGCCAAAAATCCAAGAGTCCCTCAAACATCATGACGACTCCTGTGAATCATGCTTTGGCGTGTGTCCGTTTTCATGCCCATCAATATGATCGGTATCATTTTCAAAGCGACTGCGCAGTGCCATCTCGACCACAAAACCCGTGGTGGCAAAGCCAATCACAATCGCCGTCAATACCAAGGCTTGGGGAATCGGATCGGCCACCTGTTGTCCGCCGATTAAGATGGCTGGCGCGTTTGTCCATAAGCGTCCAGTGGCAAACAACAACACGTTGATCGCGTAGCCAAGCAGACTCAGCCCAATAATGACCGGAAACGTGCGGCCACGCAGCAATAAATACACCCCTGCGGCAGTCACCACGCCAATGCCGCTGGCCATCAAAAACTCAAGGCTGATCCAGTCTAAATTCATGATGCGGCTCCTTTTGGTGCTGGCGGTTTTTTTCCAGTCTGAGTCGCTGCCGTATCGGTATCACTGACCGCGCCGAGTACCGAGATCGACAGAAGCGTTGCACCCACCACCGTCAAATACACCCCAAAATCAAAAATCACCGCTGATGCCAAATGAAACTCCCCAAACACCGGCACATACATATACGTATTGCCGCTGGTGAGATAAGGCCGCCCAAACCAGAATGACAACACGCCCGCCAAGCCTGCAACCAACAACCCCACGCCGATCCAACGCTCAAAACGCCGACCCTGCCATGCCTGTAGCAGTTGCTCCGCCCGCGCTTGACCCAGTGCCATATATTGCACCACCAGCGCCGTCGCGGTGATCAGACCCGCGATAAAACCGCCACCGGGCATATTGTGACCGCGCATAAAAATATACAGCGAAAATACCAAGGCCAACGGCAGCGCCACCGACGCCACCACGCGTAGCAGCAATGGCAACTGCGCAAATGTCCAACGCCGACCAGCCGGATCTTGGGTCAAGCGCGTACTGTGCATGCCATCGAGCATCGCCAGTACACCGAGCGCCGCAATCCCCAGCACCGTGACCTCGCCCCACGTGTCATAACCGCGAAAATCTACCAAAATCACATTAACCACGTTCGTTCCACCGCCGAGCGGGTAGGACTGCTCCAGCAAATACCACGAAATCGACTGACCATCACGGGTCAGCATCAGCCACGCGACCCATGCCACGCCTAAACCTGCCGCACCGGCCAGACCAGCATCACGCCAGCGCCGCGCCACACTCGACTCACGCGGCGTATGCTGGGGCAACAACGCCAACCCCATCAGCAGCAACACGGTCGTGACCAGTTCCACCGACAGTTGCGTCAGCGCCAGATCGGGCGCCGAAAAATACAAAAACACCAGTGACGTCACCAAACCAACCACACCGAGCACCACCACCGTTTGTAGGCGCGCATGATGCTGTACCACCAACACCCCACAACTGGCAATCAACAACAGCCAGACCACCAGCGCCAGCAGCGATGCGGGCAGCAATTCGCGTGTGCCCGTCGTGATCGGTTCACCCCAAAACACCGCTGCCATGCCGATCAACAGCGCACCGATCAAACAGGCCAGATAGCGCTGCAACGAACCATTTTCCAGATGATGGGTGATTACGCCTGCCACATGAAACAAGCCATTGATCAGCCCATCAAACACCGTCCGGCCACGCCAGCGGCCAAACCACTGCTCAGACTCAATGCGGTGCAAACGATTGTTTTTAATCAGTGCAAAATACAAC
>JBAQKP010000240.1:0-8310 GCA_049301135.1 Moraxellaceae bacterium | reverse complement strand
GTATACGCATGATTCGATTGGTCTGGGTGAAGACGGTCCAACCCACCAGCCGATTGAGCAGATTGCGTCGTTACGCGGTACGCCAAACCTGCAACTGTGGCGGCCATGCGATACGGTCGAAACGGCGGTGTCATGGAAAGCCGCCTTGCAATACAAAAATGGTCCAACCGCGCTGATTTTCAGTCGTCAGAATCTACCGTTCCAAGCGCGCAGTGCCGAGCAAATCGCCAATATCGCCAAAGGCGGCTACGTACTGGCTGAAGCCAAAGGCGCGCTGAAAGCGATCATCATTGCAACTGGCTCAGAGATTGAGTTGGCGATGGCTGCCCATGCTCAACTCGACGGCGTGCGTGTGGTCTCGATGCCATCGGCTGAAGTGTTTATGCTGCAATCAGCGGAATATCGTGAGTCGGTATTGCCTGCTGGTATTCGTGCGCGGGTGGCGGTCGAAGCCAGCCATGTGGACTACTGGTGGAAGTTTGTTGGACTCGACGGTAAAGTGATCGGCATGAGCAGCTTTGGTGAGTCTGCACCCGCTAAAGCGCTGTATCAGCATTTTGGCATTACCGTTGAAGCGGTGGTCGCAGCAGTCAATGAGTTGGTTGGCTAACAGATCGTAAACATCCAGTCGTAAACAGAAAAAAGCCCCGTCAGTTTGATCTGGCGGGACTTTTTTTACGCCAATGTGGTGTTAATGCCCAGCCTGCCAAAACGCCTCACCGGCTTGCAGTGCATCGCCAGTTTCTTCAAACACCTTGAGCCAAACCGGATAGTTATGCACCACCGCATGATCGTTCGGGTGGAAGTCACGCTTAAACCAACTCATAAACGGTTTACGGATCGGTGTTAGCATGCCTTGTGAACCTACCAACCACGGTAATCCATCACGCAACATGCGTAGCCGTTCACGGCGACTAAAGCCATCGGTTTTCAGCATCATGTTGGCGCGTATTAGCGTAAAGGTCGGCATCATTACACCGATTAACGCCAGTGCATAGGCACGGGTGCGGTAGTCCACTTTGGCGACATCTTGCATCACGTCATACGCGACATCTTTATGTTCCATTTCCTCAATCGCATGCCATGCCAGCATCGCCCGCATGTTGGGATCGGCCTTTGCCAGTGTGTCACGCTGGGCAAAAAAACATTCGGCCATCAGGGCAGTGATATGCTCGGCGGCGGCGGTCATCGCAAGGTTGAGCTCTGGGCTTTTGGTTTTCAGATCATCGCTCATGCGTGCGGTGATAAACGCCAATAGCTTGTCGAGCGGCTGGCCTTGCTTGATCAAAAACTGGTTGTAGCGTTCGTGCGCAATGCCGTGCTGGGCTTCTTGCCGGATAAAATCTTGTACCCGTGCGGCCAGTTCAGGATCAGTGATTTGATCGCGGAATAAACGCACACTGCTGATAAAATAGCGTTCACCGACTGGAAAGGTAATCGACAAGGCATCAAAAATCCGCGTCTTAAATGGATTGTTGTCAAACCAAAAACGTGGCATATCGGCACGATCAATCTGAAAATCCAGATTTTGCCGAACCTGCATGTCGACTGATGGGTGAAACGAGCGGCTATCGCTGGCGTGAACTTGGGCATTCATCTCAGACACTCCGTTATGGCTGAACAGTATTGTATTGGGACACACTAGGGGTTAAACAGTGTGCAATACACTGTGGATGAACTGAGTATTGACCATTTGGTCAAGAATGTTTTGACAGCGGCTGCCTTTTTTTATACAAATCACGACATGATTTTTACTGATGAGGTCGTGCATGGGCGATGATGCATTGGTTGCAGCGACGTATGTGCAGTTGTTGATTGAGTATTTACATCAGTCCGCGCTGACACCTGAGCAGTTATTCAGTGCCGAGCAGTTGCTATTATTGCAAGCATCCCGTGCGGGCGGCAGTCAGAGTCGAATGTCGCGCACGGTGTTTAGTGCGATGCTACGCCAAGTGCAGCAACAGGTACCGCAGCAGACGCTGGGCTTGGAGTTGGCGAAACAAATCAGCGCGGCGCACTTGGGGGTGCTGGGTTATTTGATTTTGGCCTGTAGCAGCTTGGGCGAAGCCTTGGTGCGGATGGATCGTTATGGTCGCTTGGTGGATGATGCGATTGATATGCAGATTCGACAGGTTGGTGATCAGATCGAGTTGTCGTGGCCACCGCTGCTGACGGCCGCCGATGCGGTGTTTGTTGAGCTCGGTGTGGCCGGTGTGGTGCAGTTTGCCCGTAATATTACCGGCCAACAGGCGGCGATGACGGCGGTGGGTTTTGCACATTGGCACGACGGTCATCTTCAGCCGTACCGGCAGTTTTTTGGTTGCGTGCCGAGTTTTAGCCAGCCCAATACGTTTTTACGCTTTCCGATGGCATATTTGAGCTTGCCACTGCGGCAGCCGGATGCGGTGTTGCTGGATATTTTAGAGGTGCAGGCCAATCAAGCGTTGGCGTTGTTGCCGCGTACGGATGTGTTTTTGCAAGAGGTGCGTCGCTTGTTGATCCGGTTGTGCCGTGAGGGTGCGCCGACGTTGCAGCAAGTGGCTGCTGTGTTACATGTGACCCCTCGCACCTTGCAGCGGCGCTTGGCGGAGCATGGCGTGCGTTTTCAGCCACTACTCGACGAGGTACGCTTGCAGTTGTGTGAGCAATATTTACAGGATGATCGCTTGCAGTTGACCGACATTGCGGCGTTATTGGGCTATTCTGATCAGAGTGCGTTGACCCGAGCCTATCGGCGCTGGACTGGACGTACACCGTATCAGCAGCGCAGACACTAACGCAGTGTGATCGCTAAAAACACGATTTTACTGGCACTGAATCAGGTGCTTAGGATGCTGAGTATGAATGCCAATATGATGATGCCACTGGATCAGGCCAACAGCCCACAGAGCAACGCAAACAGCGACGGCATGCTGGATTACCCAGCAGATGGGGCGTTGATGCAGGATGGCCAGCCGTTGTTTGGTCGTTGGCCGAAGCCGCCAAAGCAGATTCGCCCAGCAGATTTCGATCATATGACGCCATTTGGTCAGCCCGCTTCGCGTTTACGGCGTTATTTGGGCTTTAAGCAGTTTCGTTTTGTCAGCCTCAATTCAGAGGATCTGATGATTGGGATGGCGATGGTGGATCTGGCATGGGCAGGCCATGGGTTTTTATATCTGTATGATCATCGCTCAGGCCAGCGCTTGAGTGTCAGCCACACCCGTCCGCTGGCTTATCATACCCGCTTGAATCCATCACCGTACTATGGGACGAGTGATTTTCGCTCGACCCCCCTGACCTTAGAAATCAATCAACGGCAGGCCAAACGACGGGTGCGGGCATGGCAACAGCGGCGTTTGTGCTTAGATGTGACGATTGATCAGCGCGCCTGTCAGTCGTTGGCGTTGTGTAGTCCGACCGGCGCAACGGGCTGGACGTATACCCAAAAAGCCACCGCAATGCCGATGGTGGGTATGTTGGATTGGGGCGGTTATCAGTTGGATTTGAGTACGCCCAACTGGTCGGCGGCGACGGATGACAGTTGTGGAGTATTACGTTATGTGACCGCATGGCATTGGTTGAGTGTGTCTGCCACATTGCCAGATGGTCGGCGTCTAGGTTTGAATTTTGCCAGTGGGGTGAATGATAGTTTTGGCTCAGAAAATACCCTGTGGCTGGACGGGCAGCCGTTGGAACTGCCGCCCGTGTTGTTTGTGCAATTAGATGCTGAAACATGGCGCATCTATAGTGCCGATGGTCAGGTGCAGATTCAGGTACAGACCTATGGCTGTCATCAGGATTCGACCAATGCGCTGCTGGTGGCGAGTCGGTTTCGGCAGTGGGTCGGTTTGGTGTCAGGTGAAATCCGATTGCCGAATCATGCGGTGATTGCATGGCACGGCAAACTTGGCCTGCTCGAAAAGCATTACGCCCGTTGGTGAGGTTGGATCTGTCAACAGCACTTAGAATTTGCACTGTTTTTAGTGGCGTTTAACGCTACAATCGGTTTTATTTTGCATCTAAAAAGCGGCCTGTGTTATGCAGGGTTGTTTTAGATCACGCCTAGGAATGTTTGTGATGTCGCGTATTGCTGCTCGGTTTGCCCAACTTAAATCTCAACAACGTAAAGCGTTGATTCCTTATGTGATGGCCGGAGATCCAACGCCTGCGGTGACGGTGCCGTTGCTGCATGCGATGGTCGAGGCGGGTGCGGATTTATTGGAGCTTGGTCTGCCGTTTTCAGATCCGATGGCGGATGGTCCAGTGATTGCGCTGGCCGCCGAACGCGCCTTGGCTGGTGGTACCAGTACGCTGGATGTGTTGCGTATGGTGGCGGAGTTCCGTCAAACCGATCCAGACACGCCGATTGTGTTGATGGGCTATCTGAATCCGATTGAAATTATTGGCTACGAGTCGTTTTGTCAGCAAGCGGCGGCCGCTGGAGTCGATGGACTATTGTTTGTCGATTTGCCCCCCGAAGAAGCCGATAGTGTGGCAGGGATTTTTGAAAAATATCAGCTTGATCCGATTTTTTTGCTGGCACCGACCACCCGTGATGCACGGATTGAGCATGTGGTGAAAGCGGCACGTGGCTATGTCTATTATGTGTCACTCAAAGGCGTCACAGGTTCAAGTGCCTTGGATACAGATGAAGTGGCTGAGCGGATTGCACGGATTCGGGCACGGACTGATCTGCCGATTGGGGTGGGCTTTGGCATTCGGGATCGGGCGACGGCACAAGCAGTTGGTCGAGTGGCCGATGGGGTAATTGTCGGCACGGTGTTGGTCAAGCCGTTTGGTGAGGTGGATGCAGCGACTGCGCATCAGCAAGCGGTTGAAAAAATCCTTGAGTTGCGCCAAGCATTGGATGACTTAACATGAGTGAGCCTGTGCAGGTGCTGTCCGGCAATTGGTTACAGCGTCCCGTGCCGGGTATTGCAGTGCGGACTGAGCCAGCTTCGCCGACTGCGTTACAAACTGAGCCGACGGTCGAATGTCCGGTCTGTCATGCGGTGACCACGCGCACCGCGATGGCGTTTAATCTGTATGTCTGCCCGCACTGTGATGAGCATCTGAAAATGCGGGCGCGGGATCGTTTGGCCGGTTTTTTTGATGAGGTCTATCAAGAGCTCGGCCAGCAGTTTGTCAGCTCCGATCCACTGGGTTTTGTCGATAGTCAGCCATATCCAGAGCGTTTGCGTAAAGCACAGCAACAAACCGGCGAAACCGAGGCATTATTGGTGAAGCAAGGCCGTGTTGGTGCGGTCGAGCTGGTGGCCTGTGCCTTTGAGTTTGATTTTATGGGCGGCTCGATGGGCAGCGTGGTCGGTGACCGCTTTGTACTGGCTGCCGAAACCGCGTTAGCCAGTGGCCAGCCGCTGGTCTGTTTTGCGGCATCTGGCGGCGCACGTATGCAAGAGGGCTTGTTGTCTTTGATGCAGATGGCGCGTACCACTGCCGCGATTCAGCGCCTGAAAAAAGCCAGTCTGCCGTATATCGTGGTGTTGACCCATCCTGTATATGGTGGGGTGACCGCTTCGCTGGCAATGATCGGCGATATTCATTTGGCCGAACCCAAAGCGATGGTCGGCTTTGCCGGTAAACGGGTGATTGAGCAAACCGTGCGCGAGGTATTGGGCGAGCCGTTTCAGCGCGCGGAATTCTTGCAAGAACATGGCGTGATTGATCAGATCGTGCATCGGCATGCGATGAAGGACAGTATCGAGCGCCTGTTGCGTAAGCTGATGAATTTGCCATGAAGCCTGTTGCCATGAGTATTGGGTCATGAACGACGTACTTGCGCCAGACGCACAAGCCCCATTGGTCGCTTGGTTAGATTATTGGACACAGACGCACGTCAGTGCGATTGACTTGGGTCTGGAGCGTATTCGGCCAGTTGCGGCGCACCTTGGCGTGTTGCAGCCAGATGCGCTGGTGATTACCGTTGCGGGTACCAATGGTAAAGGCTCGACCACGACGCTGTTGTCTGAGATTTTTCGGGCGGCTGGCCATGCGGTGGGTCTGTATCAATCGCCGCATATTGTTCGTTTTAACGAACGTGTGCGCATGAATGGTCAGCCAGTCGATGATCAGTGTTTGATTGATGCGTTCGTGCAGGTCGATGCGGCACGGCGGGCGTGTGGCTTGCCGCTGTCGTTCTTTGAAGCGACCACGCTGGCGGCGTGTGTGAGTTTTGCCAAAAAAAACTGTCAGGTCTGGGTGCTAGAAGTCGGCTTGGGCGGTCGCTTGGACGCGGTCAATTTAATTGATCCAGATGTCGCGGTGATCACCAATATCGGGCTGGATCATACCGATTGGTTGGGCGATACGATTGAGCAGATTGCAGCCGAGAAAGCCGGTATTCTGCGACAGGGGATTCCGGTGATTTATGCTGATCCGACCGCCATGCCGTTGCCGATTGTCGAACACGCGCAACAACTCGGTTGTCGGCTGATTCATGCCGCTGAGGATTATCATTGGCAGCTTCAGCAGGACGCTCTGTATTATGCCTCGGCCGCACTGACGCTATGCCTGCCGCTGCCTAAACTGGCGGCGGTCAATGTTGCTGCGGCGCTGACGGCAGCCTTCCAAACCGGCCTGCCGCTGCAGCAAACGGCTCTGGCAGACGCACTACAACACGCTGTGTTGGCCGGTCGATTTGAGCAGCGTGATTGGCACGGTCGGCGGGTGATTTTGGATGTGGCGCACAACGTGCATGGTATGCAGTTTTTGTTGGCACAACTGGCACACTATGCCGAGTCTCAGCCCGTGCGTGCGATCCACTGGGTGTTTTCGATGTTGCAAGACAAAGATATTCAAGGAGTGGTTGCAGTGGCACAATCGACCGTGACGCATTGGCATATTGCTGCACTGCCATCGGGTGTGTCACGCGCGGCGAGTTTAGCCCAGTTACAAGCAGCATTGGGGCAGTCAGCCCAAACAGACTATCCTGATTTATCGGCCGCCTTACACGGTGCATGTGCGGTCACTGATGAGCAGGATTTAATTGTGGTGTGTGGTTCATTTCATACTCTAGAAGCAGTATGGGAGGTAATAAACAGTCATGACGCCAAATAACAAACAACGCTGGATGGGCGGTGTGGTGCTACTCAGTGGGGGGGCATTGCTGGCTGCGCTGTTGCTGAATGGTGATGGACAGCAAGCGTTGCTGGCACATAACCAGTCGAGCAGCGCCGCCGTCAATCCTGATGACGTGGCCGCACCAGAAGTGACCGAGCAGGATTTTAGCAGCTTGGATGGCACGCAACAAAATCCCTTTGCAGAGAACAGTGCAGTCACTCTGCGGCCGCTGGATATGGATGTCGAAACTGAGCAAAAGCTCCTCGAAGAGCAGCGTGCCGCCCGCGCTACCCAAGTCGCAGAACAAGAAGCCAAAACCGCTGAGTTTCTAGCCACACAACAAGCGGCTGAAGCCTCGGCTGCGCGCCGTGCTGCTGAAGAGCAGGCTGAACAACTGGCACGGCGGCAAGCACGCCAACAAGCCCTGCTTGACAGCGCCGATCCACCACCGCCCGAAATCGACGACCCAACGGCAAGTGCGACGGCAGATGCCTTGACCGCGCAAGCGCAGCAGCGCCTAGAAGAAAACGCTCGTCTGGAAGCACGCGCCCGTGAGCAAGCAGCGCAAGCTGCCAGTCAGCAAGAGCAGGCATTGCGTGAGGTCGATCAGGCCAAACTGCGTGCCGAGGAAGCCAAACAAGCGCGTCTGAATTTTCAGGAGCAGCAAGAGCAGCGCGAACAAGATCGTTTAGCAGCCGAAAAAGCCAAGCGTGATGAGGAAAAACGGCAAGCTGAACAACGCAAGAAAGACGAAGCCCTTGCTGCACAACGGCAAAAAGAAGCCGATGAAAAGCGTGCCAAACAAGAGCAAGACGCTGCTAAAAAAGCGGAAACCGAGCGCCTAAAAGCTGAAGCCGACCAGCGCAAAGCAGAAGAACAAGCCAAAGCAACTTTGGCCGCAGCCAACAAAAAACTCGAGGCGGAGCGCGCCCGTGCATTACTAGACGGTGATGAAAAGCCGTGGATGGTGCAAGCTGGTATGGCCGCCAATCTCGAAGCTGCGGAAGCGATGGCTGCCAAGCTTAAAGCGCAAGGCTATAAAGTGCAGACCAGCCAGACCAATCGTGGTGTTCGGGTGTTGGTTGGCCCTGAAAAAGGTCAAGCTGCCGCCAAAGCGCTCAGTGCAAAAATCAACCAAGATCCTCGCGTCAGTGTGGACGGGGCATGGGCGATTGATTGGCAGCCTTTGGCAGAAGCGGCGGCACGACAGTCAGCGCGTCCCGAGAGTCGTCGTGCAGACAGTAGCAG
>JBAQKP010000239.1:0-48687 GCA_049301135.1 Moraxellaceae bacterium | reverse complement strand
GCCTGGGAATGGTGGGCGCCGCCGGCGGCCGTCTGCTGGGGCTGCTGGGCGGGCCTGCCGGCCTGGCGCTGACCATCGGCGCGGTGGGCTGGAGCCTGGTCGACTTCTCGCCAAAGGCATCGAGCGCCACCCAGAGCACGGCCGAGTTCGCCGAAGAGATCGCGCACCTCACCGGCAACTTCAAGGAGCTGCAGGCCCAGAAGATCGACAAGGATCTGTCCGCCATCGAGGACAAAATCAAGCAGGTCACGACCTCGATCAGCGAGCGCATCGCTGCCGCCGGCAAGTCGGGCGGCATGGGCAACGCTGACCGGCAGTTCGTGCAGGAAATGCAGGGTCGTCTCGCCACCCTCGGCTCCGCCTGGCAGGAAGTCGCCAAGAAGCGGCAGACCGCCCTGGATGGCAACAAGGCTGGCCGCCAGGACAGCGAGACCACGGTGTCGCAAAAGGTCGAGAACGACTACAAGCGCCGCCTGGATTCGATGAAGGAGCAGATCGCCCTTTATGGTGAGACCTCCGAGGCCGCCAAGATCAATTTCGCCATCATCAGCGGCAGCCTTGGGCGCCTGAGTGCACAGCAGAAATCCGCTCTGCTTGATAAGGCCAAAGAGCTCGACCTGTTGCGCCA
Source organism: Moraxellaceae bacterium (assembly GCA_049301135.1). GTDB lineage: Bacteria > Pseudomonadota > Gammaproteobacteria > Pseudomonadales > Moraxellaceae > JAYXXU01. The sequence continues at coordinate 48,059 of JBAQKP010000239.1, read as the reverse complement.
AGAGACCGAAAGCGCCGCCTATCTGGCCGCCCTTCAGGACAAGATTGCCAGCCGAAAGGCGCAAGTCCAGCAGGGCGTCGCCGAGATCGGAATGGGCGACAGGGCGCGCCAGGAGATGGAGGAGATTCTAGCCATCCAGCAGGAGTACGCGCAGCGGCAAGAGCAGATGGCTCGTGCCCAAGGCGGCCCGAGCGCCCTGCCTGATGCGGTCTATAACCAGCGTCTTCAGCAGATGCGCTCAGCCATGGAGCAGGAGACGCAGATAGTGCGAGACGGCCAGGCGGCGCAGTTGGCGGCCAGGCGGGAGGGCTTCAATGGCGTCACCAGCGCCTGGAGCAACTACCTCGCCTCCGCCAGCGATGTCGCCGGGCAGATGGACGCCCTGTTCACCAATGCCTTTCGCAATGCGGAAGACGCCCTGGTCCAGTTCGTTAAGACGGGTGAGCTCGATCTGCGCACGCTGGCCGATGCTGTGCTGACGGACGTGATCCGGATGCTGATCCGAATGGGCATTCAGATGGCGGCAAATGCCGTAATCAGCAAAACCATGGCAGGCGCCGCGGCCGCAGGATATGTGGCTCAGATCAGCGGCCAGGCCGGGGCGCAGGTGGCAATGGCTGGCCTCAACACCTTTGCCTCCATCGCGGCCATCCCTGTAGTTGGCCCAGCAGCCGCCCCTGGCGCTGCAGCTGCTGCAATTGCCGCTGCCGCCCCCATGGGCTTCAGTGCTATTGCCGCCGCATCTAGCTCCCTTGCCGGCATGGCGCACTCCGGCATCGATAACGTGCCGACCGAGGGCACATGGCTCCTCGACAAGGGCGAGCGAGTGCTATCTCCCCGGCAGAATCGCGACCTGACCGACTTCATGGGTCGCGGCGGTCGGGCTGGCGGCGGCCACGTCACCATCATCAACCAGACGGCCGGCCGCATCGACAAGGTCGAGGAGCGCACTGGCGCCGCCGGCGAGCGCGTCATCATCATCCAGGAGGCGGTCAATGCCGTCGCCGCAGCCATGAAAGACCCGAATTCTCGCGTCTCCCGGTCCATGCAGGGCGGCTTCTCCGTCCAGAGGAAGCGCTGATGCCCACGATCCCTAATGGCCTGATCCCGGTCACCGCGCCTTCCGGCTACAGCTTCGCCGGGCCGGGCGGTGTCACCCGCACGGAAGTGGAGGGCGGCTCCCCGCGCACGGCGCTCTCCTATGACCGGGGCCAGCAGTCCTTCAGCGTGGCGCTGGTGTGCAGCATTGAAGAGTTCCGCATGTGGACCCTGTTCTATCACCACGTCATCAAGAAGGGCGCCATCAGCTTCGACATGAGCCTGGACTCTGGCATGGGCGTGGCCACCCACACGGTGACCATGTTCCCGGAGAGCTATCAGGCCAACTGCACGAACGGCAGCACCTGGATCGTCACCTTCCAGGTCTCGGCGGAATCGGGGGCCTACGCTTACGACAGCGAGGCCGCGGCGCTCGTTCTCGAGTATTACGACGCAGGGGTCGACCTGTCCCTGCTGCTGGCGGCGCTGGAGACCTTCTCCACTGTCGACAGTGACGTGCTGGACTTCTGATATGAGCCTGGACCTTGAAGCGGCCCTCCGCGAGTTCCTTGCCTCGGCGCCGCAGACCAAGTACGCCATCCAGCAGGTGAGCATCAGCCACAGCGCCATGACGCAGGCCTACCACCTGTGGACGGAGCCCTTCGCGGGGACGGTAAGCGATGAGTTGGGCGCGCCGCTGACGGTCTCGGGCGCCAACAACATCGCCATCAAGACGCCCGGCAGCCCCGATCACCTCGACCAGTCCTTCGAGATCACGCTCTCCACCGTGGACAGCAGCAACACCTTCCGCGACGAGATGGCGCTGATCCCACTGGACACGACCGAGCAGATCCTCGTGGTCTACCGTGAGTACCTCTCGGACGACCTGACGGAGCCTATGGCGACGGTCCAGCTGCAGGTGGAAACCATCGCCTACAACCGGGGGGCCGCCGTCATCACGGCCGTCTCGCCGCGACTCAACTTGACGCGCACCGGCGAGCTCTACACGTTGAAGCGCTTCCCGACGCTGCGCGGCCTGCTGTGAAGGTTGCCGACTACCTGGAGCGGCCCTACCCGCAGCCGCCCTGCTGGTACCTGGTCATGGACGTGCTGCGCGAGCAGTGCGGATTTGCCGCGGCGGACCACACCCCGGAGGCGGACGGCAAGATCGCCATCGCCCATGCCTTCCGGGTGGCGCTGCACGAGGGCGGCCTCAAGGGCTTCCGCAAGGTGGCGGCGCCGGCGGACTTCACGGTCGTCTTTATGGCGCGCCGGCCGGGCGGCACTCCGCTGCATTGCGGTGTCTGGTACCAGGGCAAGGTACTGCATGCCATGCGCCGCATGGTTGTCTGGGAGCCGCTGTTCAGTCTCGGCGACCGCTACGCCCACTTCGAATACTGGATGCATGATGGTCACCATTGAGCTTTTCGACCACCCGCTGGAGGCGCGCGAGCCGCAGGTCTTCACGGCCGAGAGCGTGGGCGCCTGGCTGCTGTCGCACTATGGCAGCCGCCGCCAAGCCCTGATCCAGGTCTACCGTGGCCAGCCCTCGGCAGAAACCGAGATCACCAACGAGCTGCGCGCCCTGATGGAGACGGAGGGCCAGTACACGGTCCTGCAAAGCCCGGGCAGCGACGGATTCGTGGAGGATCTCTCGGACTTCGGCCAGTCCATGTTCAACCCCAGCTGGTACCTGACGCAGCTGGGTCTGAGCGCTGCCAGAGATGCGCTGCTGCCTGACATGCCCGGCATGCCGAGCAACGTCAACCGCACCCAGCAGAGCCCGAACAACTCCCTGGGCGAGCGCCAGAACAAGGCCCGGCTGCTGGAGCGCATCGAGGACATCTACGGCACCGTGCGGTCCATCCCGTCGCTGCTGCAGCAGGTCTACCGCAAGTACAACGACCACACCGAGATCGAGTACGGCTACCTCTGCGTGGGCCGCGGGTATTACGACATCGCCGACGTCCGCGACGGCGACACCCTGGCCAGCGAGATCGACAGCATGCGGGTCGCCTTCTACGACCCCTTCACCAGCCCGAACAGCGGAACGCCGATCCTGACCATCGGCGCTGCCATCTCCGAGCCGGTGCTGGCGGTGACGCGCTCCAACAACGTCGACGGCACGACCCTGCTCGCGCCTGACCAGGCTAATCTGGTCGGCCCCGCCAGCTACCAATTCAAGACGGCGGCCTCCGTGGGGTCTGCCGGCGACCGCATTGTGCAGCCCGCCGCCAGCCCGAGCTTCTCGGCGATCCTGGACGCTGGCGACCCCATCACGGTCACCGGCGGCGCTTATGCCGGCAGCTATGTCGTGGCCAGCCTGATCAGCGACAACGAGATCGAGCTCACCACCGCCACCTTCGCCTCCTCCTCGACCGTGAGCTGCACCATCATCAAGACCGGCGCCACCGAGTGGACGGGCTGGGTGACCATGACGGACGCAGGCATGACGGAGGTCTGGTGCAACCTGGTCGCGCCGGCCGGTATCTTTGCCGACTTCGGCTCCGGCAAGGTCACGCAGACGGTCGACTACACCATAGAGGTCGAGGAGCTGGACGCCCTGCTGGTGGCCACCGGCAACGTGATCGCCACCAGCGGCACCATGACCGCCAAGGTCAGCGAGCAGCGCGCCATCACCGTCGAGATCCCGCTCACATGGACCGGCCCCTGCCGCGTTCGGGCCCGCCGGACCAACAACTTCGGCTACCCCGGCGGCACGGTGGTCGATGAGATCAAGTGGGGCGACCTTTACGGCGTGACCCCGGTGACGGAGCTGCACTTCGGCAACGTGACCACTGTCCAGGTCGTGACCAAGGCCACCCGCCGGGCGCTGTCGGTCAAGGAGCGCCAGTTCAACTGCCGCGCCACCCGGCGCATCCCGACCTATGACGGCAGCACCTGGTCCGGCACCCTGGCGGCCGATGGCACCGTCGCCACCGGCACCATCGACGGCAGCAACAGCTTCCTGGACATCCTCGCCGCCATCACCGTGGACCCGCTGCTGGGCCGGCAGACGCTGGCCGCGCTCGACATCGCGCAGCTCTGGGGCGTGTATCAGGACGTCGCTGCCTGGGAGCCGCTCTGCGCCGAGTTCGGCTACACCTTGGACTCGGACAACATCTCCTTCGAGGAAACGGTGCAGATGATCGCCAGCGCCGTGTTCTGCCGGGCCTACCGCCAGAGCGGGCGCATCCGGTTCAGCTTCGAGCAGGCCCAGCCGGACAGCACGATGCTGTTCACCCACCGCAACAAGCGCCCGGCATCCGACAGCATCACCCGCCGCTTCTCGTCCGGCTCTGAGTATGACGGCGTCGAGGTGGTCTACAACGACGCGGTCACCGACCAGTCCGAGACCATCAAGCTGCCGCTGGACGAGTCGGCCACGAAGTACAAGAAGCTGGAGCTGCCGGGGGTCCGCAACTACGAGCAGGCCTGGTACCGCGCCAACCGCGAGTACCGGCGCCTGACGCTGCAGCGCGTGAGCATCGAGACGGAAACCACGGCAGACGGCCGGCTGCTGCTGCCCAATGCCCGCATCGACATCGTGGACAACACCCGCTTCGATGCCATGGACGGGGAGGTCATCGCGCAGTCCGGCCTGGAGCTGACCCTGTCGCGTGATGTGGCCTTCGGTGTCGGCGCGCACAGCATCATCCTGATGCGTCGGGACGGGTCGCTGCAGTCCATCGCCTGCACTGCTGGCAGTTCCGCGAATCGTGTAGTGCTGGCCGGCGCGCCGACTGAGGCTGTGGTGACGACCCCGGGCGGCGCCAACGGCGTCCGGACCATCTTCAGCTTCGGTGCCGACTCTGGCCGCGAGGCGATGGCCTACCTGGTGCAGGAGGTCGACATCCGCGACCGCAGCTACGTGAAGGTCAGCGCGATCAACTACGACCCCGATTATTACGCGGCCGATGTCGAGGCCGTACCGGCGCGGGCCTCTGTGCTCTGACCTGATTACGCCCTATCCGACCCCGGCCATGTGCCGGGGTTTTCTTTTCTGGAGCCTGAAATGACCCAAGTTACCGCCCTGATGCTGACCAACGCTGCACTGGACTGCGACACCATCGCGGATGTCGCCACCTCCACGGCGGAAACGGTCACCGACCGCCTGGGCGGGGTGAAGCGAACTCTGACCGGGGCCATCCTCGCACTGGGCTATGAGCCGCCGGTGGCCTATGCCGCTGCCCTGAACATGACCAACGGCGCGCAGACCGTGGAATACGACGGGGCGATCTACGCGGCCAAGCCCTCCGAGGTGCCGTTCACCACCAGCGGCACGTTCGAGTCTGCGAAGTTCCGCCTGCTCGACTCCTCCACGGCGACGGTTCAGGCGGCGGCCTCGGCAGCCTCCGCACTGGCGGCCGAAGCGGCAGCGGATGCGGCGGCCGAGACCGCAAAGTTCGGCGTCCCCAGCATTCTCTCCAGTACGGAGAGCCTTGCCCTGGGCACGACCGGCGACACCACCGTCAAGGTGTACTGCGCCTCTGCGGTCCTGCGCGACAGCACCAACACGCCCCTGCGCATCTCCGACATCGCCGCCGGTACCAGCGCCTCGATTGCTTCTTCTGGCGTGGGCGGTCTCGACACCGGGACCGAGGCAAACTCCACCTATTACTACATCTGGCTGATCAGCGACGCAGCTACCACCCGCGCGCTGCTGTCGGTCAGCTCCACCGCCCCGACCATGCCGGTCGGCTACACCTACAAGCTGCTGGTGGGCGCGGTCTACAACAACGCATCCGGCCACTTCCAGAAGTTCCAGCAGTCTGGCGTCCATGTGATCAAGGAGAGCACTACTCTGCTCTCCGCCGGTACGGCCACCACCTACACCAACGTCTCGCTGACCGGCCACGCCCCGCCCAATGCCCGTCGAGTGAGCGGCACCATCGAGGTCGGCTCTGCGTCGGCCGCCAGCATCTCGGCCTATGTCGCCGCCGAGACCTCCTCGCCCGGCTTCTTCAGCGTCGGCGAGATCTACGCGACCACGATCTCGGCTGGTGCCGGCACTCCGGACATGGCTGTGCCGTTTGCCATCAACAGCCAGCACGAAGGCTTCCACCGCATCCAGTACAAAGTGGCGGGCACTGGCGCCTCGGCAAACATCTACGTCTCCGGCTTTTCGTACTGATCAACCCTCTCTCAAGGTAGCCCGACATGGCCGACATCATCGCGCAGGAAAACTTCATCTTCACCATCGGCGGCACCAACAAGCGCCGCATCGTGTTCAACTCCGACACCGATCTCTCGGCCTACACCGCCCGCATGCAGGCCCGTAGCGCGGCTGGTGCTGCTGATGTCGTGTTCACGCTCACCACTGGCGCCGGCCTGACCATGGGCCCCAACTATGTCGACATCAATCTCTCGGCCGCCACGGTGCCCGACCTGGATGCCGTGACCCGCGAGGACTGGGTGAGCGAGAGCGCTGACGAGTGCGGTGCCCCGTCTCGCGCCTACGGCAAGGTGGCGGTCTATGACCTGAAGCTCTACAGCGACGACGTGACGCCAGAGGAATACATCCCTCTGGCTGGTGAGATCGTCTTCCGCCAGGCGGTGACCGAAGATGCCTAACATCACCTTTCTCAAGAAGCTGTTCCGCAACCCGATCACGGTTGCCAGCGTAGGCGATCCGCCGGGCCGCGCGCCGATCCGGGTGACGCATATCGCCATCCCGGGGAAGCAGGGGCGCAGCGGCCTCGCCATCACTGGCCCCTGGGATATGACGCCCTCTGCTGTCTCCTGCGCTTACCCGCTGGATGATGACGGCACCATCCCGGCGGCCTTCGGATTCGGCCATGCCGGCCCGGCAGTGGGCGATGGCCAGTCGCTGAGCTACACCCGGGTTGGCGGGGCAACGGGCGACACTGCGCTGCTGATGCCGGCCGATCCGCTGGGTGCTGACTCGTTCGACCTGCCGACGACTGCACCGGTTTCGTTCGAGTGTCACATCGAGGCAGCTGGCGGCAGCACGGTCGGCCTCACTGTGCTCTGGCACAACGCCGGAGCCTTCGCGGGCGGCTTCTCGCAGGGCTCTGCAGTCGATGGCGACGTGATCACCTTCACGGTCGGCACGGATGGCGCGGTCTCCTGGAAGAAGAATGGCGTGGCCCAGGCGGGTACGGCGACCATCCCCGCCGGCCGCAAGTTCACGCCCTATCTCTACGTGCGCGATCAGTCGGGTGACACCGGCGCCGTGCTGGCCTCGCTGGTGACGGCGGCGTCATCGATCCTCTACGGCACCGGCAACGACCTCTGCGGCAATGCCATCGCCGGCACCGCCACCCTGCCGACGGGCGCGGCGGCCGGCAACTGCTACGAGGTCACCGTGGCCGGCAGCTACGGCGGCACGGACTATGTCGTGGGCGACCTGGCTGTCGTGCGCAGCGATGCCTCCAGCGTGACGCGCATCCCGGCGGCAGGCATGGGGGCGGCGGAGGTCGCTGCTGCGGTCGCTGTGGCGGTGCTGGCCCATGAGGCTGACGCCGACCCGCACGGCGACCGCGCCTATGCCGATGCACAAGACACGATTCTGCAGGCGGCCATCGACCTGAAGCTGGATGCCGACGCCTACGTCCAGCATTTTAAGGGCAAGTACGTCAGCGAGGCCGCGCTCGGCATTGCCCACCCGACCGGCATCGACGGCGACTATGCAGTTGTCGACTCCGGCGTGGGCGAGGAGGCCCGGCAGTTCGTCTGGGATGCCGAGGGCGGCTGGGTCGACTCCGGTGACATCCGCAACGGCACGACGACCGACCAGATCGCGGAAGGCTCGACCAATCTCTGGTTCACCTATGCCCGGGTGCGCTCCACGCTGCTGACCGGCCTGTCGCTGGTTTACGGCGGCGCGATCTCGGCGACGGATACGGTGCTGTCGGCAATAGGCAAGCTGCAGGCATTCATCACGGCGACGCAGGCGCAACTGGACGCGCATGTGGGCAGCACGAGCAACCCGCACGGCGTGACGCTGGGGCAGTTGGTCTCCACCTATACATGGGCTGGCAAGCCTTCTGCGGCTACGGCGGGGTCGGGTGCTGAGGTCTTTATCTCTGACGTCGGCGTGAACGGCTCGCGGTGGCGCAGTGATGGCGCGGACTGGCATCCGGTGAATGGCAATGTGGTGCTAGCGCGATCCGCCGTGGCTCGCGGCATAGCGCCATCCGGCACCATCGGCACTGGCAGCAGCGGCCAATTGACCCTAGGTACAGTTCTTCGCCGCATCTACTCGGAGGGTGTCTGGCTTTACCTGCCGGCCATTGCCACGACGCCTGCTATTGCTGCCGGCATGTACTACTGCGTGATGAGCTCCACGACTGTAGGCACTATTTACAGCAGCGGCCCTGGCAGCGCAGCTTTAAATATCAGCGCTGGCGCCAGTTACACAGGTTTAATTGTCACATCCTATGAACTGCTAAACGTGCCTGTGCCGGGGTCCGTGATGGGAGTCAATGGGGCGCTGCGTATCACTACAGCCTGGACTAATAACAACTCCGCGGGAGCCAAGACGCCAATCGTGAAGTTTGGCGGATCTGGCGGAGCTTCTCTATTTGCCCTCAACAACACGACGAACCCGTCGCATCGGTATCAGCAGCAGATCGAGAATCGCGGCCTCGCCGCGGCGCAAGTGGCCTCATCTACGTTGCTCACTGGCTTCGGTGCGGCCTCGACAGCGCCGGCTGATCCGGCTATCAACACTGCGGCAAATACCAGCGTCTCCGTAATGGGCGGGCTGGCCGTCGCTACTGATTGGATTATGCTGGAATCATGCACCGTGGAGCTCCTGTCTTGAGGCTTCCCGCTGTCCTGCTTCTGGCCAGCCTTATTGGCTGCGCCAGTCTAGAGCCCTCGCCGAAACCCTACCGTGATGTCGTGCACCTGCGCGTAGAGCTGGTCCCCGATCACGAGCTCCCGCCCAACGTCTACGGCCGGGCCGACTGCGTTCCGGGCACCGAATACTGCCTGGTGCGCCTGCGCAAGTCCGCCTACCCCTACTGCATTCGCCACGAGATCCTGCGTCACCCATTCGAGGGCGCCTTCCACGGCGACCGACGTAGCAGCGAAGACTGCTTCCCGCACTGAGCCCGCCACCCGGCGGGCTTTTTCATTCCGGAGATACCCATGAAGCAGCGAACCCGCCGCCTGCTGGCCTACGCCCGCGCGCGCATGGCTGAGGCCTCCACCTGGCGCGCCCTGGTGCTGGTCCTGACGGCCGCCGGCCTGAAGCTGGAGCCGGCCCAGCACGAGGTGATCGTGATGGTCGGGCTGGCACTGGCTGGCCTGATCGGGACGCTGTTCCCCGACCGCAAGAAGCCGGAGGGCGCCTGACATGGACCTGATCCTGCAGCGTGAACCCTCTACGGCCACCACCACCCCCGGCATCCTGTGGTTCGACGGCAAGCGCATCGCCTACACCCTGGAGGACGTCGTGCGCCCGGTGAAGATCGCCGCCCGCACCGCCATCCCGCCCGGCACCTATGACCTGCGCATCAGCCTTAGCAACCGGTTCAAGAAGGAACTGCCGGAGGTGCTGGCCGTGCCCGGCTTCTCCGGCGTCCGGATCCACGGCGGCAACACGCACGAGAACACCGAGGGCTGCCCGCTGGTGGGCCTAGTGCGCAACAGTCCGGAGCGCATCAGCAACTGCGCGCCGGCCGTGGCCGCGGTGATGAAGTTGATCCGCGAGGCGAAGGGCAAGCCCTGCCGCCTGATCGTTAAGCCCGCCGAGGAGGTGTGACCATGCGCACCACCCTGATCGCCATCATCGCCGCCCTGCTGGTCGGCATCGCCATCGGCCTCGCCGCCTACCACCACCTGGTGCGCTGGGGGCCGATGCAGGAGACCACTGCTACCTTCAAGCCGGGCTTCGTGCAGGCCGACGGCAGCGCCGACCTGACGCGCATCCCCACGGCCCCGGCCAATGCCGGCCCGCCGCCGCACATCATCCCGCCCAAGGCCAAGGAGGTCGCCCGCGCGCGCATCGTCGTCAAGCCGAAGCCCGCCGCCCACCACCCCGAGGGCAGCCCGAGTGATGGCAGCCTGCCCGGCGCCACCGGGGCGACCTGCTCCTGCGAGCCGGTCGTGATCGACATCAGCCAGTACCTGGGCCCGGACGGCGCCGGCATCATCGCCAGCTCGCCGGACGGGGAGGTCGACGTCAGCCGCAGCACCTACACGCCGATGCTGGAGCAGCGACCGCCGCCCCGACACTTCGCGCTGGTGACAGCCGAGCCGGGGCGTGACGCCTACACCGGCATCGTCGGCAAGCGCTGGGGCAGGGTGGGCGTGGGCATCGGCATGGGCAAGCAGCCGGGCGACCATGTGCGGCCGCTGCTGGGCGTGGAGTGGAGCTGGTAGCTATCGCCGCAGGTAGCCGATAGCCCACCAGAGCAGCGCCATCGAGACGACGAGGGAGAGCAGGGGCAGGGCGGGCGTGGCGTCCATTTTGGGCCTCAAATCCTTACCAAAAAAAGCGGCTAAACCCACGCCGAAGCACTGCACAAATGGGCAGGATTTTTGGTAGTGAAACACCGCAAGCCGTTGATTCCTATACGCTGCATTGCTGGCTACGAACCAGAGGGTCGGGGGTTCGAATCCCTCCCAGCGCACCATATAAGACAAGGGCTTGCAGCGATGCAGGCCCTTTTCTTTTGTGGCCCTACCAAAACGACTACCAAAACTCAGCGCGTCGCCGGCACCAGGTCGGGCTTGCGGATGTAGACGTCCGCCATGCGCGCCGACTTGTGACCGCTGGCATGCTCCGTGTGGTCAGTGATTCCTTTCGCCTTTAGATCGTGAGCGGGGAACGCGGCGCCCTTGGCGGCCTTCACCTTCTCCATCAGCCGCTTCCATGCGGAGTTGAACGCAGGCCCGCTCACCGGCTTGCCATCCGCCCCATGCAGTAGGTAGGGGCTCAGTACGTCCCGATTGTGCGTCCTGGCCAGTGCCACGGCCGCCTTGAGCCTATCCGACCAGGCTGTCACCTCTGACGCGCTGCCCTTCGTGCGCTGCAAGTACACCCCCTCCTCCAGCACGTGCTCCCGGCTCTTGAGCGCCAGGATCTCCCCGCGCCGTCCGCGGCACAGGTAGGCCAGCTCCATGAACGCCTTGAGCCAGTCCGGCGCCAGGCTGTAGGCCAGCCAGTAGTCCCTGTCCTCGACGTAGTGCGTCCGTGGCGGCTGGCGGTTCTTCTCCACCCCCGTCACCGGGTTCTGGCTGACGTACTCCCGCTCCAGCGCGAACGAGAACACCGCCCCCAGGAACTGCAGGTGCCGGTTCGCCTGGATCGGTGCCTTCGCCATGCTGTCCCGGTACTTGGCGATGACGCCCCGGGTGATCTTCTCCAGCGGCACCTGTCCGAACGTGCGGCCGTTGGACAGGTCCGTGCCCTCGATGGCGGCCCGGTAGTGGTCGTAGTGCTTGCGCGTGGCCGGCATGAGGCGGGCGTAGCGCGGGCTGGCGACGTACTCCCCCAGCAGCCAGGACAGGGTGCGCGCCGGCTTCTCCGTGCCCGTCACCGCAGCGTATGCCTTGAAGATGGCGTCACGGCTGGCGGTGAACGGCAGGAAGTTGTCCTCAGCGTCCTTGAGGTAGACCGACTGGCCGAACTTCCCCTTGCCGAGGTAGGGCCGGTACTCGACCAGGTTGGCCTTCGGCTTGCGGTAGACGTAGGGCGGCAGCAGCCCGTCCGCCTTAGTGGCTCGGGGTCTTCCCATGGCTTGCGAACTCGAAGTCGTCAAAGGATGCGCCATTGGCAGAGGCGCGGGCAGCATTGATGGCGGCGACCGTGGTGCAGATCCTGCCGCCCTTGCCCTCGGTGTACCAGACGCCGTTCTTGTCGAGCCAGACCCGAATGTCGGCCTGCCGCTCGTAATTGAGCCAGGCGCGCAAATCGTCCTCGCTCACCAGGTGGACATTCATCACTCCCCCTCCCATTTAAGCGCCTGCCAGACTTCCACGATGCGCCCGGCAAGTGCGCCAATGACGACCAGCACGACCCCTGCAAGGGCTAGCACTCCAGCCAGGAACAGCAGCATTTCAGGCGTTACGGTCATGCTGCTCTCCTGCCGACAGGGCGGCTCTGGCTTTCTCTCGGCGCGTAATCATTCGCGGAAATCCGATGCGCTGGCACTCAGCCTCGCCTAGCTCATCGCCTTCAAGCATTACCTCCAAAGCCTCCCGCAGCCTCTCGCACTCCTTCCGGCTGCGCTCAAGGGCGTCTTGCAATTGCTGCTGGTCAACCAGGGAGCTAGACAGCCCGGACAGAGCGGGTGCAGCAAGGCGCCTCCACTGGTCCCGCTCCCCCGTCAGCCGGGAGACTTCGGCGGTGAGGGCGGTGAGCGCAGATTCCGGATAGAGCTTCGTGCCAACAGGAACGCTCCGACTAAAGCTGGCGTGAAGCGTGGACACCTTGCACATATCGCGGCTTTGGTGCGAGTAGACCTCGGCCACAGCCTCCCCCGCGTCATGGCTGGCGGGAGGGGTGGCCCCTGCTCGGCGCAGGATGACAGAGCCATCAAACGGGATGGGCGGCTCGGCCATCAGCCCGTCTTTATCCATTCCGCAGGTCGGGCAGAAAGTAATGCCATTGTGGAATGAGCGCCAATCGCCGTGACTTTTGCACTCATGCCGCCACCGAGTAGGCCCCGGAATTATGCGCAGCTTCTCACTCATGTTCCTGCTCCTTCTTCGCGGCGGCGACCCGAGCGCACTCCGCATGGGCCTCTTTATCTCGCGTGGCATACCACTTGTCACAGTCGCCATTCATGGCATCGTCTGCGCTGCGCGCCTTCAGTCGGCCACAGTCAGGGCATTTTTGGCGATACTCATTGGCTACTGCTAGGGCAGCAACAATGGCTGCGCTGACAGCAATTTTCTTAATCTGCATCACTTCACCCTCTTAGCATTGCGCTTGGCGCGTCGGTCGGCGGCAATACATCCGATGCCGTACCCGATGAGAAGCATACAAGCCATTGTTGCCAGCGTTGCGATTGCGTCCATCCCTCAGCCCTCCCCATCGACGGAAGGGGCGGGCTTGTCGCGCCAACTGAGCTGCACAATGTCGGTTCCATTTGGGAACGGCCCCGTGCCTTCGTCGCGCCAGCAGATGCAGCCGGGGTCGCCCGACTTGCGAATGGGGCAGTCGTCATCGTGGTAGTAATACTGCCGCGTTGCTGCCGGATTGCTCGGTTTCACCCACCCCGTAGCAGCGGGCGAGGCAGGGGCGGCAGCGAGCATGGCGAGAAGCTTATCCGTCAGCGCCATAACCTTGGCGTTTCTTGCTGTGTGATAGCCATCCTTGAATCGGTATGCGTCGGCAATGCAGCGGCCGTCATCCAGGGCTTCGCAAAGGAAGCCATGCAGGCCGATTCTGTCTATCCCCGCCGGCACAACGACAGCCCGGACAGAGGGAGCGGCAGGGGCGGCGGCTAGAGCGTCATTCAGCGCATGTACATGCACCTCCCATCCGGGGATGGCGCAGTTGATGCGGGCTATTGATTCGTCAATCAGCTTACGCCGCACCAGCACCATCCCATCCGGCACCGCGACAGCAGCGGGCGGGGTGGATAGGGCGGCAGCGGCTTCCTCAAGCAACCCGGCGAGCACGAACTTGTCCGCTAGCTTTTCAATGCCGGCGCGAAGGCTCAGCCGCTTAATCAGTTCTTCACTCATCACTTCTTCTCCTGCTCGGCGGCGAGGGCGGACCGCGCATGGGTAATCAGCTCGACCGCCTTACCCGCAAAGCCAATGATCGAGCCACTTTCGCGGGCGGCCTTGTCGAAAGCCTCCAGCACGCCCCGCATCCTCCCCTCCAGCTCCCGGCTCTCGGCAAGCTGCTGTTCGAGGGCGACGACTTTGCGCGACAGTGCGGCGCTAATCTGCTGCTCGCGCTCCAGTTCCGCCACGCGGTCGGGGGCGGGGTGGGTGTGAACAACGGCAGCCGTGTGCGGGAACACTTGTCCGAGCGGGTCGCGGTGCAAGCCGTCATCGCACAGGCGCATCCCGACGCTGCACCCGTAGCACACCGCCTCCCCGCTCTGCGCGAGAGCCAGCCTGTCAGCCAGCGCCAGCAGCTCGTCATGCTCGGCTTTGATGCGGCAGCCTTCATCCCACTGGCCGCCGATGGTGTGGCCCTGGTACAGCTCGCCTGCGTACTGGCGCAGGATGGCGGCTGCCTTTTGGTTGTCGGTCATCTCAATCCCCTGGTTATCCATAGCGGTCAGGCCGCCTTTCGTCTTTGATTGCCGGCCCACTCCAGCAGCACCAGCGAGAATCCCGGCCGCTGCCCGTTGCGCTGCTCCCGCTCCCGGAACGTCACCGCCTGCGCCAGATAGGCCCGGGCTGTGTGCAAGTGGCCGGCACGGTCGGTGGGCGTGGCCTTGGGCGTGGCGAAGAGGTCGAGCTGGCTCATGCTGCGGCCTCCGCGAACAGGTCCGCCTGTGCGTCCGGCTGGCGTTCCACTGGCGTCGCCAGCTCCACCAGCGGGATGCGGCTCATGTGCATCGTGTAGCCGGTGGCCTTCTCCTTGGCATCGTACTTAGCCAGCAGCCAGGGGAGACTCCTTGCTCCGTTCCTGATGTCGTTCTTGCTGCCGAACAGGCAGAACACACAGGACAGGCGCTCATTGAGGGTTGCCACCGGGCGGCCGCTTATGATCTCCAGGCCGTATGCGTAGTGGGGCTTCTGGCCGGCATTCAAGATCGTCCAGAATATTTCTTCGGTGCGCTCGTCATGTACCGGCAGCCACTCAAACCAGGTGGTGACAGTGTTGCTGATGCTCATGCGACTGAACGACTTGCGCTTGGCTCGGCCAGGCGACTCCTCGGCGCGCAGCCCCAGGCAGTTCACGATGGTCTTGAAGCCGCTGGCCTTGGCGTAGCGGCGGACCTCGCGCTGGATGGGCCCGCGCTTCAGGTCACTTGTGCATTGCCTGGTACTGGCAGAAGGCCAGCTTGGCACCTCAGGGCGATCAGCAAAGCGGCGCTCCACCATCTCAAACATGGTCTTGCTGGCCTTTGCCACGATGAAGGGCAGGTCAGCGTCGCCCGCCTGATCCTGGGCAAGCTCCAGCGCACCAGGCCACTCCACTTCGCCAAGGGCTGCATGGATCACCAGCAACTGGCGGGCCGGCACGATCTCGCGCAGGCGGATCAGCATCGCCTGGCTGTCCTTGCCGCCACTGTGGTTCGACACGAACAGGGCGCCGGCGGCGATCAGCTCATGGACCTCGGCCGGGATGGCAGTCATTCCTGCGGCTCCTTCTCCAGCCGGCGCAGTTCGCGCGCCAAGGCGATCAGGCTGCTGCGGTTGACCAGCACTTCGTTGACGCCCTGCTTGAGCTCGACCAGGCCATCGGCGTACTGCTTGACTACGATGGCCGGCTCGCCGACGCCGCAATCCTCGTCACCTTCCTGCCAGATGACGGATTTGATGCAGCTGCTGATCGTGTCGATGGTTGCCATGATCAAGCCGCCTCGCTCTTGCTGCCGAAGGCGCCCACCAGCCATCCATAGGCCACGTCCTCGGAAACCATCTTGGCTTCAGCCACGATCATCACCAGCTCCTCGACACTTGGGCGCGGGACGGGATTGGTCAGCGTCTGCACATCGGCCGGGCGGCTGCTGATCAGGTCGGCGAGGTCGCTGCCCATCTCGGCACACGCGGTCGCCATGGCAGTGGCGCCTGCCGCGAACTCCTCGGTGCTGACGCCAGCCTTGTCAATGTCGGAAAGCGTCGCCTTCTCACGGGCAGCCTGCTCCGCGATCCTGGCGCGCTCCTGCTCCAGCTCCCACTCCTCGCGCTGGCGGCGAATCTCGGCGGCCTGTGCGTCCAGCTCGGCCTGCACCTTGGCGGCGGCCTCCTGCTGGCGCTGGCGTTCCTCGGCAGCCAGTCGCTGCTCTTCGGCCAGCTTCTCGCGCTCGACCTTCAGGCGGGCCTGCTCGGCTTCCCGGGCATCAGCGTCGGCAATCAGGCGGCCGATGGCGTCAGTGGCATTCGCGTAGGCAATGGCCGCTTCTTCAGCCAGCTCCTGGAACTCGTCCGGGCAGTCGACGGGATTGGTCATCTCGCCCAGGATCTCGCGCATCTGCGCAGCGGTCTTGCCGACCAGCGTCGAGGGCATCATGGAGATGCCGTGGATGTTCTCGCGGATGGCGGCGACACGTTCGCGCTCGATCTTCGCCAGGCGCTCCTTCTCGGCGGCCTTGCGCTGCTCCTCGGCCTTGATCTGGTCGTCCACCACCTTCTCGGAGGCCTTCAGGCGGTCGCCCAGGGCCTGCTTGCGGCCGTCAGCGATGCGGCCGATCGCCAGCAGGGGCGACTTGATGGCGGCATGCCCCTTATCCACGATGCCGGTGCGGAAGGTGCGCAGCTCGGCGCGGGCATCAACAGCGGCCTGCATACCCTTGCCGGTCTCCAGGTGCTGCCAGACCACGCCGTCATACTTGGCGATGATGGCGGCGGCCTGCTGGTCAGCGATGTCGAAGAAGCCGGTGACGACTTCGGTCAGGGTGGCTTCGGTGGCCTGCAGCAGGGAGGCAGCAGGGGCGAGGTCAGCGAGGGCCGGCAGGGTGTTCTTGGGGGTCGTCATGGGGGTGTCGTCCTCAGAAAGGGATGTCGTCGTTGAAGTCGTCCGCGAACGGCGTGTCCTGGGATTCCATTCGAGGGCGCTGCTCGCCACCGCTCTGGCGGCTGTCCAGCATCTGCATGGCGCCAGCCTTGATCTCGGTGCTGTACTTGTCCTGCCCGGTGGCCTTGTCCTGCCACTTGCGGGTATGCAGGGAGCCTTCCACGTAGAGCTTGCTGCCCTTCTTCACGTACTCGCCGACGATCTCGGCCAGCTTCCCCGGGAAGACCACGCGGTGCCATTCGGTCTGCTCCTGCTGCTGGCCGGTGGCCTTGTCCTTCCAGCTTTCGCTGGTCGCCATGGTCAGGTTGCAGATGGCATTGCCGGAGGGCAGGTAGCGCACTTCCACGTCACGGCCGACAGTGCCGACCAGGATCACCTTGTTCACGCCTCGCATTTATGCAGCCTCCTTCAGGACGTCTTCGATCTCGTTGCACACGGCGACCAGCTTGGCGATCTGGGTCGCCGGCAGGCGCTTCGTGTTGATGTAGCCGCGGATGTCGTCCAGCTTCGCCAGCGACTCGGCGCCGCGGATCTTCAGCTCCATGTCGGTCATCCACTTGAGCGGGGCGGCCACCGTCTGCGGCACCACGTCGTGAGTGTGGGAGTCGGCGTCGTTGTCGCCCTCTGTCGGGATGCAGAAGGCCTGCATGGCCGCGTACTTGTAGGCGGCGCTCATGGCCTTGTTGGTGGCCTTGTCAGCGCTGTCCATGGCCTCGCCAGCGGTGCGGATCGTGTGCTTGCTGCCGTCTTCAGCCGCCACCAGGTCGAATTCCACGTCCACGGCGACATAGAACAGGGCGCCGCCGTTCTTGCTGGCGCGCTCCTCCACGCTGCGGGACAGGACGCGGGGCAGCATCACCAGCCCATGGCGCGACATCGTGCTGGACAGGGCGTTGTAGACGTCGTCAATGCCGCGGAACTGGTAGCCCTGCTGGGTGTTCTTGCGGGCCTTGCTGATGCCCTCGGCGGACAGGTCGCGCATCACTGCGTTGATTGCCTGGTAAACCTTCATTCTTCGTTCTCCCGGGATTCGGCCAGCTCGGCCATCAGTGCTTCGTATTCCTGCTGCTCCAGCTGCTGCTGGGCGTATTCGTCAGCCTCCACGGCGCACCTCCGGCGGCAGCACCGCGCGGATCACCAGCGCCTGGTTGGACTCCTGCAGCCGGCGGATGCGTTCGTTCGCCTCCTGCAGGTCTGCCACCAGCGTCTTGCAGTTGGCGCGGCTGCGGCTCAGCAGCCACTCGGCCTGTGCCAGCTGGGTGGGGGTGTGGGAGAGCTGGCAGCCGACACGCTGGTCGCGGTCATGCAGGCCGAGAGCCCAGCCCAGCACCACCAGGCCGACGCCCATGACCAGCGCAAAGGCGGTCCAGGCGATGAAGTCAGGGGAGAGCATGTTCATCAGGCGGCCCTCACGTACCAGACGCCGCCGATGCGGGTCAGGGTGGAGTTGAGGCTGTAGGCCAGCTCAGCGGCGGTGCGGAAGTTGAGGCAGGCGATCACGCGGCACCCCCGATCAGGCGCTCTTCGACGGCGCTCTTGCGGGCGTGGTCAGCGGCGTCCTGCAGGCGCTCGGCCTCGGCGCTGGTCTCGTCGTGCAGCGGGCGCCGGGTGGCTTTGGCGATGACGGTATCGATCTGCTTGATGGCAGTGTGATTCGCCACCTCAGCCTCCGTCTCGAACCAGTCCGGCGCGCTGGCCTTCAGGGCAGTGGCGATCACGCCGCGGGCCATGCGCAGAGCAGCCAGCAGGTCGTGGGAGGCGTTGACCAGCCCGAGGGCGCCGAAGAACATCTCCGCATCGACCGCGGTCGGAGCATTGCAGTCCTTCAGCGGGGAAGCCTGCAGGCTCAAGCCGAGACCCGAGAAGCTGCCGTCCGGACGGCTGAAGTTGGCGTTGGCGACGAGGGCCGTACCCATGTCATCCGGCAGCTTGACGGAGTAGTCAGCGGTGCGCGGCTTGAGTTCGATCTTGATGCTGTCCATGTCTATGCCCTCAGATGGAGTAGGAGATACGGCCGCCGGTCACGCGCTCGATGGCAGCGTGGGCGGCGATGAAGCGGGGGGTGGCGACGGCCATGAAGCGGGCGCGAGCCTCAGCCTCCTGGTGGGCGCGGTAGGCAGTGACGTGAGAGAGGCAGTCGCCAAGCAGGTACAGGCCCTGGGTCGCCAGCAGCTCCAGATGCAGCTCACGAATGCGGGCGTAGATCACACCAGTCAGGCGCCAGCCGCTGTCGGACTGCTCCAGGTTGAGGGCCTGGGCGCTCAGCTCGTTGATCTGTTGCTGGAGGGCGGTGGTGGTCATTGCTGCATTCCGTGTCGCGTTTCAGTAAGACGGACTATACGGCTGCGTTAGTAACTAGGCAATACGGCAGCGTAAGTATTGTGCTTGCGCGTAAGTAATGCCGACGAACGGCAAGGCGCCACCCAATCGGGCGGCGGTCGTTTACGGGAGGGGGAGGAGGGCGGATCAGTGGAGGTAGGTGAGTGCGGCCATGCGATCGGCAGAAATGCCGACAGATGGCGCGGCGAAGGCAATCCAGCGGCGCCACACCTGTCTTTTTGTACAGGTCACAGTGAGCCAGGATTGACTACAATCACGGTACCTAGAAGCCGACGAAGTGACACCTCTCGGGCATCTGAGGAGTTGAGAATAAGTGCGGGCCACGTAGAATTCCCCCGCCCGAAGATTTGGCAAGGAACGCCAGACTTCAAAACAGGAGGCAATTATGATTCCGACCAAGCTGGTTGTTCGCTGCTATGTAAAGCCGGATGGCGAACAGTGGGTTGCGGTTTGTATCGATCTCAGCCTGGCCGCTCAGGCGCGCTCCATGGAGCAGGCAAAGCGCAAGCTCATGGAGCAGATCAAGATCTACGTGACCGAGGCTGTCACCGTTGACTCTGAGCACGCTGAGTATCTTCTCAACCGCAAGGCACCTCTCGGCCAGCGGCTCGAATATCACTACATCGCCCTGAAGGAGAAGTTCCACATGAACGGAGCCTCAGACTTCAGTTGCTCTCTGCCACTCGTTCCAGCTCGATGCTAGGTCGCAGAAAGCTGGCACCACTCAAGTGCAAGCAAATCAAAGCCGGGCTCAAAAAGCTCGGCTTTTCATTGCGCAACCAGGAAGGCTCGCATGAACAGTGGGTTAACCCTGGGCCCCCATTCCGGAAGGTCACGGTTGACTGCCCGAAGCAGCCTTTCGCCGACGATCTGCTCTCCAGCATGGCGAGACAGGCTGGGATGGGAAAAAGAGCGTTTTGGGAATACTGCACTGACGCCTGAGGCCCCGAAAGGGGCCTTTTTCATTGGCGTAAAAAAGCCCGCGCATGGCGGGCTGTCTTGCGGAGATCCTTAGTTGCAGGGAGGGCGGGGCTACTTGCACTGGCCGGTATACACCACGCCGTAGTAAGGACTCCCGGTCGCCACCTTCCTCTCCGTTCCAGTCAGTTCATATCCCTTCAAGCAAAACTGCCGCCGGCCCAGCTCCTGGGACAGCCTTAGCTCGTGCTCAGCCTGGATGGCCGGATCTTCCGGACTGCCCTTGCCAACCAGGTTGTAGGTGAAGCCATGGACACCATCCTTGCTGATGGTCGGCGTGAAGTGGCCGGCCCCGGTGGCTGGGTACTCTGGTCCCTGAAGGGCGCTGCAGCCGCCCAGCAGGGCCGCCACTGCCATTGCGGGAATTACGGATAGCCGCATCACAACCCCCCTGAGACGCCCATGACGCGGCCCATGATGATCAGGCTCTCGGCCTTATCGAACGGGATCTCCCAGTCAGGGTATTTCACCTTGTCGGGATTGTCCGAGACCACCCTCAGCCCGACGCCGGGCACCTTAAAGATGCGCTTTACGAAGTGCTCCCCATCGAAGCAGATCAGGTAGACCTTGCCATCCAGCAGCTGCTTCTTCGTGGGGTCCACCACCAGGGAGTCGCCGTCCTGGATGCGGTCGGCCATCGAGTCGCCATCGGCAACGATGGTGGCGGAGTGGGTGGTGTCGATGCCCAGGCGGTCGCACCAGGCGCGCCGGAAGGCCTGCGGCTGACCCTTCTCGTCAATATGCCAAGTCACATTGCCATTGCCACAGCTGGCGCGGAGATCGAGGCGGGGGATAGTCACGTATTCATTTCCGAGCTCTTCATCGCCATCCCATGCCCGGATCGGGCGAGGAAGGGTGCTGACGTTTGTAGCGGGGGCGCCGTCATATAGCTCCGAATATGAAGTGCCCAGGGCGGCAGCCAGTGCCTCCACTGTCTTCTTGTCAGGCGACTTCGATTCCCGATCCAGGATGCGCTTGATCGTGGGCTGCGAGACCCCTGAAACCTTCCAGAGCCTGTACTGAGAGAACCCCAGTTCTTTCATCTTCCGCGCAAGGCGGTCTGCAATTGTTTCCATTCGTCGAATATACGGGGGCGTTAGCACCCCGCAAGGCACGCCACCGTATTGCCTTCTGCTAACGACAGCGTATATAGTCCCGTTCATGAAAGCACACGACCTCATCAGAGCCCTAGAGGCGACTGGCATGACCCCGTACCGGATATCCAAGGATTCCGGGATTACTCAGCCAACCATTCACCGAATTTTGGCCGGCCAGCCCGACGTCATGGCGTCGACCCTTGGGCGACTGGAGACGCTGTGTCGGGAAAAGGGCATCAACCCGGCAGCCGGGAACGAGACAAAGGATGGACACAATGCGTAATACGGTCACGCGACAGCAATCGCACAACACCCTGATCTCCACCGTCCTCGGCCACGTCAACGCCTGGCGCCGGGATGCCCGCCTGTCCCGCGAGTCCGTGGTGCAGCTGATCGTGGAAGCCCATGAGCGCGTGGGCGGCCACACCGAGATCCACTTCGACCAGGGCCCCTCTGACGCCTTCCAGCGCATGAAGAACGCCGCTGACCGCGTGTTCCGCTGGCTGGACGACCAGACCAAGGACACCAACTTCCTGCCCGCCAATTTCCTCCCCTCGATCCTCGCTGCGATGCCGCTGGAAGTCCGCTGCGCCTGCGTGAATGAGCTGCTGGAGCAGACCGGCCTGGCCGCGCATGTGCCGGCCGATGCCGACAGCGCACACCTGGACCCCATCGATGCGCTGCGCCGCGTGCTCAAGGAGGGCGGTGATGTGGAGCAGGCCCTGGCCGGCCTGCTGGATGGCTACGACGAGGCCGAGCTGCTGGAGGCCCAGCGCCAGATCGCGGAGGCGGAGCAGGCCATCAAGGAGGCCCGGACGATGGTGGAGATCAAGCTGTCCCGCCTGCGAATGATCGCGAACTGAGCAGACCGCAGAACGCCTGGCACACAGTGGCGTGACAGCCGGAGAGAACGGCAACCCCATCAGCCCCTTAACTGGGGCTTTGGCGGTGCAGGGGGACGGAAACGCCTCCCTTGAGTAGCACATCAACCCCAGAGGGAATTGCAATGCGTAAGTTCATCAGCATCTTCCTCGGCGCGATGCTGGCCATGGTCTGCAGTTTCATGACCCCGGCCCTCGCTTCCGAGCCCACTCCGCAGCTTTCCGCTGTGCACACCGTCAAGGCCGTCATGGCCGTGGCCACCACCGAAGTCACCGCCACCGTCACCCAGCATGCCACCGCCAGTGCGTCGGAATCGCGAACGTCGAGCTCCATCTCGAATGCGTTGACGGTCACCCCTGCCGCCGCCTGCAGCGTCTCCGTGATCGCCCTGGAGGTCGATCACTCCCCTGGTAGTTCGATTGCCATTGCCGACCCCGATGACGAGGGCGGCGACGAAGGCGGCAACCAACTGGCCGCCTGACGCCGCCTGGTTGAACCGGAAAGCCCGCTGCTGCTGGCGGGCTTTCCAACCCTTCACAAGCCTGCCTCCTGTTCAGAGCCGAACCCTAGCCTCCAACTCGGGACCCGGCGCCAGTGGGCAGCCTTGTGAGCGGTGAATGCGCAGGCTGATGCGCAAGAAACTTAGAAAGCGTGGATGCGGCCAAGGCGAGGCATCGCTCAAGGCAGGGGTGGCCCACCCATAGGGCAGCAACAAGCATCCAGGTCGGCACAGACGGGGCAAGCAGTTCCAGCCGGGAACCCCGCACCTTCCGCCGTCTACTTTCGGGGCACCAAGCCGGAGATCAGCACCGGCCACCACTCACAACCTACTTTGCACCAGGTTGATCTCTCCGGCGAGCGACACCAGTCGCACGGCGGGCGCGGAGCCGGACCGCCCCGAAAGGGAATCCTCCGGCGAGCGAGCAGCTGACGGTCTTGCTCTCATGGAAACAACGTCAGCAGCGCGGTGATGGGTTCTCAGCACCACCTCCACCCAGGCGCCGCACCAGTGACACCGCAAGCTGGAAGCCCTCATGGATGGGGCAGCGGTAAAACTCAAAGAGGGCTGCCAGGGAGGCGGCCTTTCAAGCACAGGGATGTGGATCCGGTTTCAGGGGATTCGCACGATGGCTCGCGCTCGCAACATAAAGCCCGGCTTCTTCACCAACGAACTGCTCGGGACATATGACCCGATCATCTCGCTGTTCTTCGCCGGCCTCTGGTGCCTGGCTGATCGTGATGGCCGGCTGGAGGATCGTCCCCTTCGAATCAAGGCAGAACTGTTCCCGTACCGTGAAGGTTTGGACATTAACGGTTATCTCACCGTGCTTGAACGGGATGCATTTCTGGTGCGTTACGAAGTGGCCGGTGTGCGCTACATCCAGATCAGCAACTTCGCCAAGCACCAGACCCCGCACCACACCGAGAAGGCAAAAGGCCTTCCGGCTCCCGAGTCTGAAAGCCAGCAGCAGCGAGGCGAAGAAGGTAAGGACGTACTAGCACCGTTAAAGCACGGTGAATCTCAGGTGCCAACACGCTCTGATTTATTGATTCCTGATTCACTGATTGCTGATTCACCGAAGCCCGGTGAGCAGCACCAGCCGCCGGCAAAACCGAGCAACGTGGTCGAACTGCCAACCCCTGATGACCGTACCGGCTTCGCCAAGGCAGTGGCCCTGGAGTACGCCAGGGCCTATGGCGTGGCGCCACCCCCTGTCCCGCTGATGCTCGCCATGGAGATCGCGGCCAGGCCTGAGTGGGAGCCGTGCACTGCCGACCTGTCCTGGTGGGCGAATTACTTCGCGACCTGCTGGGAAGACCTGTTCCTGACCAACCGAGACTCGCAGGATTCCCCGATCGGGCCGAAGGCCGCCACGTTCAAGCGCCTGGTCTCCGAGGAGTGCATGGCCGACATGATCGACCGTAGCCGCAGGGATGCCGCCCATGGATAACTTCGGCGCGCTGTTCAGCTTCGAGGCGGAGCAGAACGTCCTCGGCACACTGCTTTTCGCCAGCGATCGCTCCTGGGATGAGGTCTCCGGGATCCTGTCGGCAGACGACTTCGTGAAGACCGAGCATGCCGTGATCTTCACGGCCATCCAGCGCCTGATGGAGCGCGGCACCGCGGCCGATGCGGTCACCGTCATGGCCAAGCTCGAG
This sequence comes from Moraxellaceae bacterium, assembly GCA_049301135.1. GTDB lineage: Bacteria > Pseudomonadota > Gammaproteobacteria > Pseudomonadales > Moraxellaceae > JAYXXU01. Next base: position 23,939 of record JBAQKP010000239.1, on the reverse strand, counting down.
GAGCGCGGCCAACTGCAGGAGGCGGGTGGTGCGGCCTACCTTGGAGCCCTGGTGGCGATGTCCTGCGCCATTGCCAACCTGAAGCACTATGCCGAGATCGTGCGCGACCGCGCACAGCTCCGCCGCCTGCTGGGCGCGCTGAAGGCTGGGGAGGGCATCATCGACGCCCCCGACGTGCCGCTGGCCGAAAAGGTCGGCGCCATCACCGAGAAGCTCGAGTCTGTCCTCACGCGCGGCGTGGCCGAGCACGAGCCCGTCGATGCGAAGGCCGCTGCCCAGGCCTGGATCAACGGCATCGAGGAGCGATTCTCCCGAGGCAACAAGCTGCGCGGCTTGTCTACCGGGTTCGGCGCGCTGGACGACTACACCCTGGGTCTTGTGCCCAAGCACCTGATCCTGATCGCCGCCCGCCCCAGCGTCGGCAAGACCACTCTGGCAACCAATATCGCCGGGCATGTCCTGCATGCTGGAGGATCGGTGTTCCTGGCCACGATGGAGATGTCTGTCGAGGACGTGATGAACCAGCTCTGTGCGGCGCGCACTGGCTGCAGCTACCGAGCCCTGCAGGAGCTGGATGGCAACGACGACACGATCTGGCCGGCAATCACCGCCTACAGCGCCCAGCTCCGAGACTGGCGTCTGACCATTGACGACCGCGGCACCCAGACGATCTCCAGCATTCGGCGTGGACTGAAGCGCCACCTGCGTCGCCATGGCAAGGACACGGTCGCCGTTGTCGATTACGCCCAGCTGGTGGAGCACAAGGCTGAGAACGAGGCAGTGCGCATCGGCGATGTCAGCCGATCCATGAAGCAGATCGCCCAGGAGCTGGACATCCCCGTGATCCTGATCAGTCAGCTCAACCGCGAGAACGTGAAGGGCGGTGGCGTCCCGCGCCGGCCCCGCCTGTCCGACCTCAAGGGCTCCGGCGGCCTTGAGCAGGATGCCAGTGTGGCCCTGCTGCTGCATGACGAGGGCGCCGAGGATCCGAACAACCCCACCGACTACGTCGAGGTCATCGTGGCAAAGAACCGCCACGGCAAGAAGGGTGTGGTGCACCTGCTGAAGCAGCTGGATCGTGCGCGCTTCGTGGCGCCGGCTCCTGCCGACTATGAAGACTGGAAGCAGCGCCAGGCTGGCGACACGCCAACGGCGCAGAGACCCGCGAGGAGGCCGCTGTGATGAAAAAGACCATGGAACAGATCGTGATGGATGCCGTTGTCACCCATCCAGGAATGTTTCGACTCAACATGGAGCAGTGGTTCAGCCATCCGAGCAACTGGCTGGTGTGGGGCGCCTTCGAATACCACGCCAACGATGCCTGGAACAAAGGCCGGCGGCACTATTCGGCGCGCACCATTGGCGAGGTGATTCGCCACCACACGCTGCTGGCCGACTCCAATGCGGATTTCAAAGTGACGGACTGGCTGTGGCCCGACCTCGCTCGCCTGTACATGCTCGTGCATCCCGAGCGCGCCGGCTTCTTCGAGACGCGCGGCCGGAGGGCGGCATGAGCTTCTGGAAACTGATCGCCATCTTCGCCGGGTTCACCTGCATGTGGCTGCTGCTGGAGATGGCTGCCCACCGCCTTTCCAGTCGCCGTGATGACCGCGCTCGCGTCCAGGCCCTGCTGGATCGGGAGCAGGCTGCCCATGATGACTTCAAGCGCGCGGTCCGCCGCACTGGAGGCCACCTTGGCTAACGGCATCCGCGCCTACCGTCCCCGCACGAAGGCCTGCCGCGCCTGTGCCACTCCGTTCATGGCCACCATGCCCATGCAGCACGCCTGTGGCATCGACTGCGCCCTGGCCTTGGCCCGGGCAAAGCGCGAGAAGGCCGAGGCCAAGCAGGCGAAGGTGGAGCGGGCAGTGCGCCGTGCCGAGAAGAAGGCGGGCCTGGCAAAGCTCAAGACCAGGGCCGAGTACTTGAAGGAGGCCCAGGCCGCTTTCAATGCGTGGATCCGCGAGCGTGACCACGATCTGCCGTGCATCTGCTGCGGCAGCTATGGCACCGGCGAGGACTGGCTGACCGGCGGCAAGTGGGATGCCGGCCACTTCCTGTCTCGTGGCTCCCATCCCGAGCTCCGCTTCGATCCGGACAACTGCCACAAGCAGCTGAAGTCCTGCAACGCCGGCTCCAGCAAGTACGCCCGTAAGGGCCGGACGGTGGCAGAGGGCTACCGGGAGCGCCTGATCGCCAAGATCGGTCTGGCGCGCGTGGAGTGGTTGGAAGGCCCGCACGAGCCCCGCCACTACACCATCGAGGAGCTGCAGGCGATCACTGCCCACTACCGGGCGGAGCAACGGAAGCTAGCGAAGGCGCGGAGCCAGGCGGTGGCGGCATGAGCGCAATGATCGACATCGAACCGAGCAGCATCATCAAGCACCCGCATGCCGGGAAGCACTGCACTGCGGCAAAGCGCTCCCTGCCGTTCGCCGAGTCCCTGCAGGGCGAGTACACGCACCGCGTCCGGCACGTCACCCTGCACAACGGCCTGAAAACCGCCCACCTATCCGTGACCTGCTGGTGCGGAATGAGCCTCATCGTGAGCGCACGGAAGAAAGGCCAGCTGGTAGCGCAGCCGAGCGAAGGAAGGCCGCTCTGTGCGACCTGCGAGGGCCGCGTTATCGGCGCTGCACTCATTGGCGAGCCGGAGATTGACGGCCGGCAGGTGATGTTCCAACCCCGCCGCCGGGAGGTGCAAGCATGAAGGCGATCTGGTCGATGCACAACGGCCTGACAGTGATTGGCCAGCACCACGGCCAGCCCCGCCACTGGACGGTGACGGCCTGGGCCATGCTGCCCGGCGGAATCAAAGAGCGGCTCACCATTCGCCCGCCGGTGAAATGCACCCTGCGCGACATCATCCCCTTGATGAATCAAGAGCTGGAGAAGTTCGAGCTCGAGCACGGCCAGAACTCCATCGACGCCGGCTTCCAGGCAGTGGCGAGGTGAGCATGAAGAAATCCACGAAGCGCCCCTCCCGCCCGATCTATTTCACGGCCCGCAAGCTGGTCGATCCGGAGACCGGCGAGATGGTGGGCGCCCTGGTGCCGTCCTCCGACATCGACCGCCACCTGATGCGCCAGCGTGGATTCAAGACCGGCCAAGAGGTGCGCTGTGATCCCAAGCAGCCGCGCAATCCGAAGTTCAACCGGCTGGTCCATGTGCTGGGGCAGTACCTGGTCGAGCACGTTGAAGGCTTCGAGAACCTGGACTGCCACGGCGCCATCAAGCGGGTCCAGCTGGAGGCCGGCGTGGCCTGCGAGGTGGTCGAGATCGACGCCACGCCGGTGGTGAGCGCGATCCTGGCCGTGGCCGACAGCCTGCTGGGTGCGGCTGCCGCGCGGATGCTGGCCGCGGTGCTGCCGGACATCAAGACGGTGCCGGTGAAGCAGGCCGCCAGCCTGTCCTTCGACGCCATGCCCGAGGACAAGTTCCGCCAGGTGTGGGACGGCGTCTGCCGCCATGTCGCCGAGCACTACTGGCCTGACCTCGATCAGGACGTCATTGAGCAAATGGCCGGCCTGATGCCGGACCGGAGGGTGGCATGACGACCATTGCCGAACGAATCCAGCAGCCTCGGATTGCTGAGCATCAAACAACAAGAGGGCGTTATGGAATGAGTGTTTACCGCGATGAAGACCACGCCGTCCGGCGCGCCATGTCCGTCGACCTGCTGGCCGCACCGGAGCCAGCCCACTGGCAGAAGCTCTACCGCCCTGGGTTCGTTGAGCATGAGTCCTCCCGGCCTGCCGGTGGCGCCCAGCTCAGCCGCACCGAGATGCGCGACCAGGACACGATCACCCGCAGCCTGATTCATCGCGCCGTAAGCGAACGCCAGTGGCTGGTCCTGACGGCTCTCTATGCCGTGAGCGACAAGGAGCGCCTGGCTGCCTGCGAGAGCCTGGCCGCTGAAATAGAAAGCCCTGCCGACCCGCTGTTTCGTGGCATGGCCGTGGGCACATGGGCCTTTCATCACCTCAAGAAGGGCGCTGTGGTGACGGAGTGGAGCCTGGCCGAAGTGCCTGAACGAACCCTTCGCCGCTGGCGGAAGGACATCCGCGACCAGCTGGACGGCTGGCGCAAAGACGCATTGACCCACCTGCAGCGCGTGTTCAGCGACGCTGGCCTGATTGGAGAGTAGAGCCATGACAAAGAGTGAAGAAGCCAAAGCCGCGCTCGATTTGCTGACCAGGAAGCAGCGGCAGATTGCGCTGATGCTCGCCAACGGCCTGGGCACGCCGGAGATCGCGGAGCAACTGTGCGTGACCGAGGACACCATCAAGACCCACCGCTACAACACCTACAAGGCCCTGGGCATCAAGAAGGCCGTGCAGCTTGGCGTGATCTTGGGAATGGCCGGCCTGGTGACGGACTGGAGGGCGCCCGCATGAGCACGCTGACGGAAGATGCGGCTGATCTGCGCCGGCGCGAGCTGGAGGTAAGGGCGGCCAAGGCCATGGCCGACGACATGGGTCATGGATACTCGGCGCGGTGTATGGCCTATGCGAGGGCAGCAGTGAGGGTGATGGGGGAGAGCCAGGCCCTCGCTGAGGCGGGCGGGGCGGTTGGCACTGTTAAGCACTGGAACGTCGGCGGAAGTGGCGAGCATGTGTCCGTTGAGTGGTCTTTTGGAGCGCCTCCGCACGGCATGAAGCTCTACACCCACCCCGACTCCGGCCGGGTGGCGGAACTGGAGGCGCAGCTTGCCGAGATCCGGGAAGAATTGGCTGACGCCTGTGAGCGGATAGATGACCTGTCCTGCGCCGGCGGTCGCCTTGCGATGCGTCTGACCGAGAGCCGAGAGCTGGAGGGGAGGATGCGGGGCGTGCTGGAGGCTTTCGACAAGGCCGCCCGCGAAAGTGGCTCGATCATTGGTTTTGCGGGTAAGGCGGTCGAGCTGATTACCCATGCGCGGGCCGCCCTCGCCGCCGAGCAGGAGAAGAAGTGATGCGAAATGAATTTGGCCTCGACGTTGATTACTTCACGAGGAAGCTGACCCGCGTACTGGAATCGGTTAGCAGCTACAAGCCGGACGAAATGGCCCGCGAGCTTGCTCGGCTTGTCGTGGTTGCAGACGAGAAGGTGCTGGGTGAGCGCGAGTTCTCCCGTCACACCCCGCCCGCTGCTGTCGCTGTGCTGGATGGGTGGAGGCTGGTTCCGGTTGAGCCGACGCAGGACGTCCTGGAGGCCATTGCGTATGCGAAAAACCAGACAAGACGCGGCGCTGATGCGGTGATGACCAAAATCGAGCTAGCGAGTATTTACGACGCCATGCTCGCCGCCGCCCCTGCCCCCGCCCCCGCCCCCGCGCCGGTGGCTACTGAGGCCGTGGCGCAGGGTGGCGGGGGTGGGGATGATGCTGCACGGCAGACGGCGGCCGACTTGCTGGCCTGCTTCATGGCGTGGGAGCCGGACGTTCGTGTCGTCGGCAATGTCCGGGCTGGCGATGCCGCTGACGCTATCCGCGCACTCCTCGCCTCGCCATCTGCTACGGGGTGGGTGAAGTGCAGCGAGAGGCCGCCGGAGGCGAAAGGAAGCTATCTCGTGCTGCACAAGGCTGGAGGAATGTCTGTAGCGTCCTATAAGGCTCACTACGGCCGTATGGCATTCACGAGTTATGACGGCTGGACTGGCACCGACGACCTGACCGATAGCGTGGTTGCGTGGCAGCCGCTCCCGCCAGACACCGTCAACGGAGGCCAAGAATGAAGTGCCGGCACAGGGCTAAGGCAGTAAAGCTCATCTATCTTGGAAAGCGCGAGAGCGGAGGCAAGCTGGCATCAAAGTGGGTGTACTGCGCCGACTGCAAAGCTTTCCTCTACAAAACCACGAGCAGCTTTGCTTTCCACGCCGGCGCAAATTTCTACAGCTATTGGGAGCGGATACCGCCCGCCCCTTCCGTCGATGGGGAGGGCTGAGGGATGACTAATAAATACAAGCTGGACGTTAGCCCGGCTATCAACGACGACTGCTGCTACGGCTACTACAGCCGGGGGCACGACCACGACGAAACGGAATTCAGGGAGTCGGTCAGCTACTACACGGGCGAGCCGGTCACTGAATACGACAGGTGCAATATCGTGCGCGTCTGGTGGCGAGCCGTCCCGGATGTGTCTGGCGAATTTAACTGCCTGTACCACGAGGCCAAGCCGAACTCTCGCGGGGCTTTTCCCGTGATGATTCTGGAGAATCAGGCATGAATAAGCGCATCCAGGCAGCCGCCGAACGACGCGCCAAGCGCAATGCTAAGAGGGGGATGTGATGGGACAGTCTTTACGTGCGGCCAGCAAGATCGAGTGGGTTTCCACCAGCGAGTCGCTAACGCTTGAGCAGATCAACACCGGCAGTCTGCTCCGAATTGCCGACTCCCTGGAGAAAGTGGCTATTCGCCATACCGAGTTGATGCGGGAGCGCGACTACTGGGAGCGTGAGTGTAGGGCCGCCCGAGAGGATCGAGACGCCCTGCGGCGCAGCAATGCAAGCCTGCGCGGTCACATGAAGCGCGTAAAGGCGAAGAAGGAGCAGGAACATGACGAGTGAGAAACTGCGGTGGATTCACGACTGCACCCACACTAAGGGCCACAAGATGTACGGCGACCCGGTAGAGCGTTCGCTCGGGCACTGGTTCGCCGCCTGCCCGCATTGCGCGAAGCCTAATCCGTATCACGAGAAGCCCACCCCTCCCGCCAGCCATAACGCGGCGTACGGCCCGGGCAGCGCATCGTCTGTTGAGGCGGCGCACATGCTGATGACTGGCTCGATGCCAGAGAAAGTCTCGCTCGCCAGCCATGACGCGGGGGAGGCTGTGGCCGAGGTCTACTCGCACCAAAGCCGCGATATGTGCAAGGTGTCCACGCTTCACGCCCGCTTTAGTCGGAGCGTTCCTGTTGGCACGAAGCTCTATCCGGAATCTGCGCTCACCACCCTCACCGCCGAAGTCTCCCGGCTGACGGTGGCGCTTGCCGAAGTTTCCGCAGCATTGCCCGGTCCGGTCTACATGGACCCGCCTGACGGTGGCGATGTGTCGCTTGCCGAGCAGGTGCGCCGAATGGCTGCCGAGCTTGAGAAGGAAACAGCCCATAGCAAGCATCTTGCCGGAGCCGTGTCGCGCAAGATCGACGAGCTTATTGCCGCCGAAAACCAATGCGGCTACTACAAGATGCAGTACAGCCGGGCCGAGCAAGTCCGAAAGGAAGCCTGCGAAGCAAACGCAAAGGCGCAGGCAGCGATGCTTTGGCTAGAGGCCGACCTTGAGCGCAGCCGGAAGGAGTGCGAGGCGCTGCGGGAGGTACTGCATACCGCGATGGAGGCTCTGCGGCACAGCAGGCCATGGGATGCCGGGGATGTCATTAAGGCCGCCCTGTCGGCAGGAGAGCAGCATGAGTGATAGAGATTGGGCGTTCAAAATGTTAGTGATTGGGGCGTTTTTCGGCCTATGGGTTGGCATCATGGTCGGTTATGTAATTGGGGTGATTCGATGGCTGTAACGCCTGAAATGCTGCCTGTAGCATGGCTACGCAAGAACGGCTTTCGATTCAATGGTGATATTGAGCCGCAGGACGATAGCGAGCTTCCTCTCTATTTGCGCCCCGCCCTCACCGACGAGCAGGTGCGGGAGATTGCGGAGAGACACGCTGCCGAATTTAAAAAGCGGACGGAAATTGAAATCGGAGCGGCATGGTTCATTGACGCCATCCGCGAGGCCATTGGCAGGGGAGAGAGGGGATGAATATTAGATCGGTCATTCGCCAAGCGCTCTGTATGCACAAGGGCAAGGTATGGTTTCGGGTTGGCGGCATTAGTTGGGATGGTCGGCAAGTATTTGAATGCAGGCTGTGCGGGAAGCAAAAAGAGATAGGGCTGACGAAATGACCGACACGACCATGACTAAGCCGACGATGGAGCTGGTTCACGCACTGTGCGACCAATGCACTCGGGACGCGCTCGCTGACTCTGAGGCGGGAGAAGCCGACGCCCTCCTCTCCGAGATACGCCAGCGGCTTGAGGCGATGGAGCGGGATGCGGAGATAAAGAAGTGGAGTCCGTTGTACGAAACCGAAAAGGCGCTACGGAAAGACTTCAAGGAGCAGCGGGACAGCCTGCGGGACGAGTGCAAGAGGCTGCAGGAGGCGTTGGGTCAAGCCGCCGACGACATTTTGGATTGGGCTTGCTACGCCGACACATACTTTCACAAGAAGCACGACCTTACCGGCACGGTCGCAAAATACCGCGCCCTGTCGGCATCCGGGCGGGAGGGGGAGTGATGGAGAAGTTTAAGTACAAGCCGACACCAGCTGAGGAAGCAAGCGACTATTACTTCGGCGTCATCGGCCGCCTGAACAGGTCTGAGCGTCGCACCATCAAAGGGAGGCTCATTGTTGCGGAGGCAAAAGCCAAGGCGCTGGAGATAGAACTTGCGGCGATGCGCCGACAGGCTGCTAAGGGGGAGTGATGCAGAGCGACCAGATCGACCCCATCGGCCTGCGCTATGCCCGTGAGCTATGCGGCAAGCACCACGACCTGGCTGGCCCTGATGGCTTCGGCGTGTCCGTGATCCAGCGTCGCCTGGGCCTCAGCTTCAACCAGGCGGCCGACGTCATTGCCCAGGGCATCGCCGCCGGCCTGCTCGAGCGCCACTTCATTCACGCCCACAGGGCGGTGATAGTGACTGGCAAACGGAGGCTGGCATGAACGCCGTGACAGAGATCATGGGGGAGATTGCCGATCTCGAGTTCTTCGCGCCAGCCTCCACTGACCTGGTGGATGGTCTGGTCGGGCAGTACCGGCAGGCCCGCGCGCGCATTGAGAGCCTGGCCAACGTCATGGCCGGGGAGTTGAGCGGGGCGCTGCACTACTTCATTCAGGGCAACCTGAAGGATGAGCGCCACGGTATTCCGACCCGCATCGATAGACTGATGCAGGCGCCTGGGGCTATCGCGGCCCTCAATGCCGACTACTGGCAGCGCGCCCTTGGCTTGACCGATGTGCTGGATTGCATGCCGCAGAAACGTCGGGACGAGTGGTTCGAGCAGATCCGCGAGCAGACCACGCCGGACTTCGAGGAGGAGACCGTGCGCGACACCATCGGCGCCCTGCTAGCGGCCAGGTCGCGGTTCTTTGCCGAGCGGGTGGACGGGATCTTCCGGGCGCTGTCCGGGGCGCACGTGACCAACCGGCCCGAGGGCTTCGGCAAGCGAATGATCATGGGCCGGGTGCTGTGCGAATACGGCACGGTGAACCACAGCCAGGCCGGGACGATCAACGACCTGCGCTGCGTTGTGGCCAAGTTCATGGGCCGCGACGAGCCTAGGTGGGATGCGACCGCCGCGCTGATCAAGGCGGCAAAGCGCAACCCGGGCGAGTGGATGGAGGTGGACGGGGGCTCGATCCGCCTGCGGGTCTATGCCGGGGTCGGCACAGCCCACCTCGAGGTGCACCCGGACATGGCCTGGCGCTTGAACGCGGTGCTGGCCAGCATCTACCCGCTGGCCATCCCGCCGAAGTTCCGGCAGCGGCCGGCGCGCAAGGCAAAGGAGCATGCGCTGATGCAGCGGCCCCTTCCCTTCGAGGTGGTGGAGATTCTTGCCGGGCTGGCCGAGGCGCGCGAGCTGGTAGACAGCCTGCGCAACCGCTGGAACAGCCTGCCGCGGACGCGGGCCTTGGGATACGGCTACCGGGACAACAAGGTGGCCGTGGCCGAGGCGGCGCGCGTGTTGGAGGCCATCGGCGGCGTGAGGGTCGCGGCTGGGCACTTCCAGTTCGACTACGAGCCGCAGGCGGTGCTGGACCTGATCGTGTGCTCGGGCTGCATCCCCGACGACAAGACGCACCAGTTCTACCCGACCCCGGAAAGCCTGGCGGCACGCGCGGTGGAGTTGGCCGGCATCGAAGACGGGCACCGCTGCCTGGAGCCCAGCGCTGGCACCGGCAGCCTTGCCGATCTGATGCCGAAGGACACCCACTGCGTGGAGGTGAGCGCCATGCGCGCCGGTGTCCTGGAGGCGAAGGGCTACGCGGTGACGCGGGCCGACTTCCTCGAACTGGTCCCAATGTTGAAACCGCGCTTCGATCGGGTGGTGATGAATCCACCATTCAGTGGGGGCCGGTGGCGGGCGCATCTGGAGGCGGCAGCGGCATTGCTGGCGCCGGGTGGGAGGCTGGTAGCGATCCTGCCGGCGAGCGCGCGCGGCGCCGACCTGTTGCATGGCCTGGCCCTGCACTGGCACGGCCCCTATGAAAACGAGTTCGCTGGCACCAGCGTGTCGGTGGTGATTCTGGTTGCTGAGCGAGGTGCGGCATGAGCGTTCCAGCGGCTTTCCCTCTCACGCCCGTCACCCTGGATGGCGTCACCAAGACCGTTGCCGAGTGGTGTGAGGAGCGCGGCCTGTCTCTGGCCGCCGTCCACCAGCGCCGCCGGCGCAACTCGTGGGCCGAGAGCCTGACACCTGCAGCGAAGCGTGGCGCCGGCCTGCGCCGCCGCATTGATGCCGAGTATGCCGCCAGAGGAGAGCGCTGAATGCTGCTCCTGACCAGAGAGGAGTGCATCGCCATCGCCGCTGGCATGACCAGGGCCTGGCGACAGGGGTATGAGGCTGGCGCGCGCGGCTGGACCACTATTTCTGATCTGATGCTGTCGCAATCCACCATGCCTGGATGGGCGGACGCCTATCGCATGGGGCTGGCGGCAGGGCAGAGGGACAGGGCCTGCATCACTGCCGCCGGCCTCCCGCAGATACCGGATTGGGCTGCTGCGATACCTTCGCACGCCGGCGCTTGACAAGAATGGCCGGAAAGCGCAAGATTTTTCTAACCTGTGGCGTCGTCGCCCAGAAGAAACCCGGCCATAAAAAGCCGGGTTTTTTGCTATCGGGGCCGGCCCCCGGATCCCATGCCGCTACGCCCGGATCTACCCCAAGGGGAGGGCACAGCAACCGGTTGGCACCCGGCCAAGGCGTCAGTCAGCCATTCGCACATCTGTTTTCGGGGCTACCTTCGGGCGGCCCTTTTTTGTTTCTGGCCCGGCACCTTCACGCTTCCAGCGATCCCTATCCTCGGAAGGCATGCGCGGGCCAGTCCTATACCGCCCGGATATGCCTATGCCATCGGATGACGACGTGCGCCTTGCCCGAATCGAGCAGAAACTCGACCGCCTCGGGGAGGGCATGGAGCGCCTTGCGCGCATCGAGGAGCGCCAGACCGCGCATCTCGACCGGCAGGCTCGCCTTGAAGAGCGCCAGGATGGCCTGGACAAGCGAGTCGGCGCACTGGAAAAGGCCAGCAACCAGGCAACGCCTTTTGTCGGCATGCTCAAGGCCGCGGTGATCGCTGCCATCGGCGCCCTGGTCGCCATGATCATCCGTGGCGGCAACACCCCAACTCACTGACTGCACACCGTCCGCCTCCCTCGCCGCAGCCTGCCAAGGATTGCGGGGCCGAGCCCTGCCCGAGGGTGGCGAACCGTGTCCAGTTTGCTGCGGGATAGCTCAGTGGTAGAGCGCCGGATTCATAATTCGGCTGTCGTGGGTTCAATTCCCGCTCCCGCTACCCATTACCGAGACCACCATGGCCAAGATCACGACCTTCACCGTCAAGATCGCCTGGTGGGTACACCCGTACCTGTTCGGCGTCGCCGCTGTGGCCCGGCTCACCGGCCGCGATCCCGACGTCGACAAGGTTTGGCGCCGGGTAGAGCGTGGCGTCAGCCTGGTAAAGGGTAATGGCTAAGGCATCGAATGGCCCTGCCAACAATGGCCGCCCCTCCAAGTACCGCTCCGAGTTCGCTGAGCAGGCAATGAAGCTCTGCCGCCTAGGCGCAACCGACGCGGAATTGGCTGATTTCTTTGGGGTTTCAGAGTCCACGCTCAATAACTGGAAGAAGGCGCACCCCGGGTTTCTGGAGTCCTTAAAAAAGGGCAAGACCCTGTCCGATGCTGAGGTGGCCGACAAGCTGTTCAAGCGGGCCACCGGCTACGAGCATCCCGAGGACGACATCCGCACGGTGTCCGAGGGCGGCGGCATGAGCAAGATCGTCATCACGCCCACCATCAAGCACTATCCGCCCGACACAGGCGCCGCCATTTTCTGGCTGAAGAACCGCCAGCCGTCCAAGTGGCGCGACAAAGTCGAGTCGGAGGACAAGGGGGCTGACCTCGCGCAGGTGCTGTCGGACCTGATAGCGAAGCTGCCTGGATGAGCACTGGAAACCTGCTGCTGGATCGGCAACTTGCCCGCTGGTACGCGCTGAGGGATCACCCGGTACAGCTTGCCCTGATCGACGCGGTACCGAGCGGGGTGCGCTTCCCATTGATCCCAGCCGGCCGCCGAAGCGGGAAGACGGAGCGATTCAAGCGATTCCTGGTCAAGCAGGCGAATGCCTACGCTGGCCTTTACTTCGCCGCGGCGCCAACACATGACCAGGCGAAGAAGATCTTTTGGGATGACCTGAAGGCGTTTACGCTGTCTTGCCTCCACGCCAAGCGGCCCAGTGAGTCAGACCGGATCATCTTCCTTCCAAATGGCAGTGAGATTCACGTCATTGGCCTGGACAAGCCGCAGCGCATCGAGGGCATTCCCTGGACCGGCGGCGGCATCGACGAATTCGCTGACATCAAGTCGGACGCATGGGAGGCGAACATCCTGCCGGCCCTGAATACGGTCAACCCGACAAGGCCAGACTACCGTGCGTGGTGCTGGTTGTTGGGTGTGCCAGACGGGCTCAATCACTACTACGACCTGTGCTCAAAGGCGGAGAGCGGGCAGGACCCAAACTTCAGGGTCTTCCATTGGAAGTCCGCAGAGATTCTGCCGCCTGACGTGATTGCCGCCATGAAGCGCGCCATGTCGGCAAAGCAGTTCAAGCAGGAGTTCGAGGCCAGCTTTGAGACGGCATCCGGCCGCATCTACGAGGACTACAGCAAGGCAAACCACACCGGCGAGCGGATTCAGCCGCATGAGCAGCTGATGTGGATGCACGATCAGAACTTCACGCCGCTGTCGTCGGCGGTTGGCGTTCGCCGCGGAGAGGCGCTCTACCTGCTCGATGAGATCGTGCTGACCAGCGCGGTGTCGAAGCAGTCGGCGCTTGAGTTTGTCGATAAGTTCAAGGACCACGAGAACAAGCACGTCCTGGTCTACGGCGACCCGGCAGGCCGGGCCGGAGAGAAGCATGGTCACGCCTCTGACTACACCGACATCGAGGGTGTGCTGAAGGCGAACGGCTGGGCATTCACTCGTAAGGTGAAGCCGGCGCACCCCGCCATCAAGGACCGCCAGAACGCTGTCCGCGCCAAGATCTGCACGGCGGACGGCCATCGTAGCTTGTTTGTGAACCCGGCGACCGCACCGTGGTGCGATAAGGGCTTGGCCACCGTCCAGCTAGAGGAAGGCTCAACCTTCCAGGAAGACCAGAAGAACAAGTACCAGCACATCACGACTGCAATTGGCTATTGCGTGGATCGTGAGTGGCCGGTTGTACGCCGCAACTTCTCCGCCGAACCCTTGAGGATGTAACCCGATGAGCAACCCCGGAACCGCCGCTGATGCCGTCACGGCAATGCACGCGGACTGGAACCTTGTCGAGGCCCTCATGGGCGGCACCAAGGCCATGCGCGCCGCCGGGAAGGCCTACCTGCCCATGTGGCCTGGCGAGGAGCAGAAGGCCTATGACGCCCGCCTGAGCGTCTCCACGCTGCTACCGGCCTACCGCGAAACCATCACCAACATGACGTCGCGCGTGTTCGCCGGCCCGGTCCAGCTCCTCGAGGACGTGCCTGGCAACATTGCCGAGCTGATGACCAACGTCGACCGCGAAGGCAACAACCTGCAGGTGTGGGCTCGCGACTGGTTCTCCAAGGGCCTGGCCTATGGCATCGGCTTTGCGCTGGTGGACTACCCGCGGGCCGATGGCATTCGCACCGTGGCTGACGAGAAGCGCGCTGGCGTCCGCCCCTATGCAATCGTGATCCACCCGAAGCGCGTGCTTGGCTGGAAGAGCCAGGGCGGCGTGCTGACGCAGTTCCGGTTCTCCGAGGTGGCGACCGAAGATGATGGCGCATTCGCCTCGAAGTCTGTCGAGCAGGTCCGCGTGCTGGAGATTGGCAAGTGGTCGATCTACCGCAAGAACGATAAGGCCGAATGGGTGCTCTACGACGAGGGCGTCAGCACGCTGCCGGTCATCCCTGTGGTGCCTTTCTACACCGGCCGCACCGGCTACATGACGGCGACGCCCGTCTTGATGGACCTGGCCCACCTCAACGTGAAGCACTGGCAGAGCCAGTCCGACCAGGACAACATCCTGCACGTCGCCCGCGTCCCGATCTTCACTGTGATCGGCTACGAGGACGTGCTGGACGAAAATGGCAAGCCGAGCGAGATCAAGGTCGGCTCCGGCACGGCGCTGAAGCTGCCGCTGAATGGCGATGCGAAGTGGGTGGAGCACACCGGAGCAGCCATCGACGCCGGGCGCGACTCTCTGAAGGATCTGCTGGAAGACATGCGGATGGCCGGCGCCAAGCTCCTGCAGCCCATGGCCGGTACCGCGGCCAAGACCGCCGAGCAGGTGGGCAACGAGGCCGACATCGAACTCTCTCCGCTGGAGACAATGGCGCTGTCATTCCAGGACGCCATCAACCAGATGCTGCAGCTTTTTGCCATGTGGACCGGTCAGGCCGATGGAGGCTCCTGCAAGGTGCAGGGCAACTTCGAGATCGACTATGCGCCCGAGACCAGCCTGACCTTCCTGATGTCCATGGCCAACGCCGGCAAGCTCTCCGACGAGACCCTGTTCGCCGAGGCCAAGCGCCGCGGCGTGGTGTCCGACGAGGCTGACTGGGAGACGGAGCGCGAGCGCCTGGATCGGCAGGGGCCCGCCCTCGGTAGCGCCTGATGCCCACCGTCAACGAGATCCTGCGCGATGCCGCGATCAGCCACCAGATCGACATCACGCATTACAGCAATGGCGAGGTGCGAGGCATCCTGGCCATCCTGCGGCGGGCCGAAGGCGCTCTGACCGTGGCGCTGGCTGATGCCATTGAGCGCCTGGGGACGGAGTCGCTGACCGCGCGCAACGTCGAGAGCAAGCTGGCATCGGTTCGCGAGCTGCTGGGCGAGGCGTACAAGGAGGCAGGCGCTACCCTGACGGCCAACCTGACCGACTTCAGCCAGCACGAACTGGATTACCAGATGGCGCTCTTCACGGCCGCCATCCCCGACCCCGTGCTGCAGCAGATCAGCCTGGCTAAGGTCACTGTGGCCCAGGCCCGGGAGGCCGCCTTCCGCCGCCCGTTTCAGGGCCGCCTGTTGTCCGAATGGATGGCCGGCCTCGAGGCGGATGCAGCGGCAAAGGTGCGGGATGCCGTGCGCATGGGGATTGTCGAGGGCCAGACCACGGCCGAGATCGTCCGGCGCATTCGCGGTACCCGTGCCGAGGGCTTCAAGGACGGTATTCTGGAGATCGCTCGCCGGAATGCTGAGGCTGTCGTCCGGACAGCGATCAGCCACGTCTCTGGCACGATGCGGGACAGCTTCTACGACGCCAACGCCGACCTGATCCAGGAGGTGCGCTGGCTGTCGACGCTGGACGGACGCACCAGCCAGCCCTGCCGGCTCCGCGACAATCTCGCATATGACGCCGTGACGCATCGCCCGATCGGGCATGCCGTGTCGTGGGGCGCCGGGCCTGGCCGGCTGCACTGGCAGTGCCGGTCCTCGAGCTATCCGGTGGTCAAGCTATGGAAGGAGCTGGGCATCAGCGAGCGCGACCTGCCGCCGGCCACCCGCGCCAGCATGGACGGCCAGGTGCCGGCCGATACGACCTATGCCGAATGGCTGAAGGGCCAGTCTGCTGAACGCCAGGACCAGGTGCTGGGCCCGACCCGCGGCAAGCTGCTCCGGGATGGTGGGCTGGAGCTGGATGCCTTCAGCAACGACCGGGGCCGGACGCTGACGCTGGAGCAGATGCGACAGAAGTCGCCTGACGCCTTCCGGAGGGCCGGGTTATAGTCGGCGGCATGACCGATAAGCCCGACCGTCCATTTGCCGTCATCACCGGCACACCTGCTCCCGATTCTCCGGAGGAGCGGCTCTACGCCCGCCTGCGAAAGAGTGGGCAGGCGACGGGCTGCTGGTGCTGCCCAAGCTGCGGCAGCCTGACCTACCTCGAGGTGCGCAATGCGGTGCCCAAGAAGGGCAGGTCCGACAGCTCCAGCAAGATGAAGGTCTGCGCTATCTGCATGGCAAAGGGCCGCGTGGTCATGATGACCTGATGCACTGACAACCCAATTCCAAGGGCTCGCTTCGGCGGGCCTTTTTCGTTTCTGAGCCTCGGCATTTGCCGGGGCTTTTTTTTGGCCGCACGGCAGAAGCCACGCGGTGCTCCCGAGCCAGAAGGCTCTCCCCTGAAGGATGGAAATCCGAAATGAAACTGAAGCTCGATGAGAACGGTCACGTAGTTGTCCAGGACGGCAAGCCCGTCTATGTGCATGCGGATGGCAAGGAGCTCGCGTTCGACGCCGCCCACGCCCTCGAGAAGATCGGCACCCTGAACAGGGAGGCCCAGGGTCATCGCGAGGCGAAGGAATCGGCCGAAGGCAAGCTCAAGGCATTCGAAGGCATCGAGGACGCCGCCGCGGCCCGTAAGGCTCTCGAAACGGTGAAGAACCTCGATCAGAAGAAGCTGGTGGATGCCGGCGAGGTCGAGAAGGTGAAGCTTGAAGCCATCAAGGCGCTGGAGGAGCAGTACGCCCCCGTCGTCAAGAAGGCCCAGGATCTCGAGCAGCAGCTCATTGGCGAGAAGATCGGCGGCAGTTTCTCCCGCTCGAAGTTCATCGCTGAAAAGCTGGCGATCCCTGCTGACATGGCCCAGGCCGCGTTCGGCAGTGCATTCAAGCTCGAGGATGGTCGCGTGGTCGCCTACCAGGGCGGCAACAAGATCTTCTCCCGCGCCAAGCCGGGCGAGCTCGCCGACTTCGATGAAGCCCTCGAAACCCTCATCAGCAGCTACCCCCATCGCGACTCCATTCTCAAGGGTTCCGGCGCCTCTGGTGGCGGCGCCAACCAGGGTGGCCAGGGCGGTGGTGGTGGCAAAAAGACCATGCAGCGCACGGCCTTTGACGCAATGGCTCCGACCGAAAAGGCGGCCTTCGCGAAGGACGGGGGCGTGGTCACCGATTAACACCCTTTTCCCCCATTCTTCTCAGGAGTAGCCAAAAATGGCCAACACTCTCACTGGTCTCATCCCCGACCTGTACGAAGCGCTCGACCAGGTGTCGCGCGAAATGACCGGCTTCATCCCCGGCGTTTCCCGCAGCGCCTCCGCCGCGCGTGCCGCGCTGAACCAGAACGTCAGCGTGCCCATCACCAGCGCCGCCACCACGGCCACCAACACCCCGGGCGTGAATGCTCCGGACACCGGTGACGAGACCGTCGACAACGTCGACATCGCCATCACCAAGTCCAAGCATGTTGCCGTTCGCTGGAATGGCGAGGAAACCAAGGGCCTCGAAAACGCTGGCACCTTCTCCACCATCCAGGCGGACCGCTTCTACCAGGCCATGCGCGCCCTGGTGAACGAGATCGAGTCCGACCTCTGGCTGGCCGCCTACAAGGGTGCCTCGCGCGCCTATGGCACCGCCGGTACCGCCCCTTTCGGGACGGCTGCTGACATGACCGACTTCTCCGGCGTGCTGCGCATCCTGGAAGAGAACGGCGCGCCGACCAACGATCTGCAGCTGGCCCTGGGCCATGCCGCCATCGGCAACCTGCGTGGCAAGCAGTCCGGCCTGTTCAAGGTCAACGAAGCCGGCTCTGCCGACATGCTCCGCAACGGCATGACCGAGCGCGTCATGGGGATGGCGATTCGTCACTCCCACGCGATTGGCGTGCACACCAAGGGCACTGGCGCCAGCTACCTGATCAACGACACCACCCCGGCCATTGGTGACTACGTCATCGGCGCTGACGGCGGCACCGGCACGATCCTGGCGGGTGACATCGTGACCTTCGCGGGCACCGCCACGAAGTATGTGGCGAATACCGCGCTGTCCGGCGGCTCGTTCGAAATCGGCCGCCCTGGCCTGACCGCCGCTGAAACCGACGACGACGCCATCACCGTGGGCAACAGCTACACCCCGAACGTGGCCTTTGCCCGCTCGGCGATCGTGCTGGCGACCCGCGCTCCGGCCCTGCCGAAGGGTGGCGATGCTGGTGATGACGCCATCCAGGTGACCGACCCGCTGACTGGCCTGACGTTCGAAATCGCGGTCTACCGCCAGTTCCTGCAGACCGTGTACCACGTGCGTCTGGCCTGGGGCTGCAAGGCCGTCAAGTCCGCCCACATCGCGCTGCTGGCCGGCTAAACCGTCCCTTGTGTGGTGCCGGCGTAGTGCCGGAAACACTGGGGGCTTCGTGCCCCCGGTGTCTTTTTTAGGAGAATGAGAATGGCCGGAATTTCCAAAGAGGAACGCGCTCGCCGTGCCGCCGAGAAGGCGTCTGGCAAGAGCACCGGTGTCCCCGTTTCGCCCGTCACCCCGGCTCCCGCCGCTGGTGAACAGAATCCCCCTGCCAGCGCCCCTGTGGCGCCGGTGATCGAGGTCGAGAACAAGGGCGATGGCCCTGCGGTGCCCGCGGCTGCACCTGCCAAGGCCGCCGAAGACAAGAAGCCCGATACCGTGCGCATGAAGCGCGACGAGCCCCTCTACCCGAAGGGCAAGACCACTGCCGATGTGCACCCGGCCGAGGTCGAGAACATGCGGGCCCACGGTTGGCGCGTGGAGTAATCCATGGCCCTCACCATCGAATCCGGCGCCATCGTGGCGGAGGCCGACAGCTATGCCTCTGTGGCCGAGCTCGTCGCGGCTGCCACCGCCTACGGCAAGACTGTGCCCAACGGCAATGCCGAGCGCGAGGCCCTGCTCCGGCGTGCCGCGATCGCCATGGACACGATGGCCTGGAAGGGCGACCGCGTGAACAGCGCCCAGGTGCTGGCCTGGCCGCGCGCTGGCGTCGTGCGTGACGGCTTCGAGCTCTCCGGCAACACCATCCCTGGCAACATCAAGAAGGGCCAGATCGCGCTCGCGCTGGAGATTTACGCCGACGACCTGGCGCCGCCCGAGCTCAAGAAAGGGGCGGTAGTGCGCGAGAAGGTCGAGGGTGCCGTCGAGAAGGAGTACGCCGCCGCGGTGAACTATGCCCGCCGCCCTGCGATCGGCCGGCTGTCCTCCGCCTTCTTCACCGGCTTCATCCGTGGCGACGGCGGCCTGTCCCTGGTGCGCGGCTGATGGGCGATGTCGTCAGCATCCTGGACCGCAAGCCGCACCTGGCTGGCGATGCCAAGTGCCTCGGCTGCGCACATGAATGGGTAGCTGTTTCTCCTGTCGGGGTGGCTGCACTCGAATGTCCTGAGTGCGGCCTGCACAAGGGTGTCTTCAAGAGCCTGTGCGAGCCGGCTGACGGCATCGTCTGGCACTGCAATTGCGGTTGCGACGCCTTCTACATTGACCGCTCTGGCGTGTGCTGCCTGCGCTGTGCTGCTGTGCAGACCGGATGGATGAAATGAGCTTCTACGAGGAAATGGCCGAGACCACTCTGGCGATGATCGCCGAGTTTGGGCAGCCGCTTCCGTGCCGCTCCACCTCCGGCGCCTTCGACAAGGTGCGCGGCGGCATGGTCAATGGCATCACGCGCGAGCAGACCATCACTGCCATCCGCGTGCCGGTGAACCAGACCGTGGTCGACCAGCTTGACGAGCGCCAGGAGGGCGAGACCCTCCGTGTTTCCGAGGTGATCATGCTGAAGGTAGCGGCCGCTGATCTCGAGTTCGACATCGCCCTCGGCCAGGTCGTGGAGATCGATGGCCGCGACATGCCCATCGTGGCCATGACAAAGGTCCGACCGACCGACGTCACCCTGCTGTACACCGTGGCCCTGCGCAAATGAGCTTCTCGAAGGATCTCGGCCGCTTCCGCGTGCGCACGGAGACGGCAGCCGACCGCATTGTGCGCGGCCTGACCATCGAGCTGTTCGCCGGTGTCGTGCGCGACACCCCCGTCGACACCGGGCGTGCCCGTGGCAACTGGTCCACCACGGTCGGCCAGGTGCCCGCCGGCGCGCGCGAGCGCCTAGACCAGTCCGGCGGCGCCGCGATTGCTGAGGTGGTCGCCGAGACCCCGGAAAAGGTCGGGAACAAGGTCTACCTGACCAACAACCTGCCCTACATCATGCCGCTCGAGGAGGGTTACTCGAAGCAGGCCCCGGCCGGCATGGTGCGCCGCAACTTTCTGCGTGTCCGGCAGATCCTTTCCATCGTGACCGCGAGGCATCGCGTATGAGCTTCGCCGCCATCGATTCCGCCCTGACGGAGCGCTTCCTGGCCTCCGGCGTGCTGCCGCAGTCCAGCGTGGCCACCGAGAACGAGGCATTCACGCCGCCCGCCAAGGCCAAGCCCTGGGCGCGCCTCACTAACCTGCCGGCCCAGCCGTCCGCCGCCACCCTGGGCGACGGCGGTACCGACCTGCACCTCGGCATCTTCCAGATCGACCTCTACTTCCCGCAAGGAGAGGGCAAGGGCCGCAGCCTGAAGATGGCCGGCCGGATCGCAGAGCACTTCAAAGCCGGCGCCGGCTTCACGTATGAGCGGCAGCATGTGCGCTCGACGTCCTGCGGGCGCAGCGAGGGACGGGTCGATTCTGGCTGGTTCCGCATCACCCTGTCCGTCAATTGGAAAGCGCACGTTGAGCGCTAGGAGAACCTGAAATGTCTGACGCTTCCGGCGCCCGCCACAGTATTGCCTACGTGCCCGAGGTTACCTACGGCACGACCCCGGCCACCCCCGCCTTCAAGAAGCTGCGCCACACTGGCGTCACTCTGGGCTTGAGCAAGGATCTGGTTGAGAGCGGCGAAATCCGCGACGACCGCCAGGTCGGCACTTCCCGTCACGGCAACCGCAAGGTGGGTGGCGACATCGAGGGCGAGCTCTCCTACACGAGCTTCGATGAGATGCTTGAGGCGGTCCTGTGTGGCACCTGGGCCACCAACGTCCTGAAGGCCGGCACTACCCGCCGCAGCTTCACGTTCGAGCGCAACTTCGCCGACATTGGCCAGTACATTCGCTACACCGGCTGCGAGCTGAACAGCCTCGAACTGAGCGTCGCCCCCAACCAGATGGTCACCGTGGGCTTCGGTGTGGTCGGCAAGGACCAGGTGATTGCGCAGACCGCCATCACCGACTCCACCTATGCCGCTACGGGCACCACCGAGCCCTTCGACAGCTTCACCGGAACCATCACCGAGGGCGGCGTGGCCATTGGCATCGTCACGGAGCTGAAGCTGTCGCTGGAGAACGGCATCGAGCCGCAGTTTGCCATCGGCAGCAAGACCACCCGCCGGCCCAGCATCGGCCGCAGCAAGCTGTCTGGCAGCATGACCGTCTTCTTTGAAGACGAGACCATGCTGGAAAAGTTCCAGGACGAGACCGAGAGCAGCATCGAGTTCACCCTGGTAGATCTGGACGGGAACACGGTTACCGTTGAGCTTCCCCTGACGCAGTACAACAGCGGGCAGCCCGATGTCTCCGGCGAAGGCTCCGTGACCATCAGCATCGACTTCCAGGCCCTGTACAGCACTGCCGATGCGTCGCAGGTAGTGATCACCCGCACCCCGGCCTAAGCCAGAATCGGCCCCTGCGGGGGCCATTCAATACCTGAAGGAAGCATCATGGAATTCAATTCCCTCCTGACCACTCAGGATCACGACAGCGGCGCCGAGCTGCGAATCACGCACCCTGTCACCGGCGAGCCCACGGACGTCTTTGTCCGCCTGGTGGGCGTCGACTCACGCGCATTCCGCGCCCTGGCGCGCGAGCGCAATCGATTGCGCTTTTCTGATGTCGATGCCGATGGAAAGCACGTGCAGGAGCCGGCCCAGCTGGCGGAGCAGCGCGACATTGAAATGCTGGTGGCCTCTACCCTGGGCTGGCGCGGCATGACAAGTGACGGCAAGCCCATGGAGTTCTCCAAGGAGAATGCCCTGACGCTCTACGAGAACAGCCCAGACATCAAAGCCCAGGTGGATGCCTTCATCTTCAACCGCCGAAATTTTATCAAGGGCTGATCGGACCCCTTCTGGCCTACGCCACTCACCAGTTCTGGCTGTCGGCGCCGGCCTCAAAGGATTCTCCGATCAGCCGCCGCCAGCACTATGCCCAGATCGAGAAGAGCATGGGCCGCCGGCCGAAGGAGTTGGATGGCGCACGGCCATTGCCACCAGCTGGCGCCCACCTTTGGCATACCTTTGTCGAGCTGAGTAATTCCTGCCAGGGGTCCATCCCATATGGCGAGATAGAGGCCTACATCCGGCTGACGGGCAATACCCTGTCGCCGCCGGAGGTGGAGATCATCAAGCTGCTGGATGCGGCTCGCAGCCAGCCTGAGCCGGAACCCACCGTCAAGCGACGTCGTTAGCGCGACAGGCTGGGCTCAGTGGTACATTCTGACCTCCAATAACAACGACTGGAGGTCGGCATGAGGGCTGCATTGATTGTTCTGCTGGTGGGATTGCTGGGGGGGTGTGTTACCCAGTATGGGGGCACTATCACGCCGGAGCAGGTGGCATCAATTATCCCAGGCGAATCAACCAGATCGCAGGTTGAGGAAATACTGGGGCAGCCGTTCTCCGAGACAATGAACTCGGATGGAACAGCATCTCTGCTCTGGGCCGATATACAAGTGGACTCCCTGACATTTGAGACCAAGCAGCGCTTGCTCACCGTAGACTTTGATGCCAGCAGCAAGGTAAAGGATCACAAGCTCAGCACTATAAATCGGCTGAATCAGTAGTACGACTGCAATGCCTCACAAGAGCCCCGCACCTGCGGGGCTTTTTCATTTCTGGAGTCAGCAATGACCGAATTCGCCAGCCTCATCATCTCCGTTGACTCGCGCAACGCCGCCACGGCCACGCGCGATCTGGAGGCGCTGGAGCGTGCTGGCGGCCAGGCCGAGAAGGCAACCGATGCCCTGGCCCTGGGCGCCAAGCGCTTGATGACGGCGCTGGCTGGCATCTACGCGGCAGCCAAGGCTGATGAGGTGATCAAGCTGGCTGCCCGCTACAACGAGCTGGGCGTGGTGATGGATGTGGTCGGGGCAAACGCCGGCCATAGCCGCGAAGAGCTGAAGGCGCAGGAGGTCCAGCTCCGGAAGACCGGCATCTCCATGATCGAGTCGCGCGCCAACATCACGAAGATGGTGCAGGCCAACATCGATCTGGCCAAGGCCACCGAGCTGGCCCGGCTGGCGCAGGACGCGGCCGTCATCGGGAATATGAACTCGTCCGACGCCTTCGCCTCCCTGATCCATGGGATGCAGTCGGCGCAGACCGAGGTGCTGCGCAACATCGGCATCAACGTCAACTTCGAGCAGGCCTATGCCCAAGTGGCGAGGCAGCTGGGCAAGAACACGGCCGAGCTGACGGAAAACGAGAAGATGCAGGCCCGCGTCAATGCTGTGCTCGCGCAGGCGCCGGCCATTGCGGGCGCCTACGAGGCAGCCATGGGCAATGCCGGCAAGCAGCTGCGCTCCGCCGACCGCTACCTGGAGGACTTTCTCGTCAAGCTGGGCCAGTCCGCCCAGGTGCCGTTCTCCTCAGCGGTGGAGGCCTATGCCGACTCCCTGAAGTTCCTGAGCGAGAACGTGGACGAAGTCGTGCAGGTGCTGGAAACGGGTCTCTATATCGCCGTGGCGCGCGGGATCACCGCCTCCGGGGCCTATGCCGTGCAGCTTGGCCGGCAGACGATGGCGCACCGCGCCGCCGCCATTGCCGCCACTGAGCAGGCGGTAGCCGAGCGCCTGCTGGCAGCCGCACAGGCTCGGTCCGGCCTGATCAGGGCGGCCACCGCCGCCGATCGTATCGCGGCAGCCAATGGCGTGATCGCCGCCAACGCC
>JBAQKP010000238.1:0-3748 GCA_049301135.1 Moraxellaceae bacterium | reverse complement strand
TGGGGTAGTCTCAGAAAACGTAAAAAATCGTACGCTAAGCCTATTGAAGCGGTCTTAGTGGCCTGAATTTGCCTACACCGGTTTTGACACGGCTGCGCCATAGGTAATCACCGGTCAGATTGATATGCTCCCATCCCAGAGGCGACAGGTATTTCAACAACGTCTCATCGACAGCATGCCCGTTCTCACGCAATGCGTTTGTGGCTCGTTCCAGATAGACCGTATTCCACAGCACGATGGCAGCGGTAACCAAGGTCAGACCGCTCGCTCTGTAGCGCTGCTGCTCGAAACTACGGTCGCGGATTTCGCCTAGCCGATTGAAGAACACGGCCCTAGCCAACGCGTTTCGTGCTTCACCTTTGTTCAACCCAGCATTCACACGGCGACGCAACTCCACACTTTGCAGCCAGTCCAGAATAAATAGCGTACGCTCAATGCGCCCCAGCTCGCGCAGGGCGACTGCCAGTCCGTTCTGGCGTGGATAGCTGCCGAGCTTTCTCAGCATCAGCGAGGCCGTTACCGTACCTTGCTTGATCGACGTGGCAAGTCGCAGGATATCTTCCCAATGGGCACGAATGGCCTTGATGTTCAGCCGATCGCTGCTCACCATCGGCTTAAGCGCATCATAGGTGATATCGCTTTTGGGGATGAATAGCTTGGTATCACCCAAGTCACGGATGCGCGGTGCGAAACGGAATCCCAGCAAGTGCATTAAGCCAAAAACGTGATCAGTAAAACCTGCTGTGTCAGTGTAGTGCTCCTCAATACGCAAATCTGCTTCGTGATACAGTAGGCCATCAAGCACGTAGGTCGAGTCACGCAAACCCACGTTGATCACTTTAATATGGAATGGGGCGTACTGGTCGGAAATGTGGGTATAGAAGGTTCGCCCTGGACTGCTGCCATATTTTGGATTGATGTGCCCAGTACTCTCAGCTTTGCTGCCAGTTCTAAAATTTTGACCATCTGATGATGACGTCTTGCCATCGCCCCAATGCGCGGCGAAGGGATGGTTAAGCTGAGTATTAACCAGTTCCGCCAAGGCTGTTGCGTAAGTTTCGTCACGGATGTGCCAAGCTTGTAGCCAAGAGAGCTTGGCATAAGTCGTGCCAGGGCAGGACTCAGCCATTTTGGTCAGCCCCAAATTGATCGCATCGGCCAAGATGGTAGACATGAGCAAATGCTTATCTTTGACCAGATGACCCGATTTCAGATGCGAGAAATGCTGAGTAAACCCCGTCCACTCGTCCACCTCCAATAACAACTCGGTGATTTTAATATGTGGCAATGCCATTGCCGTCTTGTCGATCAGCGTCTGCGCGGTATCAGGCACCGCCGCATCTAGTGGTGTGATCTTCAAACCTGACGCGGTGATGATGGCATCCGGCAAATCATTTGCCAGCGCCATGCGATTAACGGTGGCAAGCTGGGTTTCCAGCAACGTCAGTCGCTCATGTAAATACAGATCGCAATGGGTGGCCACAGCCAGCGGCAACTCGTTGGACTGTTTGAGATTGGAGAATCTCTCGGCTGGTATCAAGTAGTCCTCGAAGTCTTTGAACTGTCGTGATCCTTGTACCCAGATGTCGCCAGAACGCAGCGCGTTCTTCAGTTCCGACAACACACACAGCTCGTAGTAGCGTCGGTCAATACCCGCATCGGTCATCACCAACCTCTGCCAGCGCGGCTTGATAAAGCTAGTCGGTGCATTGGCGGGCACTTTGCGGGCGTTGTCGGTGTTCATACCACGCAGCACATCAATGCCTTCGAGCAAGTTTTTAGCGGCAGGTGCAGCGCGTAGCCTGAGTGCGTCGAGGAATTCCGGCGCATATCGACGCAGGGTGGCGTAACTCTCGCCGATACGGTGCAGAAAATCAAAATCTTCCGGCTGCGCAAGCTTCTGCGCTTCGGTAACGCTCTCAGCAAAAGCATGCCATGATATAACGGCCTCAATAGCGGCAAACGGATCGCACCCAGACTGCTTGGCGTCGATCAATGCTTGGCCGATACGTCCATACAAGCGAACCTTGGCGTTGATCGCCTTGCCAGACGCTTGGAATTGCTGCTGATGTTTGGTCTTCGCTACGTTGAACAGTTTGCCTAGTATTCGATCGTGTAGGTCGATAATCTCATCAGTGACGGTGGCCATGCCCTCAATAGCAAGTGCCACTAACGTGGCGTAGCGCCGTTGTGGCTCAAACTTAACCAAGTCGGCAGGCGTCATCTGCCCGCCCTCGCGGGCGATCTTGAGTAATCTGTTCTGGT
The DNA here is from genome assembly GCA_049301135.1 of Moraxellaceae bacterium. GTDB lineage: Bacteria > Pseudomonadota > Gammaproteobacteria > Pseudomonadales > Moraxellaceae > JAYXXU01. Next base: position 1,483 of record JBAQKP010000238.1, on the reverse strand, counting down.
GAATCAGAAGTTCGATATCAGCGGGTAAGTCCAACGCCTGCCAAGCTTTGAGGCGCTCGATGTGTTCAAGCATGTGGCGCGAATTTGGTTTGACGGGTGACTGGCGTAGCCAAGCCAGCCAAGTGGTTTTACTGTTGTCACGACGCTTGAGCAGATCGTCGAGTCGATGCCTGTGTGTATCCGACAACTGTTCGGACAAGGCTGCATAGATGCGCCGGTTGGCACGGGTGATGGCTTCAGCACAGACACGTTCGATCACATCCAGTGTCGGGATGATGATGCGCTGGTGACGTAAAGCATCAAGGAGATTGGCGGCTAGCACAACGCCTTGATCAGATTGCATGGCCAGTTCAGTTGTTGCATGCACAGCTTGCTTGTAGTGCGCTAAGCCAAACGGCTCTACGCACAGGTAGGCTCGTAACTCAAGCAGGTGTTCTCGTCGTGTTTCCTCGCGCTCAGCATACTGTGACCAACACATCGGATCGGTGCGTAATTGGCGGCCGACCCAATGCAACAATACGACTGGCACACTGGATTCGGGCAGGAGACCTTGACCAGGGTGGCGCAGTAGGCATAACTGCACTGCGAAACCCAATCGGTTTGCATCGCCGCGCCGCTGACGGATCAACGATAGGTCGGCCTCGCTGAGTGTGTAGTGCCGAATCATTTCATCGTTTGAATCTGGAAAGGCCAACAGGCTTTCCCGCTCGACAGCGGATAGTATGGAGCGACGAGGCATACTAACTCCTTCTTAAAAACGATGGTTTATAAGAGCCTTGATAGGATACTTGCCACGCAACCACACCACATGGCTTTACGGTTCTCAAAAACCATTCTCACAAGCATGTTATCATTTGAATCCATCCTCACGAGTTATGAGAGAAAATAAGTCATGCTGATTGGCTATGCTCGCGTTTCAACACAAGACCAAAACTTGGAGCTGCAACGTGAGGCATTACTTCGCGCTGGCTGTGAAAAAATCTTTGAGGACAAAGTCAGTGGTGCTCAATCCGATCGTCCTAGTCTGACCAAGGCCATCGAGATACTGCGTGCAGGGGATACCTTGGTAGTTTGGAAGCTGGATCGACTTGGCCGGAGTGTGAAACAGTTGATTGGTTGGGTCAGTGATCTACAGGCGCAGGGCGTACAATTTCGTAGCCTCACAGATGCAATTGATACAGGAACAGCATCTGGACGTTTCTTTTTCAACATCATGGCAAGTCTTGCGCAGATGGAGCGGGAGTTGAATGTTGAGCGAACCCGTGCTGGTTTGGCGGTGGCACGTCAACTCGGGCGCAAAGGCGGAAGACGACCTAAAATGACGCAGAGTAAGTTGGCATCTGCTCGCACTCTACTGGCAGGGGGAATGCCGCCTAAAGATGTCGCCAATAATTTGGGGGTTTCTGTCGCAACGCTGTATCGGTGGTTGCCAGCCTCAACGCGATCTTAGCGTACGATTTTTTCCGTTTTCTGAGACGACCCC
>JBAQKP010000237.1:0-7697 GCA_049301135.1 Moraxellaceae bacterium | reverse complement strand
GTATGGCGGGCGAGTTTGGCGATTAAAAATCCCAACCCAATCAAAATCACCGCCGACAACAGATCGGCCATGCGTGAGCTGGTCAAAAACGCCGAGATCGGTTTGAGCAGTTGATTCAGCTCAGTTAAAAAATCAAATTTCACGACACTCTTCCTGACACTGCAACGCAGATGGCTGCACACCCATGATCAACACTGAGGATGCTCAATAGTCTAAAAAAAGCTATCAAACATCCGAAAGAAACTGCCGTCGCTGTTGCGCGGTGGATTAATAAAACGCACGCGTCCTGCCGGTTGTGGCGTGTGTTGGTGGATGCGGACTTTTGGCGGTCTGCTATCCGACTCTTGCACCACCTCGATTTCGGATGTCCACAGTTGGCCGTTTTCCAGACTTTGAAATAATGGCAACGCATCGACTGGCAAATTCATGCGGTCGAGTTGCAGTTGTCGGCTGCTGCGATTGCGAAAATGAATCGGCGTGACCGCCCACAAACCACTGACCGGCAAATGCGCCAACTGCGTGCGACCAAACACTGGCGTGGCGTAGCAGATTTCACCTTTTAGCGTGTCAGGGCCAAACCATGTGTCGTTGGGTCGAATGATCGGCAGATCAAACAGTGGATCGGCTTGGCGAGTGGGCAGCGCGGTCAGCCATAACGGGGTACTGACATACAACTGGCCTTGTTGACCGGCTGGAATAAAAATCGGATTGATCGGCTTGACCACCATCGAACGGTCGGCCAGTCGCGGCAACAACAGCAATTCGGCTTGGGTTTCGGCAAATAAATAGCGTTCGAGTTTGACCGGTTGTGGCAACGGCTCATCGGCGGCCAGCGTTTGCCAAAACTGACTGTATTCGCCGATCCGCTTCGGCCGATGGTATTCCAGCCGCCATTCATACAGGTCACGAGTAATACTCAGCCACAGCGAACCCAACTGCCAACTGCGGGTTTGTCCCAGCGCAAACGACTGTGCGCCCCACCATTGCAGGTCGGAAATCGGACTTAAATCGGAACGGGGCACAGTCGGCATGCAGACAGACTCGAGAGCAGTAAAAAACGGTGGATGAGTGCCACGCTATCATGCCCGATCTGCGAGCGAGATTCAGCACTCGCTTTGTGAATGCTGACTTCACCCGTGCGCGTGCTTTGCAGTACACTCGGGGCTAATCATCTAAACCACCGATGGATCGTATTGTGCAATTGATGCAGCAAACCCAGCTTCCGTATAGTTTTGCCAAACGTCATGGCGTGATGCTGCAATTTGATGGCGAGCAGGCGATTATTTTATTGCGTGCCGATGCGGGCTTGCCAGCCTTGACCGAAGCGCGGCGGCTATTGGGTGAGCCTGCACAATACCAGACCATCAGTGATGAGGAATTTAACCGCCTATTGTCGGGCGCGTATGCCGGTGATACTGGCGAGTCGCAGCAGGTCGCGGCAGGACTGGAAGATCATCCAGATTTGCTCAGTCTGGCCGACCAAGTCCCCGAAGCCGAAGATCTGATGGATCAAGAGGACGATGCGCCGATTATTCGCTTGATTAATGCACTGCTGTCGGAAGCGATTCGACTCGGCGCATCAGATATTCATATCGAAACCTTTGAGCGGCGCTTGTCGGTACGGCTGCGCGTGGATGGTCAGTTGCGCGAGATTGTGCAGCCGCGCCGTGAGCTTGCGCCGCTGTTGATTTCGCGGATTAAAGTCATGGCGCGACTGGATATTGCCGAAAAACGTATTCCGCAAGATGGTCGGATTTCGCTGCGGCTGGCCGGTCGTGAGGTCGATGTGCGGGTTTCGACCTTGCCATCCAATCATGGCGAGCGGGTGGTGATGCGGCTACTGGACAAGCAAGCCGGTCGGCTGAACATGTCGCATCTGGGCTTGATGCCGGAGGATTACAGCCGCTTGACCGCGCTGATTCACCGGCCACACGGGATTATCTTGGTCACAGGGCCAACTGGCTCGGGTAAAACCACCACGCTCTACGCGGCACTGACTGACCTGAACGACAATACTCGCAACATCCTGACCGCTGAAGACCCGATTGAATATCAGCTAGAGGGCATCGGTCAGACCCAAGTCAACCCAAAAGTTGAGATGACCTTTGCGCGGAGCCTACGGGCGATGCTGCGGCAAGATCCAGATGTGGTGATGGTCGGTGAGATTCGTGATCTGGAAACCGCCGAAATTGCAGTGCAAGCGTCTTTGACTGGACACTTGGTGTTGTCCACATTGCACACCAATACCGCGGTCGGTGCGGTGACCCGCTTAAAAGACATGGGGATTGAGCCATTCTTGCTGTCGTCGTCGCTGATTGGCGTGGTCGCCCAGCGGCTGGTGCGTACCTTGTGTCGGCATTGCCATACATGGCGTGAAGCCGATGATTATGAGCAAAAGCTGTTTAAGCAACTGCCGATTCCCTCGCCATTACGGCTGCCCGTACCGCAAGGCTGTGAGCAGTGCAATCAGCAAGGCTATAGCGGACGTACCGCGATCTATGAAGTCGTGCCAGTCGATGATGCGATGCGGCGGTTGGTGCATGGTGAAGCCGCCGAGCATGAGCTAGAGCAGTTGGCACGGACAGTCACGCCATCGATTCGGCAGGATGGTTTGCTCAAAGTGCTGGCGGGCAAAACCAGCTTAGAAGAGGTCTTACGCGCCACACGAGAGGAGTAAGTCAGTGAGTCCATTCTCCCATTTTGGGATGAGTGGCACTGCCACGCAAGACGGAGCGCAGCAGCGTAGGGGTTAGGATGAGGGGTGTTACTCGTCCTTTAAACTACACTCATAGTGCGCCGGTTCAAACTTACAGCGCACGCGCTTCAATAAGTTCATCATGCGTGGGTCGTAGTGACCTTCTTTGGTCATCGCGATACGCGCCTCACGCATCATTTTGATGTAGCCCTGCCGATCCACTTCAGGAATATCCATCCAGTATTTGACCGGAATTTCGGTTTCAGTCTCATAAATAAACTGATAGGCCGGTGCGAGTTGCATCGCGGTGACTTCACGGATGATCTGACCGAGACCGGTCGGGAATTTATTGCGGTGCATCAACAGTGTGCCAGTGACCTGCATGATCGGGAAGCGAATGATTGCGCCTTTGACCTGACCGTTGTCGCCGGTCATGCCCTTGTACAGCTCAAACGGATTAAACAGCAGCGCAGGCGCGGCCATGATATCCACTTCGCCATTGTTAAACTTACCACCGACCGAGGTAAAATCGACGCTGACCGGCTGTGCGCCAATCCGCTGTACCAGTTGCGCTTGTGACTTGTCAAAATCAAATACCGCCACTTTGCGTCCAGCAGCTTTGGCCAGATTGTTGATTTTTCGGTCATTGACCATGATGTAGGCTGCGCCGACCGGTATGATGCCGATCACTTCATAGTTTTGGTTGGTCATCAGGTTATCAAACTGCGGCTGTGCCAAGGCACTGATCGCTTCAGACATTTGGCGATAGGACAGGATCGCACCAATCGCGTCTAGACTCCCGACAAAGCTGTTAAATTGCCGCGCCCGAATGTTGCTCATGCCCGCGCCATCGCATTTTTTCGCTTTAAAGTCTTCTGACAACACCCGCTCATCGGTATACACCTTTAAGCGGACATCGGTGCTGGCCGAGCGTTTCAGCTTGGGATAACCGATTTGGATTTTGTAGTTGAGTTGATTGACCACGTTGATTTTAAGGTCAATGCCGATGTCTTTGGCCATTTGTGTGTATTTGGGGATTTCGGACATATACGAGATGGCTTGTTGGAAGTTTTTGCCGCGCGCGCCGTCCGGTGAGTAGACACATAAAGTCACCGCCGCAGGGATTTGTTGCCATGTGCGAGGGTTGTCCATCAACGTGCGGATCCGCGCAATAATGGATTGGTTGAGCACCGGCGTGGCGGCAGGGACGGGCGCCGGACTGGCGTAGCTGGGTGAATTGAGCAGTGACAGACTGAGCAGCGCAACAGCGGCAGTGCGCGTAGGCCGCGAGATTTTGTTGTTCATGAAAGATCCTTGTTCAGTTGACTCGACAGCAGTCAGACTAGAAGTCATGGCGGCGTGGGTCAAGGGCGAGAGTTGCTTGTATTTTTGGGCAGTTGGGTCAATACAGTCTTGCGGCTGCGCTTGCAATGGTCGAGGTCGATTGCTGTCTATGGATTCAGCATGGCGCACTCTTCACTTCTGCGGTCAAAGCGTCGATAATCGAGACCCAGTTGTGTTTGCCAGTTGAGCTGTACACGGATGCCCGCTTATCAGTTTATTGCAGTCGATCCTGCCGGAAAACAACACAAAGGCGTACTAGAAGGTGATTCTGCGCGGCAAATTCGGCAGCAGTTGCGTGACAAGACGTGGATGCCGATTGCAGTCGAGCCGGTCGAAGAAAGCAAAACTTCCGAAACCGGCAAGCGCTGGTTTCAGGCGGGTTTAAGTGCGTATGATTTGGCCTTGATGACGCGGCAGTTGGCGGTGTTGATTGCGGCGGCGATTCCACTGGAAGAAGTGCTGCGTGCGGTTGCCAAGCAGACCGAAAAACGCCACGTGCAAAGCCTGCTGCTGTCGGTGCGCAGTAAGGTGATGGAAGGTCATAGTTTTGCGCAAGCCTTAAAAATGTCTGGTAGCTTTCCGCCATTATATATTGCGACGATTGCGGCGGGTGAGCGGTCGGGGCATTTGGATTTGATCTTAAATCAGTTGGCCGACTACACCGAAAACCGCTTTACCATGCAAAAAAAGATTCAAGGCGCGTTGATTTATCCGATTTTGCTGATGTTGATGTCGTTTGCGATTGTGATGGGTTTGATGACTTTTGTCGTGCCCGATATCGTCAAAGTGTTTGAAAACTCTGAGCAGGCGTTGCCGCTGCTGACGCGTGTCATGATGGGGGCGAGTGATCTGATCATTGCGACGTGGCCGATCATGCTCGGTGCGACGATTGTGGCGTTTTTTCTGTTACGGCGCTTTGTGCGGACGGAAGCGGGGCGCTATGCGTTGGATCGGTTGGTATTACGGTTGCCGTTGTTCGGTAAGCTGAGTCGTGGCATCAATGCGTCACGTTTTGCCAGTACACTGTCGATCTTATCGCAATCGGGTGTGCCATTGGTCGATGCGTTGTATATCGGTGCGGCGGTCTCGAACAATTGGCTGATTCGCGATGCGATTTTGCTGGCAGCAGAAAAAGTCACTGAAGGCGGTAATCTGTCGACGCAGTTGGAGCGTTCGGGTTATTTTCCGCCGATGATGGTGCAGATGATTCGCAGTGGCGAGTCATCGGGTGAGTTGGAGTCGATGTTGTCACGCGCGGCCAGTATGCAAGACCGTGAAGTCACCACGTTGATCAGTACGTTACTGGCGCTATTAGAGCCGCTAATGCTGGTATTTATGGCCGGTATTGTGCTGATGATCGTGATGGCGGTGATGTTGCCAATCGTCAACATGAATAATCTAGTCGGTTAAGCCTGAACTGTGCTTCACTTGGCCGCAATCAGTTTGGTATGGATTGAAAGGAAAACAATGAATTCTTTACACAGCAACGCCCAGCGTACGGGCAGCGGTCAGTCAGGTTTTACCCTGATCGAAGTGATGGTGGTGGTGGTGATTTTGGGGATTTTGGCTGCGCTGATCGTGCCGAACGTGATCGGACAAGGTGACAAAGCCCGCGCCGGTACGACGGTTTCGACCTTAGCGACTGTGAGCAACTCGCTTGATTTGTATCGGCTTGATAACAGCAAGTATCCGACCACGCAAGAGGGCTTGGATGCGTTGATCAATAAACCGGCCAGTGCGTCGAACTGGTTGCAAGGTGGCTATATTAAAGGTGGCCTGCCAAAAGATGGCTGGGGTAATGATTTGCAGTACATTTCGCCCGGTAGTAATGGCCGTGCCTACGATCTATATTCGTTTGGGGCAGATGGCAAAGAAGGCGGTAGTGACTTAGATCAGGATTTATCAGCCAAATAGTTCGGCCAAATAGTCTTGTTGAGCCACGCAAAAGCCGCATTGCTGCGGCTTTTATTGTGTGTAGAGACTCAAAAAATCAAAGGTTCGGCAGATCAAACCAAATCAGATGCGTATCGGTATCTGCTTGAATCTCGGCGCGTTCGGTGAGTGCCATTGCATCGCCACTGCTAAGCACATGATCATTGATGCGGACATGCCCACTGATCACATGAATATAGCTGATGGCTTTTTCGGGTTGTGCCGTCAGTGACTGCCCAGCATCCAGCCATGCGCCCAAAATCCGTGCATCTTGCCGAATCAACAGCGGTGACTGCTCTAAACTCGGCGAGACCACCAGATGCCACTGATTGGGCTGGGCTTTCGGATCGAGTTCGATCTGCTGATAGGTTGGCTCGGCATTTTGTACGTTGGGATGGAGCCAGATTTGCAGCAGATGTACTGGCTGATCGGTCTGGTTCATCTCGCTGTGCTGCACGCCAGAACCGGCGCTCATCAGTTGCCATTCACCAGCATTAATATGGCCTTGGTTGCCCATACTGTCGGTGTGGGTCAGTTGGCCAGACAATACATAGGTTAAAATCTCCATGTTGTCGTGCCCATGCCGCCCAAAGCCACGCTGTGCCGCGATCCGGTCTTCATTGATCACGCGCAGTGCCGAAATCCCCATAAAGCGTGGATCGTGCCAACTGCCAAACGAGAAACTATGCTTGGCGTTGAGCCAGCCCATATTGACGTGGCCACGATTGTCGCTTTTATGGATATAGTGACTGTGATGCTGACTGCTGTTCCGTTGATGGCTGTTCATGGCATTGCCCTCCGGTCGATTGCTGATATGGCTAGACTAAGTGAGCTGCATGTAAAGAAAAAGCCATGTTTTGGCATATCACTATTTAGTTTTTATTGATAATTTGGCGGTATTCAAGCCCGTTGTTGCACAGTACAATCCGAATCAAGCCGATTTTTACCAGTGAGCGAGCCGATGTTATCACCATTGCTGATCCAAGCCGTGCCGACACATATTTTGACCGGATTTTTGGGTGCAGGTAAAACCACGTTGTTGCGGCATTTACTGGCGCAAAAACCAGCCGACGAAGTCTGGGCGGTGTTGGTCAATGAGTTCGGTCAGATCGGCTTAGATGGGGTGCTGCTCGACTCGGATGATCAAGGGATTGCGATTCGTGAGGTGTCGGGTGGTTGTCTGTGCTGTACCAGTCAGTTGCCGATGCAGATTGGGCTGGCACGCTTACTGGGGCAGGCCAAGCCGGATCGGTTGTTTATTGAGCCGACTGGGTTGGGGCATCCTAAGCAGTTGATTGAACAGTTGACCGAATCGCACTGGCAACAAAGTTTACAACTCAAAGCGGTGGTCACGGTTCTTAATGGCACAAGATTGCACGACACCCGTCTACGTGAACACGAGAGTTTTATGGCGCAACTGGTGGTTGCCGATCTGATTCTGGTGTCACATCACGCTGAGATGCAGGCGGCGGATCATGCCGAATTGGCTCAAGTATTGGCGGCGTTACCCGCACCACAGCGTCAGGTAGTGTACGCCGATCATGGGCAGGTTAGTGTGGCGCAGATTGATCAACCACGGCAGACCAGCCGTGAGGTACGTCGTTCGCTGTTGCATGCAATCGGTGGACAGCGCTTATCCGCCGCCACGTCTGCCCGCACAATCAGTGGCACAGCAGGCAGTTCAAACGAGTCTGAGATCAGTCTACCGTATCATTATGTTGAGCAA
>JBAQKP010000236.1:0-11158 GCA_049301135.1 Moraxellaceae bacterium | reverse complement strand
CGTTGCATCCTGAGCGTTATCAGATCACTGTGGTCAGCAAAGAACCGCATGGCAGCTACAATCGCATTTTGCTGTCACCCGTGTTGGCCGGTGAAAAAACCTTCGATCAAATCATGCTGAACCGACCTGAATGGTATGCCGAACAGGGCATCAGCCTCAAATCAGGCGTGAGCGTGCAAGCGGTCAATCGCGCCCGCCGCGAAGTGCAACTCGATAACGGCGAGGTGCTGGGTTATGAGCGGCTGCTGCTGGCGACTGGCTCGAATCCGTTCATCATTCCGCTGCCGAATCATCAGCATCCGGCGGTCATCTCGTTTCGGGATATCAACGATGTCGACACCATGCTGGCCAACGCCGCCAACTGTCGCAATGTGATTGTGATCGGCGGTGGGCTGTTGGGCTTAGAAGCCGCCAATGGCCTGAACAAGCGCGGCATCAAGGTGACGGTGGTACACGATGTGGGGTATTTACTGAATCGGCAGTTAGACCAAGCAGCGGCGGATCTGTTGCAGGGATTTCTGGAGCAGCAAGGCATTGATTTTATCATGAATGCCAAAACTGACCGCATCGCGTTGCATGACGATGGCACCTTAAAGGGTTTGGCGTTTAAAGACGGCACGATTTTAGACGGTCAATTAATCGTGATGGCGGTCGGTGTGCGTCCCAATATTCAACTGGCCAAAGACATGGGTTTGCAGGTCGATAAAGCGATTTTGGTCAACGACACGCTACAAACCTCCGATCCGCGTATCTATGCAGTCGGTGAATGTGTACAGCATCGCGGGGCGTTGTTTGGTTTGGTTGCGCCGTTATTCGAGCAAGCTAAAGTCTGCGCCAATCATTTGGCTGAATTGGGTTTCCGGCGCTTTATTCAAAAACCCACGGCGACCACCTTAAAAGTCACCGGTGTGAATCTGTATTCGGCAGGTGATTTTAGCGGGGTCGATAGTGACAGTGTGCTGTATCACGATCCTGCCAATGCTGTTTATAAGCGCTTGTTTTTTAAAAATGAAACCTTGGTCGGCGCAGTGTTATATGGCGATACCCAAGACGGTGTGGCTTATTTTGAGCTGATCCAAAATGCCACGCCCATCCATGCGGTGCGTGATCAGTTGATGTTTGGGGTAGCGGTATGAACAGCTTGATGGCGACGGATTTTAAGGCCGATCAACTCCAGCATCATGGCGTGGTCAAAACCACCTGCGCCTACTGCGGCGTGGGCTGCGGCGTGTTGGCCGAAATCGACCCGTTGCAGACCGGCACTCAGCAAGCACTGATCATCAAAGGTGATCCTGAGCATCCGGCCAACTTTGGCCGTCTGTGTGTCAAAGGCTCGGCGCTGGGTGAAACGGTGCGTCCCGAGGGTCGCTTGTTGCACCCGATGATTGGTGGTGTACGGGCAGATTGGGATCAAGCCACCAGCTATATTGCCGACCAATTGCGCAGCGTGATCGACACGCACGGTGTGGATGCGGTGGCGTTTTATGTGTCAGGTCAGTTACTGACTGAAGACTATTATGTGGTGAATAAGCTGGCTAAAGGCTTTATTGGCACGGCGAATGTCGATACCAATTCGCGGCTGTGCATGTCGTCGGCAGTGGCAGGGCATAAACGCGCCTTTGGCAGCGATACCGTACCGAATAGCTATGAGGATTTTGAACAGGCCGATTTGCTGGTGCTGGTTGGCTCAAATACCGCATGGTGTCACCCGATTTTATTTCAGCGCATCAAAGCCGCCAAGGCGCAGAATCCTAACCTGAAAATCGTCAACATCGACCCACGCGCCACCGCGACCAACGAAATCGCGGATTTGCATCTGCCGATTAAAGGCGGCAGCGATGTGTTGTTATTTAATTACTTATTGGTGCAACTGGCCGATCAATACGCGCTGGATCATGACTATATCAGTCAGTACACCGATGGGATTGAGGCGGCATTACTCAGCGCACGGGCAGACGTGGCAGTCGGTGATGTTGTTGAGCGTCTGGGTGTGGCTGCGGATGATTTAGCGCAGTTTTGTCAGTGGTTTATTGACACCCCCAAGGCCATGACGCTGTTTAGCATGGGCGTGAATCAAAGCGGTCAAGGTACTGATAAAGTCAACGCAATCATCAATGTACATCTGGCGACTGGTCGCATCGGTAAAGTCGGCGCAGGGCCGTTTTCATTGACCGGTCAACCGAATGCGATGGGTGGCCGTGAGGTCGGTGGCCTGTCGAACATGCTGGCCGCGCATATGGACATTCAAAATCCAACCCACCGCAGCTTGGTACAAGGCTTCTGGCAGTCACCCACCATCGTGACGGAGCAAGGCTTAAAAGCGGTTGAGCTGTTCGATGCGGTGGCGGCGGGCAAAATCAAAGCGATCTGGATCATGGCGACCAATCCGATTGTGTCGCTACCAAATGCCGATCTGGTCAGGCAAGCGTTGGCCGATTGTCCGCTGGTGATTGTCTCCGAAGTGATGGCCGACACCGACTGTACGCGCGTCGCCGATGTGCTGCTGCCTGCGATGGGCTGGAGCGAAAAAGATGGCACAGTCACCAACTCAGAGCGCTTGATTTCACGGCAACGGGCGGTATTGCCTGCGGCGGGCGAAGCGCGTCCGGACTGGTGGGCGCTGGCACAAGTCGCCCAAAAAATGGGCTTTGCAGGCTTTGATTACAGTCATCCGCGTGACGTGTTTGTTGAGCATGCGGCACTGTCTGCCTATCAAAACAGCGATGATCAGGTGCGGCGTGATTTTAATATCGCTGAATTGGCGACGTTGAGTTTTCAGCAATATCAAGATCTTGCACCGGTACAGTGGGGCAGTAAACGCTTTTTTGCTGAAGGTGATTTTTTTACCCCAAATCGTCGGGCGCGGATTGTGCCGGTCAGTCTACAACCCACTGGCTATCAGCCCAGCCCTGAGTATCCATTTATCCTAAATACCGGACGGCTGCGTGATCAGTGGCACACCATGAGCCGCACTGGTCTGACTCCACGGTTGACACGGCATACCAGCGAACCGTATGCCGAGTTGCATCCCGATGATGCCGCGCAGTTACAAGTCGAAACTGGCGATATTTTAAAGGTCAGTTCGGTGTGGGGCAGTGCCTTCGCACGGGTGCTGGTGAATGACGGCCAACAGCGCGGCATGTTGTTTGTGCCGATTCACTGGAACGGCGTGAACAGCGCCAACAGTCGGATCGGTGCAGTGGTCAATCCTGTGGTCGATCCGATTTCGGGTCAGCCAGAGAATAAATTTACCCCCGTTGCGCTGTGCAAAGCTGAATTTGCCCAATACGGTTTTGTGTTGTCGGCTGAACCATTGCCGCTACTCACTGATACTGGTTACGCCGTGAATGTGCGGCTGGGCAACGGCTGGCGGCAAGAGTTTGCAGTCAGTAACGGTTTAGACCCGTTGGCGTTTTCGAACATCCCCGCAAGCCTTGATTACCAAGATGCTGCTCAAGGCATTCAGCGCTCTGCATGGCTTGACCAAAACAGATTATCCCATGTTGTCATGGTTGCTCATTCGGCCAATCGCCTACCACCCCGTGGCTGGCTGGATGAGCAACTGGGGCAGCCCATCGACGCACTGACTCGCCGCAGTCTGTTGTCGGGTGTGGCTGCCGATCCCGCCGCTGATATTGGTGAAATCATCTGTTCGTGTTTTGTCGTCGGTAAAAATACCATCTGCCGCGCGATTGCTGCACAGCAACTCAGTAGCGTTGCTGCGGTCGGTCAATGTTTAAAAGCAGGCACCAATTGTGGTTCTTGCCAAAGTGAAATCGCCAAGCTGATTGCGCAGGTCGCGCCCCATGCCGACCACGTCAGCCTAGCCCAAACCGCTCTTGGAGAATAAACATGCGTATCGTCGTTATTGGTCATGGCATGGTCGGCCACCGGTTTGTCGAAGTGCTGGCTCGCGATGCCGCTGCTGTGCATCTGGACACCCCGCTCGATGTGACCGTCCTCGCCGAAGAACATCGCCCCGCTTATGACCGTGTTCAGTTATCGAGCTATTTTTCGGGTAAAACCGCTGAAGATCTGTCGTTGGTCGACCCCACGTTCTTTGAAACCAGCGGCTTTAAATTGCACTTGGGCAAGGGCGCTGCCGAGATTGATCGGGTTGCCAAAATTGTCACCACCACCGGCGGTGAAAAAGTCCCTTACGACAAATTGGTGTTGGCCACCGGCTCTTATCCGTTTGTGCCGCCATTGGCCGGTAAAGACCGCCAAGACTGCTTGGTCTATCGCACCATCGAAGATCTTGAACTGATGAAAACCGCCGCCACACGCGGCAAAGTGGGTGTGGTGGTGGGCGGGGGATTGCTGGGTCTAGAAGCCGCCAAAGCCCTGCGTGACTTGGGTCTAGAAACCCACGTGGTCGAATTTGCCCCCCGCTTGATGGCGGTACAGATTGACGACGGCGCAGGCAAAATCTTGCGCGGCAAAATTGCCAGCCTTGGTGTGGGCATTCATCTGGGCAAAAACACCACCGAAATCGTCGATGGTGAAACCTGCCGTCATCGCATGAATTTTGCTGATGGCTCGCACCTTGAAACCGACATGATTTTGTTCTCTGCGGGCATTCGCCCCCGTGACGAACTGGCGCGTAGCAGTGGCTTGAATGTCGGTCCACGTGGTGGCATTGAAATCAACAATGACTGCCGCACCAGTGATGCCGACGTGTATGCCATTGGCGAATGCGCCCTGTGGGAAGGCCGGATTTATGGCTTGGTTGCACCGGGTTATCAAATGGCCGAAACCGCCGCACATGCCATTATTGCCAGCGAAAAGAAAAAAGAATTCGCCGGTGCAGACATGTCGACCAAGCTAAAATTGCTTGGTGTGGACGTTGCGTCGATTGGTGACGCGCATGCCACCAGCGCAGGCGCACGCAGCTTTACCTACGTTGATGAGCCAAACGAAGTCTACAAAAAACTGGTCGTCTCGGCGGATGGCAAAAAACTGCTGGGCGCGGTGTTGATTGGCGACACCGACGCTTATGGTGGTTTGCTGCAACTGATGCTCAACGACATGGACTTGCCCGAAAACGCGCAAGCCCTGATTCTGCCCAGCTTTGATGGCGCAGCAGCCCCTGCGCTCGGTGCAGACGCCCTGCCGATGAGCGCGCAAATTTGCTCGTGCAACAACGTCACCAAAGGCGATATTTGCTCGGCCGTCGCCGCCGGTAGCCTCGACTTTGACAGCATTAAAAGCTGCACCAAAGCCGCCAGCTCTTGCGGTGGCTGTGCGGCACTGGTCAAACAAGTGGTCAACGCCGAACTTGAAAAAATGGGCGTTGAAGTCAATACCGACCTGTGCGAACACTTTTCGTACTCGCGTCAAGAGCTGTATCACCTGTGCCAAGTGGGCAGCATCAAAGACTACGACACCCTGCTGGCCAAGCACGGCAACGGTCAACATGATGGCTGCGACATTTGCAAACCCACCGCAGGCAGCATTTTTGCCTCGCTGTGGAACGAGCATGTGTTTGAAAAACCATTGGCGCGTCTGCAAGACACCAACGACTACTACATGGCCAACTTGCAAAAAGACGGCACATACTCGGTCGTTCCGCGCATGGCGGGTGGTGAAGTCACCCCTGATGGTCTGATTGCCTGCGGTATGGTGGCCAAAAAATACAACCTGTACACCAAGCTGACGGGCGGTCAACGGGTTGACCTCTTTGGCGCGCGTAAAGAAGACCTGCCAGCCATTTGGAAAGAACTGATTGACGCTGGTTTTGAAACCGGTCATGCCTATGGCAAATCGCTGCGCACCGTGAAATCTTGTGTCGGATCGACATGGTGCCGTTACGGCATGTTGGACTCGGTCAGCATGGCGATTGTGCTAGAAAACCGCTACAAAGGTCTGCGCGCACCGCACAAAATCAAAATGGCCGTCTCGGGCTGTACCCGCGAATGCGCCGAAGCACAAAGCAAAGATGTCGGGGTGATTGCCACTGAAAAAGGCTGGAATCTATACGTCTGCGGCAATGGCGGCATGAAACCACGCCACGGCGAACTGTTTGCCAGTGATCTCGATGATGCAACCTTGATTAAATACGTTGACCGCATGCTGATGTTCTATGTCAAAACTGCTGACCGTCTACAACGCACCAGCGTTTGGCGTGACAACATGGAAGGCGGCTTGGACTATCTGAAAGACGTGGTGATCAACGACAGCTTGGGCTTGTGTGCTGATTTTGAAACCCAAATGCAATATGTCGCGGATACTTATCAGTGCGAATGGCAAACCACTATCAATGATCCTGAACAACTCAAACGCTTTAAGCCGTTTATTAACAGTGATCAAGCCGATGAAAACGTGCAGTTTACCCTCGTGCGTGGTCAGATTCGTCCTGCCACCACTGAGGAAAAAGCAGGTCGTATTCAAGTGGTTGAGATGGCTTAACACCCTCACCCCAGCCCTCTCCCAATAGGAGAGGGAGAGCAGCATTCACATATGTTAGAGGACTGAAACCATGTACCAAAAAATCTGTACGCTCAACGACCTAACCCCAGAGCTTGGCGTGTCGGCCTTGATCAACGGCGAGCAAGTGGCAATTTTTCGGCTGAAAGACAACCGCGTCTATGCGATTGCCAACTTTGATCCGTTTAGTCAAGCCAACGTCATCTCACGCGGCATCACTGGCAACCTCAAAGGCTTCGATGTGGTCGCCTCGCCGATGTATAAGCAGCATTTTAATCTGCTGACGGGTCAATGCTTGGAGGATGATGCGGTCAGCCTAAAAACCTATGCGGTTAGAATCGAAGATGATGCGGTACTCATCGCCGCATAACATAATATCCGTTAAAGCAGCATAAAAAAATCGCCTCATCAAGAGGCGATTTTTGTGAAACGCTTAGAACTTAATGCTTAGAAGCGGCTAGTCAAGTTTAGGCCAAACGAATCAGCACCATCGGTAGTGGTATAAGAACCACCCACTGCGATTGTAGGCGTTACGAATTTCTGAGCGCGAACACCGAAAATAGTGTCGCTCTCATCGAAAGTAGAGTCAGCTAAACTCGCACCAATGCTCAGGGTAGGATCAAGGTAAAGATCTGCCGCAACGCGATAGGCAGTTTCATCACCGAGCACGATGTTGCTTTCAAGATTGACATCATTTGCGCCAACTTTATAGACGTACTTGGCACGCAGAGTTGCTGCAGTGTCTTCACCAGCACTGGCTACTGCACCCAGAGAGGTTAACGTACCGTATTTAGTGGCTTGGATTGGGTCCATACTTTCACTCAGATCGGCTGCACCGACAGCAAGCAGTAAACCAGCGATTGGCAGATAGCCAACCTCAACCGCGAAGCCGTTGCCCTTGTCACCATCGACATCTGTACGGTTAAGAGCGGCACTGGCGTAGAACTGTGAGTTCGGAATGTAATATTCACCGGCAACACCAAGTAGATCAACATCAACCCCTGCTACATCCAAGTCCAAACTTGTATAGCCTAGTGCTACATTACTGGCCTTGTCTAAAAACGCTGCTTCTGCCAGTGGTGCATTGCGTGTATTTACAGGAGATAGATAATATTTGCCATTTAAGGCAATTGCAGTTGGGCTAATATCGGTATCATCGATATCAGTGTTTTCGTAACTCGCACCGATTTCGGCTTGATAGGCATGTGCTACGTTTACCGCTACTAAGGTTGCCAATAGGGCAGATACAATCGCTAGTTTTTTCATGTTGAACACTCCAGAAAAGTCGCTTAAAAAACATTATTTGTTACATGTTTTAAGGTTATACCGACCTGTGAGGGTTGTCAAATAGACTAAGACGCTTGAGATACATTGTTGTTGTTTTATTTTTATTATAAAAATCATATGTTTGTTTTAAGATTAAGTCGTAGTTAGTGTTTTTTTTGGAAAAATTAAGCACTCGATGCTACAAAGCTGAAACAAATGTTACAGAATGATGAAGAAGAATGTGAGGGCTGGTGAAACCAGCAACCATCCGCGCTAGGATGGTTGTTGTTCGGCAATGATTCGCTGCATTTCGGCATGCAGCCACGTGCGCAGATGTTGTCGAATCGGGTCAAGTGCTTGCTCAATCAGGTCGTCTGCTTCTAGCAAAAAACGTTTTTTCAGGGCCAATGGTAAAGCAGCCGCTGCTGTACTGGCTTGCGTGAGATGACGACTGGTGCTGATATTGGGCTGCTGCCGCATCGCTTCAGCCATCACTTGTTCGAGTGACGGTAGATTCGCCTGTTCAAGTTGCCATGTTGCAAAATCAGTTTCAGGCTCTAGCAACTGACAAATCCGTGTCAGCTCACTGAATACCTGTTGCCGCACCACGTCGGGTGCAGTCAGCCAACGTTTTGAAAAATCTCGACCAAGTTCCAAGGCCATCTGGGTTACTTCCTTATGCCATCAAAAAAATACATGCCGTGTCTTGCGCATATCCATCACCTAGACCTGATGGGTTTGTGGCGATATGCCCAGTTGGCGGTAGTGTTTAAAGCGTTGTCGGCCGAGCTGTTTGGTCACTTCATCTGCGCCGATAATCTCAATCACCCGATCAAACGCGGTCGCATCTGCGGCATCATCAGCGAGATTTAGACAACAGCCGATAAAGCCTGCGGGCGGTTGCAGTATACCTAAGCATACCGCGACTTGCGCATCATCTATGGCATGTGGAATAAAGCTATCAGCGGCAGATGACCAGAGTAAATGATCAAATGCTGCCATCTGCTCAGGCTGACTAAAGCGCACAAACAGCGGTTGCTTGGCCACGATCGAGATCCGGTGACAGAGTCGGCACGCCAAGCCTGCAACCGACTGTTCTGTCGATTGCAGCACATAAAATACCACGTCAGCCATCAGTTAGGCAGTCGCACGTTGCCGTAAAAACTGCATCAGTAGTGGGACGGGACGACCAGTTGCGCCTTTGCCCGCGCCTGAGATGTGCGAGGTGCCAGCGATGTCCAAATGCGCCCAGCGGTAGTCCTTGGTGAAGCGTGCCAGAAAACACGCTGCGGTGACTGCACCCGCAGTTGGTCCGCCGATATTGGCGATATCCGCAAACGGCGAGTCGAGTAGCTCTTGATAGTCATCGAGGACGGGCATACGCCAAACCCGATCATGCAGGGTTTGGCCAGCGTCGATCAGTTCGGCGGCCAGCGCGTCATCGGGACTAAATAAGCCCGACACCACTTTGCCGAGCGCGACGATACACGCACCGGTTAAGGTGGCAATATCGATGACCAATTCGGGATTAAAGCGCTTGATATAGGTCAAGGTATCGCACAACACCAAGCGGCCTTCCGCGTCGGTGTTGAGGATTTCAACGGTTTGACCAGACAGCGAGGTGACGATATCACCCGGCCGAGTGGCGCGACCGGATGGCATGTTTTCGGCACAGGCCAACGCACCGACCACGTTAATCGGTAGCTTCGATACACAGAGCGCACGCATCACGCCCATCACAGAGGCTGAACCGGCCATGTCAAATTTCATTTCGTCCATGCCCGCCGCAGGCTTGATCGAGATGCCACCGGTATCAAAGGTCACGCCTTTACCGACCAACACCACCGGCTTACTGTCGTCCGCTTTGCCTTTGTATTCCAGTGTGATCAGGCGGCCACCACGCTCAGAGCCGTGTGATACGGCGAGAAAGGTATGCATGCCCAGTTCACGCATCTGGTCTTCATCGAGCACGGTGACAGTCAGCAGATCGGGATATTGCGCCGCCAGTTCAATCGCCTGTTCAGCCATGTATTCAGGATGGCAGACATTCGGTGGTTGATTGGCAAGGCTGCGGGCAAGACTTTGGCCGCGATGTACCGCTTGAGTAAATTGCAGACCTGCGACCAGACTGCTGTGCTGTGTGCTGTAAAAACTCGCGCCTTTCAGCATGTTTTCGGTCGGTTTACTTTTATAAGTGCCAAACTGATAACTGGCATTCGACAGTGCAAGGCTAAAGGTTTCAAAACAAGCGGTCGGCAAGTCATCAATCGCAATCAGCAGGTGTTCAGTTTTGCTGGCAGTGGCTTTAAACAATTGTGTGGCAAGGTTCTGTGCTTGGCCGTTTTTAAAGTCGGCGCGTTTGCCGATGCCGATCAGTAAAATTTGCTCAAAACTCGCATCGGGCAACGCATACGCCGCCAGCGTTTCGCCGAGTTTGCCGGTAAAGTTGGCGCGTTTGATCTGTTGATTGAGCGACTGCTGAAGCGCGCTACTGAGTTCGGCTTGCGTGACCTGTAGCGATTCGTTGTCGATCAACAATACCAGTGTTTCGTGCCGGTTCGGACTGGTGACGAGAGTGTCTTGCAGGGTGATTTTCATTGGATCAATGGCCTTGTTGCAACAAATGCGTATGCCGTGATTAAAGCACTGTCTGAGCCACATGAACAGCCTGTTACGCGTCTGATCGGCATTGGATGCACTGCTTGCTGTGTAAGCGGTTTGAATCGGTTAAACTGGCTGACTTTTTGTGCAGTGTGGTACGGCTTTGATCATTCGTCGCTATTTGATTCGTCAGGTTGCCAGTACCACGCTGGTGGTCACGGCACTGCTGACTCTGATTATGATCGGCGGGCGATTGATCAAGTATTTTGGGGTGGCGGCACAAGGTCGGCTTGATGTTGGTGTATTGCTGAGTATCGTGGCGTTACGCTTGCCTGAGTTTTTGGTGCTGATTTTACCGCTGGGATTTTTTGCCGGTTTGATGCTGGTGTTCGGGCGTTTATACGTCGATCACGAGATGGCGGTACTCAATAGCAGTGGGGTCAGTCGGGAGCGTTTGGGCTGGATGTTGTGGCCGCTGGTGCTGTTAATGGTGCTGGCTGAGGCCAGTCTGTCGCTGGTCGGCGCGTCATGGGGCAGTCGGCAATCTGATCAGTTGTTGGCCAGTCAGGCACTGCGCAGTGGTTTTGATTTGGTCAAACCCGGTGAGTTTGTGTCGAGTGGGGCATATACGATTTATGCCGGCTCGCTGTCGGAGGATCGGCGTGAGTTGCGCGATGTGTTTTTTTATCAGCGGGCGACTGAACCGGATCAGCCAGATCGGATGATTTTGGCCGAGCGTGCCAGTCGAGTGACTGACCCTGAGCAGCAGGCCAGTATTGTCGATCTACAAAATGGCCGCCAGTATCAATTAAAGGCTGGTCAGGCCGAATATAACCGTGCGGAATTTCGTTATTATCGTCTGCGC